>NZ_JBVIQN010000030.1:0-120377 GCF_055577005.1 Streptomyces sp. NPDC033221 | reverse complement strand
GACTCCAGGATCTGCAGCCCGACCTTGACCTCCTCCGCCGGCGGAGCCGACAGGGAGACGCGGATCGTGTCACCGATGCCCTCGGACAGCAGCGCGCCAAAGGCCACCGCCGACTTGATCGTGCCCTGGAACGCCGGACCCGCCTCCGTCACCCCCAGATGGAGCGGGTAGTCGCACCGCGCCGCCAGCTGGCGGTACGCGTTGACCATCACGACCGGGTCGTTGTGCTTCACCGAGATCTTGATGTCCCGGAAGCCGTGCTCCTCGAACAGCGAGCACTCCCACAGGGCGGACTCCACCAGCGCCTCGGGCGTGGCCTTGCCGTACTTCTCCAGCAGCCGCCTGTCCAGCGACCCGGCGTTCACGCCGATCCGGATCGGGGTGCCGGCGTCGGACGCCGCCTTGGCGATCTCCTTCACCCGGTTGTCGAACTGCCGGATGTTGCCCGGATTGACCCGGACCGCCGCGCAGCCCGCGTCGATCGCGGCGAACACGTACTTCGGCTGGAAGTGGATGTCCGCGATCACCGGGATCTGCGACTTCTTCGCGATGACGGGCAGCGCGTCGGCGTCGTCCTGCGAGGGGCAGGCGACCCGGACGATCTGACAGCCGGACGCGGTCAGCTCGGCGATCTGCTGGAGCGTCGCGCCGATGTCCGCCGTGTTCGTCGTGGTCATCGACTGCACCGATACGGGGGCACCGCCGCCCACCGGCACCGGCCCGACCTGGATACGGCGCGAGACGCGCCGCTCCGCCAGCGGCCGGGCCGGTACCTCGGGCAGGCCCAGGGCGACGGTGGTCCCGGAGGCGCCGCCTCCGGGAGGCTCTCCAGTGACCATCACGTCACCCGCGGTTTCCCGCGACGGTCTCACGGGCGGCGCGCAGCGACTCCTTGAGGGAGCCCATCGTGGCGAGGACGGCGGTCGGCTCGTAGCCGCAGTGCGCCATGCAGTTGGCGCAGCGCGGGTCCTTGCCGCGGCCGTACTTGTCCCAGTCGGTCTCCTCGATCAGCTGCCGGTACGTGGGGACGTAGCCGTCGCTCATCAGGTAGCAGGGGCGCTGCCAGCCGAAGAGGGAGTAGTTGGGGATCGCCCAGGCCGTGCAGGGGAAGTCCGCCTTGCCCTCCAGGAAGTCCAGGAACAGCGGGCTGTGGTTGAGCCGCCAGCGGCGCCGGTTGCCGCCCGCGAAGGCCTTCTTGAACAGTTCCCTGGTCTGCTCGACGCCGAGGAAGTGCTCCTGGTCCGGGGCCTTCTCGTAGGCGTAGGCGGGCGAGAGCATCATCTCGTCGACCTGGAGGTCGTCGTTGAGGAAGTTGAGCACTTCGATGATGGTCTGCGGGGTGTCGGTGTTGAAGAAGGTGGAGTTGGTGGTGACCCGGAAGCCGCGCCGCTTGGCCTCCTTGATGGCCTCCACCGCCTCGTCGAAGACGCCTTCCTTGGCCACGGACTCGTCGTGCCGCTCGCGCATCCCGTCGATGTGCACCGCGAAGGCGAAGTACCGCGAGGGCGTGAACTTGTCCAGCTTCTTGCGCAGCAGCATGGCGTTGGTGCACAGGAAGACGTACTTCCGCCTGGCCACCAACTGCCGCACGATCTCGTCGATCTGCGGGTGCATCAGGGGCTCGCCGCCCGCGATGGAGACCATCGGCGCGCCGGACTCCAGCACCGCGCCGACCGCCTGCGCGACCGGCATCCGCTGTTTGAGCACACCGGCCGGGTGCTGGATCTTTCCGCAGCCCTCGCATGCGAGGTTGCATGCGAAAAGGGGCTCCAGTTCCACGATGAGCGGGAACTTCTCCCGCTTGCGCACTTTCTGTTCAAAGAGATACGTACCGACCCGGATGGACTGACGGAGCGGCATGGCCATCTGGCTCACCTCCTGGGGAGCAGCAAAGAACGGTGCCATTCGAAGAAGACAGGGAGGATGGAGCGCAGCACACGAAAGGCCGACATTCCACCGCGCAAAGTGCCGATTCGGACAAGTTCATGTTCTGGCGCGTCCACGATCACCCGTACGGCCGCAACCGGACGCCCGCCGTCCCGCGTCGCGGCCTCCAGCGTCGCGGCGGACTCCATGTCCACCGCGACGGCGCCCGCGGCCCGCAGCCCGGCCCGCTCCGCGCCGCGTACGACGTGGTCGGAGCCGCGCAGCAGGCCGGTGTGCACCGTCATGCCGCGCTCCTTGAGGGCGCGCAGCAGCGGGGCGTTGTCGGAGCAGGTCACGTCGGGGGCGCCGGGCAGGTGGCCGCGCGCCGACTCGGCGACGACCACGTCCCCGGGACGCATCCCGGGGACCAGGCCGGCGCAGAAGCCGGTGGCCACGACCGGCGCCCGGGCGGTGACGGAGCCGTCGCGCAGCGCGTGCGTGACGGCGTCCGCCGCCGCCCGCGGACCCATGCCCGTACGGAGGGTGACGACGGGCGCGCTTGCACCGCTGCGGTCACCGCCGCGCAGAGCCAGCCGCTCGATGCCGAGCGCGCAGGCGACCAGCAGCGGCGGCGGCCCCGGCGGCGGGGCCCACCGGCCGTCCCGGGCGGTGTCCCCGCTGCGCGACGTGCGCATCAGGACCCCTGGGACGCGCCGGCCGGTCCGCCGTTGACGTAACGGCCGAGGGCCGTCAGCGGGAAGACCTGCCGGTACAGGTGATAGTTGATCGAGAAGTCCCAGGGGAAGCCCGTACCGGTGAAGTACGGCTCGTCCCAGGAACCGTCGGCGCGCTGCGTCGCGGCCAGCCAGGCCACCCCGCGCTCGACCGCCGCGCTCTCCCGCTCGCCCGCCGCGAGCAGCGCCATCAGCGCCCACGCGGTCTGCGAGGCAGTCGACTCACCGCGGCCTGCCCACGCCTTGTCCTGGTAGGAGCGCTGGTCCTCGCCCCAGCCGCCGTCCTCGTTCTGGACGCGCTCCAGCCAGCGCACGGCACGGCGGACCGCGGGGTGCGAGGCGGGGATGCCGGCGGCGGCCAGCGCCGGGAGCACCGAGCCGGTGCCGTAGATGTAGTTGGTGCCCCAGCGCCCGAACCACGAGCCGTCCGGCTCCTGTTCGGCCAGCAGCCAGCGGAGGCCGCGCCGCACCCGCGGGTCGTGCGTCAGGCCGAGGTCGGCGGCCATCTCCACGACGTGGGCGGTGACGTCGGACGACGGCGGGTCGATGACCTCGCCGAAGTCGCAGAACGGCAGCCGGTTGGGGAACGGGCTGGTGTTGTCGGCGTCGAAGGCACCCCAGGCCCCGTTCCTGGACTGCATGCCCAGGTTCCAGCGCACGGCCCGCCGCACGGCGGCGTCGACCCGCTCCGGGTCCGGGTACTGGATGCGGCGCAGCGCGAGGACGACCTCGGCGGTGTCGTCGATGTCCGGATAATTATCGTTCTCGAACTCGAACGCCCAGCCGCCGGAGGGCAGTTGCGGCCTGCGGACGCTCCAGTCGCCCGGCCGGCGGATCTGCTCGGCGAGCATCCATTCGGCCGCCTTGACCAGCCGCGGGTGGTCGGCGGGCAGCCCGGCGTCGGCGAGCGCGATGGCGGCGAGGCAGGTGTCCCAGACCGGGGACTGACAGGCCTCGATCATGCGGACGGGTGCGCCGTCCGCGTCCTCGCGCCATACGGCGAAACGGTCCAGCGACGCGAGGCCCTGCCGCAGCACCGGGTGCTTGAGGTCGTATCCGAGCAGGTGCAGCGCGATGACCGAGTAGACGGCCGGCGGCTGGATGCCGCCCCAGCAGCCGTCGTTCTCCTGGCGTTCGATGATCCAGCTCGCCGCGGCCCGCATCGCCGCGCGGCGCAGCGTGCGCACGGCCACCTTCCGGTATCCGTGCAGGCCCTTGTCCAGCCGCTGGAAGAGGCCGTCCCAGCTGGTGACGGGGGCGAGCGGCTGCGGCGGGTTCGGGCGGGCCGGATCGGTGTGCAGCTCATCCAGGGCGAACGGCGCGGGCCGTACCGGCCGCAGGGCGGAGACGATCGTCAGTGCCACGATCGTCTGCCGCGCCCAGCACGCGAAATCGTAGATGTTGAGCGGGAACCACTTCGGGAAGTAGATCAGCTCGGGCGGCAGTTCGGGCAGGTCCGCCCACTTCCACCAGCCGAACAGTGCCAGCCAGATGCGGGTGAAGACGCGGGCGGCGGCGATGCCGCCGTGCTCGCGGATCCAGGCGGCGGCCCTGGCCATGTGGGCGGCGTCCGGCGCGTCGCCGGCCAGCCGCAGGGCGACGTACGCCTCGATGGTGGCGGACAGTTCACCGGGCCCGTCGTGGAAGGTGGCCCAGGTGCCGTCGGCGCGCTGCGCGCCGCGCAGGTGCCGGGCGGCGGCCTCGGTGGTGCGGCGGTCGCCGATCCCCAGGAACTGCCGCAGCAGCAGGTCCTCGGCGTCCATGGTGACGTTGGTTTCCAGATCGCCCTTCCACCAGCCCGCGTCGTCCTGCACGGACAGCAGGTACTCGGTGGCGCGGGCCGCGGCGCGGCGGGCGGCGTCGGCCGTACTTCCAGGGGCGGCCGGATCGTTCGCGGTGGTCTCGGCGGTGGTGTCGCCGGCCGAAGGTGCCCGGGGCGGCAGCGCCCCGGTGCTTCCGTCGGTCGTCGCTGTCATGGTTTCCCCTTCTGCAGTGAACTCTGTGAAGCGTGCTCAGGGATTCCGTCAGCCGGCGCCTGGACCCCGTTCCGGAGATCGGGGAGGACGGGCGCCGGCCGGCGACTGCGATCTAGATCGGGTCAATAATGATCATCTCTCTCGTACGACGACGAAGTCCGCGAGCGCGACGAACTGCGCGCGGACCGGTGCGGGCATGTCCACCTCGTCCAGCGCGGCGATGGCGGTGGCGTGCTGACGGCGGGCCTCCTGGGAGGTCCACTCGCGGCCGCCGGCCTGCTCGATGAGGGCCGCGCGGGAGGCGAACTCCTCCTCGGTGAAGTCGGCGATCTCGTCCTCGCTCTTCTTCGCGTCCGCCGCGAGGATGCCGGCGAGCCGCTCGGCGGCGGGGTTGTCGGCCGCCAGGGCGGCGACGACCGGCAGCGACTTCTTGCGCTGGCGCAGGTCGCTCCAGGTCTGCTTGCCGGTGGCGTCCGGGTCGCCCCAGATGCCGAGCAGGTCGTCGACGGCCTGGAAGGCGAGGCCGAGGTGGTGGCCGTACCGCTCCAGGATGTCGGCGGTACGGTCGTCGGCGCCGCCGAGGACGGCGCCGATGGAGACGGCGCAGGCGAGCAGCGCGCCTGTCTTGTTGCCCTCCATCTCCAGGCACTCCTCGACGGTGACCCGCTCGCGGTGCTCGTAGGAGATGTCCTGGGCCTGGCCGTCGATGAGCTTGCGGGTGGCCACCGTGAGGCGGCGGGTGGCACGTCCGGCCTCGACCGTGCCCAGTTCCAGCAGTATTTCGTTGGCGAGGGCAAACAGCGCGTCGCCGACGAGGATCGCCTGGGCCGGGCCGTGCACCTTCCACACCGTGTCGCGGTGGCGGCGCTGCTCGTCGCCGTCCATCAGGTCGTCGTGCAGCAGCGAGAAGTTGTGGACCAGTTCCACGGCGACGGCGCCGGGGACGCCGACCTCCGGCGGCTGGCCGGCGGCCTGCGCCGACAGCAGCGCGAGGGCGGGGCGTACGGCCTTGCCGCCGTCACCGGACGAGGGCCGTCCCGCGGCGTCGATCCAGCCGAAGTGGTACGCGGCGACGGTGTCCATGGGAGGCGCGAGCCGGTCCACGGCGGCACGCAGCACGGGAGTGGCGAGCTGCCGCCCGCGCTCCAGCAGCGCGGTGACGCTCTCGGTGTCGATAGCTGGGGAAGCCGGATTCACGGTTTCTCCTCTGTTTCCGGTGCTCGTGCTCGTGCGAGCGCTCGTACTCGTGGTCATGCCGCCTCCTGGGGCAACTGGCCCGGGGGGAAGCCGAGTTCGGTGAGTGCCTCGCGAACGGCGCCGAGGCCGCTGCGAACAGCGCTTTCCATGGTCGCGGGCCACCCGGTGGCGGTCCACGCGCCGGCCAGGTACAGGCCGGGGGTCTGGGTACGGGCGGCGGGCCGCAGCCGGCCGACGCCCGGGGTGGGGGCGAACGTCGCGGTGCGCTCGCGGGTGACGAAGAAGTCGCGGACGCCGGCGCCGCGCGCGGCGGGCAACAGCCGCTCCAGCTCCGGCAGATAGCGTGCGCGCAGCTCGGCCACCGGCCGGTCGATCTCGTCCTGCGCGGCGGACTGCGACACGGCCAGGTACTGGCTGCGGGCGCCGCCGGGCAGTGCGGCGAGGCCGGAGGCTTCCGTACGGTCGAAGACCCACTGCACGGGCGAGCCGAGCGCGGCGAAAAAGGTCCCCCTCGACGGACCTGGCGGTCCGGGGGGTGCCCCCAGCTTCAGAACCGGCCGGTCGTAGACGACGTGCAGGTTCAGAATCGGTGCCGTACCGATGTCCAGCAGTCGGTCCTGGCCGTCGAGGCTGCCTTCGGGGAGCAGTCCGTGCGTCTCGCGCTGCGGCAGGGCCAGCACGACCGTTCCGGCAGTCAGCTGGTCGCGGCCGTGCGGCCCGTTCTCCACCGTCACCTGCCACGCGCCGTCTTCCGTACGCGTGAGGGCGCTCGCGCGGGTGCGCAGCTCGATGCGGACGCCCGCCTTCTCCAGGGCCTCGCGGGCGAGCGTGTCGTGCACCTCGCCGAGCGGTGCCCGGGACCAGCCGATGTCGGCGGCGCCGTTGTCGGAGAGCAGGCCGGTCTTGAAGACCTTGGCGGCGAGGCCGAGTGAGGCGTCACCGGCCCGCGCGTTCAGCGTCGCGATGCCGACCAGGTCCCACAGCGCCTCGACGGCGCGCGGCGACTGGCCGTGCCGGGCCAGCCAGGAGGCGAAGTCGACATCGTCCAGCGCGGGGTCCTCGGGGTCGAGCTTCTTCAGGGCCAGCGCCGCGCGGCCGACGTTCGCGCGCTCGGCGAGCGACAGGTGCGGATACATGGCCAGGCTCTTCGCCAGGTGCAGCGGTACGGGCAGGGCCGTACGCCGCAGCCGGCCCAGCCGCAGGCCGTCGGCGTCCAGCACGGGGACGTCCATCCGGTCCTGGAGGGGCACCAGGCCGCGGCCGCCCACCCGGCCGAGGAACCAGTCGTACGCGGTGCAGCAGCGCAGATAGACGTGCTGGCCGTTGTCGACGGTCAGCTCTCCCACCGCCGAGTCCCGGCGGAAGGAGAAGACCAGCCCGCCCAGCCTGGGCCGCCCCTCGACGAGCGTGACGCGCAGGCCCGCGTCGGCCAGCGCCAGCGCTGCCGTGATGCCGGCGAGACCGCCCCCAATGACCACCGCAGCCGCCCCATCGGGACGGCCTGCCTCATGTGCATCGTGCCGGTCGGGCCCCATCGGTTCCGATGTCATTCGCCCTCCCTGATTACTGTCGTCAGGGACGCAGCGGCCCGGCGGAGGGTTGCCCGCCGCTTGGACCGACGCAGCGGCCCTGAGCTGGGCTCGTCGGCCTCGCCCGTCTCCCGCACCGTCATCCGCGTCTCCTCACGGGCGACCGGCCCGCCGCCCGGGCCGCCTGGCGACGGCCGATCGCCCGCGCGTCGAAACCCGACAGGCCGCGCACGGCCACGAACGCCTTCTCCCGGCCGGGCAGCGAGACCCGGCCGCGCAGCACGGCCTCCGGGGCCGCCGCGATCCTCGTCAGGAGGCGGTGGTAGATGCCGGCCATGGCGGCGACGCAGGCTCCGCTGCGCCGGTCGAGCATCGGCAGCAGCCGGAAGCCCTGGTCGAACAGGGCGCGGGCACGCCTGACTTCGAAGTGGACCAGTCCGGTGAAGTCCGAGCCGGGGGGTGGGACCGGACTGTGGAAGCCCACCGAACAGCCGAACTTGGCGAGGTCGTCGGAGGGGAGGTACGTACGGCCGTTTCCCGCGTCCTCGCGAACGTCTCTCAGGATATTGGTCAGTTGCAGCGCCAGCCCGAGCGTATCGGCGTACTCGGCGGCGCGCGCGGTGTCCGGCGCGCCGGGTACGGTGCCGAACACTCCCAGGGAGAGCCGTCCGATGGCCCCCGCGACACAGCGGCAGTAGACCTTCAGGTCGTCCCAGGTCTCGTACGTCTCGCCGCGTACGTCCATCAGGACGCCGTCGATCAGCTCGTCGAGCCCGCCGAGCGGGATCGGGAAGCGCCGGGCGGCGTCGGCCAGCGCGACCGCCACCGGGTCGGTGTCGTCCTCGTCGACCGCGCCGTCCTTGATCCGGCCGAGCAGGGTCCGGGTCTCCTCCAGCCGCTGCTGCTTGGCGTCGTCCCCCAGCGGGCCGTCGCCGATGTCGTCGACCCGGCGCGAGAAGGCGTAGAGCGCCGACATGGCCTGCCGCTTGTCGGCCGGCAACAGCCGGATGCCGTAGGCGAAGTTACGTGCCTGCTGCCCGGTCACGGCCTCGCAGTAACGGTATGCAGCGAGCACCGGCGCGGACGTGTGTGCGATGTCCTCCACGGTCCGACTCACCCCTCTCTTCGCAATGTCGCCCCCACCTCGCGCAGCAGGCTGAGCTTGGTCGGCTTGGGCGGTCCAGGGAGTACGTCGTGGTCGGCGGCCGCGACCGCCTGAAGTGCGGCGCGTCCGCCGGCGACGAAGCCGGCGAGCAGCAGTTTGAGCCTGCCGTGGACGCTACCCACCAGCGGGGTGCCTTCATTCAGCAGTTCACGGGCGCGTTCCGCCTCGTACGCGATCAATGCGCGCACCGACGCGCCCCCGGTCGGGGCGGCGAGGTCCGCTTCCGTGACCCCGAACCGTTTCATGTCCTCGCCGGGGAGGTAGACGCGGTCCCGCTCCAGATCCTCGGCGACGTCCTGGAGGTGCTCGACGATCTGCAGCGCGGTGCAGACCGCGTCCGAGCGCCGGACACGCTCCGGGCTCGCGGTGCCGGTGATGCCCAGCACGAGGCGCCCGACGGGGTTGGCGGACAGTTCGCAGTACGCGAGCAGGTCGCCGTAGGCCGGATAGCGGGTGACCCGCTGGTCCTGCCGGTTGGCCTCGATCAGGCCGAGGAAGGGCTCGGGGGTCAGTCCGCAGCGGCGCACGGTGGGGCCGAGGCGGCGCATCAGCGGGTGCAGCGGGCCGGGTGCCCGGTCGCTGAAGACGCGGTACAGGTCCGCCTCCAGCGCGTCGAGCAGGGCTACCGGGTCCGTCCCGTCCTCGGCGGGGTCCAGGCCCAGACGCCGGGCGTCGCCGCCGCCGGGCGCCAGGTCGCCGTCGCCGATGTCGTCCACGAGGCGGGCGAAGCCGTAGACCGCCATCAGGTCCCGGCGCCAGGCGCGGGGCAGGAAGATCGGCGCCACCGGGAAGTTCTCGTGCGCGGCCTGGTCCAGGACGGTGCGCGACTGGGCGTCGCCCCGGCCGCCGTCCGGCGTCCGGCGTCCGCCCAGGACGTCGCGTGCCCGTGCCATCCCTCGGCTCACCGGAGGCTGCCCGGCGCGTTTCGGAGCCGGAGAGTTCCAGTAGCCATTGCCGTCACGCCTCCCGTTCTACACCGCCAAGCCAAAACATCCCATTTCGGACACGCCGCATGGTGCGACCCGTCCGATCGGACCCCCGGCCGCCAGGACGGGTAAGCATTGCCCGACTTGTGCCACTTGTGCTGTTCAGTACCCGTACAGCTTACGCCGTACATCTCTCCGGCGTCCGAGGGGGTACCGAACCTCGAAGCAACGATCCGGTCAACATCCAATCGCCGCGAACTGTTCCCGGAACCGGCCGAGTTGACCATCCGTTAACGATCCGGAGACCGGCACACGACGTTCCGCCGCCGGTCCGCGACGAGCAACGGCCCCCGCGAGCCGGACTCGCGGGGGCCGTACGGCACCGGGCGGGCTACTTGCCCGACTCCTTCTCGTACGCCTTGATCACTTCGTCCGTCGGGCCGTCCATCAGGAGCTCGCCCTTCTCCAGCCACAGCACCCGGTCGCAGGTGTCCCTGATCGACTTGTTGTTGTGGCTGACCAGGAAGACCGTACCGGCCTCCTTGCGCAGCTCGCGGATGCGGGCCTCGGAGCGCTTCTGGAACGCCCGGTCACCCGTCGCCAGCGCCTCGTCGATCATCAGGACGTCGTGGTCCTTGGCCGCCGCGATGGAGAAGCGCAGCCGCGCCCCCATACCGGAGGAGTACGTGCGCATCGGCAGCGAGATGAAGTCGCCCTTCTCGTTGATGCCGGAGAAGTCGACGATGCCCTGGTAGCGCTCGCGCACCTGCTCGCGGGACATGCCCATCGCCAGCCCGCCGAGGATGACGTTGCGCTCGCCGGTCAGGTCGTTCATCAGGGCCGCGTTCACGCCCAGCAGCGACGGCTGGCCGTGCGAGTAGACCTTGCCGCGCTCCGCGGGCAGCAGCCCGGCGACGGCCTTGAGCAGCGTCGACTTGCCCGAGCCGTTGGAGCCGATCAGCCCGATCGACTCGCCGCGGTAGGCGGTGAAGCTGACGCCCTTGACCGCGTGCACCTCGCGCACGCCACCGGAGGGCTTGCGGCGCACGATGCGGTTCAGGGCCGCGGTGGCGCTGCCCTTGCCCGCTCCGGTGCCGTACACCCGGTACACGATGTGCAGGTCGTCCGCGATCACGGTGGGGACGCGGTTCCCGTCCGCCGTCTGTACGGCGTCCTCTTGCTCAGCCACGGCCGTACCGCTCCTCAGCCTTCCAGAAGTACACGAAGCCGGCGATGCCCATCACGAGCGCCCAGCCCACGGCCAGCGGCCACACGTGCGGGGGCAGCTTCTCCGACGTGAAGCTGTCGATCAGCGCGAAGCGCACCAGGTCGATGAAGACCACGGCCGGGTTGCAGTCCAGCAGGACGTGCACGAAGGCGGGGACCGCCTTCTCCTTGAGGATCACGTCGATGCTGAACATCACGCCGGACGCGTACATCCACGTCCGCATGATGAAGGGCATCAGCTGCGCCAGGTCGGGGGTCTTGCTGCCCAGGCGGGCCATGACCATCGCGAGCCCGGTGTTGAAGACGAACTGCAGCACCAGGGCCGGGATCGCCAGCAGCCAGGACCAGGTGGGCACCTGCCCGTAGCCCAGCAGGATGAGGATCAGCACGCCCATGGAGAACAGCAGCTGCTGGAGCTGCATCAGGCAGAACGAGATGGGCAGGCAGGCGCGCGGGAAGTGCAGCGCGCGCACCAGTCCCAGGTTGCCGGAGATGGCGCGGGTGCCGGCCATCACCGAGCTCTGCGTGAAGGTGAAGATGAAGACACCGGTGACCAGGAAGGGCACGTAGTCCTCGACACCGCGGCTGGTGCCGATCAGCAGGCCGAAGATGAGGTAGTAGACGAGCGCGTTCAGCAGGGGCGTCACCACCTGCCACACCTGTCCCAGCTTCGCCTGGCTGTACTGCGCGGTCAGCTTCGCGCTGGAGAAGGCGCGGATGAAATGCCGCCGTTCCCACAGCTGCCGCACGTACTCCGGCAGGCTGGGCCGCGCCCCGCTCTGCGTGAGCCCGTACTTACGGGCCAGCTCGGCGCGGGACAGCCCGTCGTCGGGTGTTGGCGGGGCACTCATGGCGACCGCACTGTCGTGCGTAGTCTCGCTCACTGTTGACACTTTCGTCCTCAAGGTGCGCTGCCGGGGCCGTGCCCCGGTTCGCGCCTGATGCTCTCAGATACGAGCTTGTCAGATGACGGGAGGGCGGCCCAGCCGGGTCAGGCGCCACACGGTACGCCACTTCATCGGACGCCTGGGACCACAGGGTGTGGACCAGCCCTCCTTGAAGCCGCCCAGCCAGGCACGCAGCGCGGGCCGCGAGGGCCGCCGGGCCAGGGTGAGCAGGAACCAGACGCCGAGATAGACCGGAACCAGCGGGGCCGGAAGGTTGCGGCGGGCCAGCCAGACCCGGTTGCGGGCCACCATACGGTGGTAGACCGCGTGCCGGCTGGGCGCCGTGGTGGGGTGGAACAGCACCAGGTCGGCGCGATAGTCGATCATCCAGCCCGCGTCCAGGGCACGCCAGGCCAGATCGGTCTCCTCGTGGGCGTAGAAGAAGTCGTCGGGCAGCCCGCCGACCTCCTCGAAGACCTTGGTGCGGACCGCGTTCGCGCCGCCGAGGAAGGTGGTGACACGGGAGGACCGCATCGGGTCGGAGGCGCGCAGCCGCGGTACGTGCCGGCGCTGGGTCTCGCCGGTGTCCGGGTCCGCGATGCGGAAGCTGATGATGCCCAGCTTCCGGTCGCGGGCGAACGCCTCGCGGCACAGCTCGGCGGTGTCCGCGCCGGGCAGCAGTCCGTCGTCGTCCAGGAACAGCAGCACGTCCATCTCGCTGCCGCCCGGTCCGAACGCCTCGATGCCGACGTTGCGCCCGGCGGGGATGCCGACGTTCTCCGGCAGCTCCACGGTCCGTACGCCCTCGGGCAGCGTCGGCAGCGGCGAGCCGTTGCCGACGACCACCACCTCGACCGGGTCGCCGTGCTGCTTGGCGACCGAGTCGAGCAGCGCCCGCAGCTCCTCGGGGCGGTTGCCCATGGTCAGGACGACAGCGCCGACCTTCGTCACGCGTGCCCCCGTCACTTGAGCCTGCTGGAGACGAGGATGGACACGAGGTGCAGCAGCGTCTGGAGGAGCGCGATGCCCGCCATGACCGCGACACCGAGCCGCGAGAAGAACAGGTCGCCCCTGGCCGAGTCCACGATCGCCAGGACCAGGATCACCAGCGACGCCTCGATGCCGAGGATCAGCCGGTGGAACTTGAGCGCGGCGGCGGCCTTGCGGGCCAGCGCCATGCCGGAGGAGCGCGGCTCGGACGCCGACTCCTTGACCGGCGGCAGCCCGCCCTGGTGCCGGGCGACACCGACCAGGTCGGTCTCGGCCTTGATCAGGATGGCGCCCAGGGCGGCCAGGGTGCCGAGGAAGGCCCACAGCCAGTCGATCCGCCCGGAGCCCCACAGGTCGGCGGCGCGCAGGCCGAAACCGACCAGCACGGCGGCGTCGGTGAGGTAGGCGCCCACCCGGTCCAGGTAGACCCCGCCGAGCGAGAACTGCTTCTTCCAGCGGGCCACCTCGCCGTCGACACAATCGAGCAGCAGGTAGAGCTGGACCATCAGCACCCCGAGCACGGCGCCCCAGATCCCCGGCACCAGCAGAGCCGGGGCCGCGAGGACGCCGAAGAGGGTCATCACATAGGTCAGCTGGTTGGGCGTGACCCTGGTGTTCACCAGGTACCGGTCGCAGCGCAGCGAGATTTCCCGCATGTACAGGCGACCGGCCCAGTGCTCACCGCTGCGCCGATCCTTGACACCCTCGGGGTGCACGACCGGGCGGAGTTCAGCTACGGACGGCTTGTGCATAGTCGGCGTATGCGTCCCTGATCTGGTCGGTGGACAGGTCGAGGTGTTCGAGGATGGTGTAGCGGCCGGGGCGGGTCTGCGGCGCGTAGGCGACGGCCGCGACGAACTCCTCGTCGCTGAAGCCGATCTCTCCGGGCGTCACCGGCAGGCCGTGCCGCCGCAGCACCTCGATCATCATCGCGCAGGTCTCCTTGTCGCCGCGCAGGTGCGTGGCGAAGGCGGCGCCGAGGCCGCACTGTTCGCCGTGGCTCGCCGCCCGCTTGGGGTAGAGGATGTCGAAGGCGTGGTTGATCTCGTGGCAGGCGCCGGAGGCCGGGCGGCTGTCGCCGGCCACCGACATCGAGATGCCGGTGAGGACCAGGCCCTCGGCCAGCACCTGGAGGAAGCCGTCGTCGCCGACGCCGCCGGGGTGGCGCAGCACGGCCTCGCCGGCCTGGCGTGCCATGGCGGCGGCCAGCCCGTCGATGTTCTCGCCGGTCTCGCGGTGCGACAGCTCCCAGTCCGCCACGGCGGAGATGTTGGAGATCGCGTCGCCGATCCCGGACCGTACGAAACGGACCGGGGCCTCGCGGATGACGTCGAGGTCGATCACCACGGCGATCGGGTTGGGCACTCCGTAGGAGCCGCGGCCCGCATCGTTGTCGAGGGTGGCCACCGGCGAGCACAGGCCGTCGTGCGACAGGTTCGTCGCGACGGCGACCAGCGGGAGGCCGATGCGGGCCGCCGCGTACTTCGCACAGTCGATGATCTTGCCGCCGCCCAGGCCCACGACCGCGTCGTAGTGGCCCTTCTTCATGGCGTCGCCGAGCTTGATCGCGTCGTCCAGCGTGCCGCCGCCGACCTCGTACCAGTCGGCGCCGGGCAGCGCGGGGCACAGCCGCTCCCGCAGCCGGGCGCCCGAGCCGCCGCTGATGGCGACGGCGAGCTTCCCGGACGCGGAGATGCGCTGATCGGCCAGCAGGCCCGCCAGGTCGTCCAGTGCGCCGGCGCTGATGTCGACGACGACCGGGGACGGAATCAGGCGGGTCAGTACCGGCATGCGATCTCACGGCCCTTCGCGAGGTCGTCGTGGTTGTCGATCTCGACCCACGCGACCTCGCCGATCGGCGCGACGTCCACCGTGAAGCCGCGGTTGACCAGCTCCTGGTAGCCGTCTTCGTAGTACAGGTCGGGGTCGCGCTCGAAGGTGGTCTTCAGCGCGTCCGCGAGCTCCTCGGCGGCCGAGCCCTCGATGAGGGTGACGCCGATGTACTCGCCGGTGGCCTCGGCGGGGTCCATCAGCTTGGTGATCTTCCGGACGCCCTTGCCGGGGTCGACGACGACCTTCATCTCCTCGTCGGCCAGGTTCTTGACCGTGTCCAGCGCGAGGATGATCTTCTTGCCGTCGCCGCGGGCGGCGAGCAGCGTGCGCTCGACGGAGACCGGGTGCACGGTGTCACCGTTGGCGAGGATCACGTCGTGCTTGATCGCGTCGCGGCCGCACCACAGGGAGTAGGCGTTGTTCCACTCCTCGGCCTTGTCGTTGTCGATGAGGGTGAGCTTGAGGCCGTACTTGGCCTCCAGCGCCGCCTTGCGCTCGTACACGGCCTCCTTGCGGTATCCGACGATGATCGCGACCTCGGTCAGACCGATCTCGGCGAAGTTGCCGAGTGTGAGGTCCAGGATGGTCGTGTCGCCGTCGACCGGCACCAGTGCCTTGGGCAGGGTGTCGGTATAGGGACGCAGACGCCGTCCGGCGCCGGCGGCCAGCACGAGGCCGATCATGCGGGTTCTCCTTCATCGTGTACGGCGGGTGCTTGTGAAGACACCCAGAAGCGGATGCTCTCCGCGAGCACCAGCAGCGCCAGGACCAGTGCCAGGACCGTCAGCGCGATTGTGAAACCTGAGCCGTGCAGCAGGGTCGCGAGGAGGACAACGAGCAGCGTGCGCCCCTCGTGCCCGCCAGCCGCCCGCACCAGCCAGTTCGGCGGGGCCCCCGCGCCGACCCGGATGCGGTAGACGGTGTCGTAGTGATGGTAGGCGACCGCCGCGACCAGCCCGAACGCCGCGGGCAGCGCCTGGTCGGCGTCGGAGCGGGCCGCCACGACCAGGATGGCGACGTACTCGCCCGCCCGGAACAGCGGCGGCACCAGCCAGTCGAGCGGGCCCTTGAGCGGGCGGGCGACGGCCTGGCCGGAGAAGAGGGCGTAGATGACCGCGATCACCACGGTCGTCCAGGTCACGGGCGCGTCCTGGAAGATCACCCAGGTCAGGAGGCAGGCAGTGCCGAGGAAGGCCATGACGGGGGCGGTGAAGGCGCCGCCGCTGCCGCCCCGGGCGGACAGTGCGGCGAGCGGCCCGGAGTCGGCCAGGTCGGCGAGGGCGCCGGCGGCGCGGTCGGTACTCCCCCAGCGCTTGACGCCTGGGGGTACCCCCACCGCGCGCCTGGTCAGCGAGCGCAGCACCCGGCCCGCCGTGGTGTAGCAGGCGGCCAGCGCGCAGCCGACGAGCAGCGCGTAGAAGACGATGCGCGGGGTGGTGCAGGCGGTCAGCAGGGCGATCATGGCCCAGCGTTCCCCGATGGGCAGCACGATCATCCGGCGTACCCAGACCGTCCAGCCGACGCTGTCGAGCCGGTCGGACAGTGCCGCGGTGGGGCTGGTGTTGCCGGTGGCGTCGTGGTTCGCCTCGTTGAAGGAGAAGTCGACGACATGGCGGCAGGTCTGCAGGACCATGGCACCCAGAGCCAGCGCCCAGACGTCGTCGCCGCCGCGCGCCGCGCCGAGCGCGAGGCCCGCGTAGTACGCGTACTCCTTGGCGCGGTCGAAGGTCGCGTCGAGCCAGGCGCCCATCGTCGAGTACTGGAGCGAGTAGCGGGCGAGCTGCCCGTCGGTGCAGTCCAGGACGAACGAGAAGATCAGCAGCAGCCCCGCGGCGATGAAGCCGCCACGGCTGCCGGTGGCCGCGCAGCCCGCCGCGATCACCGCGGTGAGCAGCGACGCCGTGGTGACCTGGTTGGGGGTCAGGCCGCGGCGCGCGCACCAGCGGGCGAGGTAGCGGGAGTACGGGCTGATGCAGAAGGTGGTGAAGAACCCGTCGCGGGCCTTGACGGCGGTACGCAGCCGTACGGCCTCGTCGTCGACGGCGGCGACGGCCTCCTCGGCGGTGGCGCGCTCGGCGGGCGTCAGCGGCACGGCCGCGACCAGGCTGCCCAGCTCGACGCGCTGCGGCGCGGCGTCCTCGGCCTCCATGGTCTCGGCGATCGCGTCCGGCAGGACGTCCACGCGGTAGCGGGTGCCGGGTCCGGCGGGGACCGCGGTGGCGGCGCGCCGGAGCGCGGCGCGCGCCTCGGGCTGCGCGGTGACGGCGCCCGGCACGGCGGCGGCCGGGAAGCGCGGGTCGGTCAGCGCCAGCCGGAGGCTGTGCAGATGGCCCACGAAACGGGGGTCGACGACGGCGACACGTTCATCGGCCGGGACCGCGGCGAGCGCGTCGGCCACGGCCGCCGCGCCGTCCGCCGTACGGACGTCGAAGCCCAGCGAGCGCAGGCCGGCTTCGAGCGGCGACCCGGCGACCGGCGGACCGGTGAGGATGGCGGTCGACAGACGAACTCACTCCTTGGAAGCTGGCGAGGCCGCGCCGGTCGGTCCGCATTCGATACGGGCTACCCGGGCGGCGGGCGTGGCACACCTGCGCCCCGGAGGGGTGGGTGGGCACGTCGGCAGAGGCTATCGGATCGCCGGATGCGGCCGTTCACCGCGCATTCACCGCACGATCGAGTGACCGCGGGCTGCGCCTGCCGCGATCATCATGGTGGATCAACGCTCCCGGGAACAACTGACGCCCGGGCACGGCGCCGGTTATGACACGGCTGGTCACGTGTGGGCGGATTGCCGCGCGGCGGAGTGTGGGGCGGGTCACGGGTCGGGGCACGGCCTTCCGCGCGTACCGGGCGGCCAGTCCGGGTGTCCGGAAAACGGCCCTCCGCCCAGCGGACGTCACCCCGCCTCCACCCCCCTTCCGCTCCCCTCCCCCGCCGGACATCACCGCAGGTCAGCGACATGACAACGGTGTTCACCACCGCGTTGCCACATACCCCCCGCCCGTAGTTCACTGCAGGGAGCGACGGCTTCGGCCCGACGGCACGGGCGCGGCATCTTCCGGGAGGCGTACGGCATGGGTGCAGGACACGACCACGGATCGGGCGGACCGGCGCCGGGCGGCGCGGGGAGCGGCACGGCGACCGCGGCGTACCGCGGCCGGCTGCGCGGCGCGCTGGCGCTGACCACGACCGTCATGGTCGCCGAGATCATCGGCAGTGCGGTCACCGGCTCGCTCGCACTGCTCGCCGACGCGGGGCACATGGCCACCGACGTGGTGGGGCTGACGATGGCGCTGATCGCGGTCCGCTTCGCGAACCGGCCGCCGTCGCCGCAGCGCACTTTCGGACTCGCCCGCGCCGAGATCCTCGCGGCGGTGGCCAACGCGCTGCTGCTGTTCGGCGTCGGCGGGTATGTGCTGGTCACGGCGGTGCCGCGGTTCTTCGAACCGGTCGGGATCGAGGGCGGCACGACAATGGCCTTCGGCGCCGTCGGTCTGGTGGCGAACCTGGTCTCGCTGGCCCTGCTGATGCGCGGGCAGCGCGACAGCCTCAATGTGCGCGGCGCGTTCCTGGAGGTGATGGCGGACGCGCTGGGGTCGGTGGCGGTCGTCGTGGCGGCGCTGCTGGTCACCCTGACGGGCTGGTCGGCGGCGGACCCGATCGCGTCCGTCGTGATCGGGCTGATGATCGTGCCGCGTACCTGGAAGCTGTTCCGCGAGTCCCTGGACATCCTGCTGGAGGCGGCACCCAAGGGCATGGACATGACCGAGGTGCGGGCCCATCTGCTGGCACTGCCGGGCGTCGAGGACGTCCACGATCTGCACGCCTGGACGATCACGTCCGGGATGCCGGTGCTCTCGGCCCATGTGACCGTCGCGCCGGACACGCTGGACGCCGTGGGGCACGAGAAACTGCTGCACGCCCTGCGCGGCTGCCTGGCCGGCCACTTCGACGTCGGGCACTGCACCTTCCAGCTGGAGCCGGGCGGTCACGCGGCGCACGAGGCACAACTGTGCCCATGACACGGGCGTGGCGAGGCCCGGCCGTCACGGCCGCCGGGCCCTGCCGTCCCACGGCCGGGCCCCTGCCGACACTCTCACCTGGGCCGCCGGAAGGGCAGCGGGGAGTGTGACGGCGGCCCCTAGGGCAGACTTGAGCGGCGAGGAGACCGACGACAAGGATGGGCATGCCGATCACACCTGCCAATGGACAGACCGCCGGGACCACGGCGGTGAACCCACCGGGCGGCACCGCCGAACCGATCTTGCTGGAGCTTGTCGACGAGGACGGCACGACGATCGGCACCGAGGAGAAGCTCACCGCCCACCAGCCTCCCGGCCTGCTGCACCGGGCGTTCTCGGTCTTCCTCTTCGACGACCGGGGGCGGCTGCTGATCCAGCGCCGGGCGCTGGGCAAGTACCACTCCCCCGGCGTCTGGTCGAACACCTGCTGCGGTCACCCGTACCCCGGTGAGACCCCGTTCGCCGCCGCGGCGCGGCGCACCGCCGAGGAGCTGGGTGTCGCCCCGGCGCTGCTCGGCGAAGCCGGTACGGTCCGCTACAACCACCCGGACCCGGAGTCCGGGCTGGTCGAGCAGGAGTACAACCACCTGTTCGTGGGGCTGGTGCAGGCCGCGCCGGAGCCGGATCCGGAGGAGGTCGGCGAGGTCGCGTTCGTGACGCCGCAGGAGCTGGCGGAGCGGCATGAGCGGGTGCCGTTCTCGGCGTGGTTCATGACCGTGCTGGACGCGGCCCGGCCCGCCGTGCGGGAGCTCACAGGGCCGACGGCGGGCTGGTAGGCCCGCCCGTCAGCGGGGCGAGCGGCAGTTCGGCCCAGACCGCCTTGCCGCCGCTCGCCGTGTGCTCGACGTCGCATTTGCCGCCCGCCTCGGTCGTGAGCATCTTGACCAGCCACAGGCCGCGCCCGCCGACGTCGCCCTCGTCCGCCTCGACGGCCTTGGGGCGGTAGGGATGGCCGTCCTCCACGGCGACCCGGACCCAGTCGTCGCCGACCGTGGTCTCGACGGTGATCTCCGGGGAGAGCAGCGCGGCGTGCTGTACGGCGTTGGTGACCAGTTCGGAGACGATCAGCAGCAGGGCGTCCAGGATCTCGCCGGCGGCGGGTACGTGCTGCCGGGCGAGCAGGTCCCGGACCGCGTGCCGCGCCTGGGGCACCGATGACTCCAGTGCCGGTGCGGTGAAGCGCCAGACTCCTTCGTACGCGCGCGCGGCGGTCAGCTCCTCGGGGGGTTCGGCCGGGGGGCCGGAAGGCGTCCTCACCCTCCGAGTGTTGGTGGTGAGCTGGTCCGTACCGACCCGCTGAACACAAGTCAGCTTCTATCGACGCTTTCTGACCGATTCCGCAATCGGTGATCGGTCCTTCGACCGGCCCTGACCCTTTTGTTTTCTGTTCAAAGATTGCCGGACGAGGCCGGTGGGTGACCGGTGGCGGCCGGTGAGCCGGCCCCGGGGCCCTGCCCGCCGGTCACCATACCGACGATCCGCCGGCCCCCGATCCCCATCGCGATCAGACCGAGCCCGTCGAAGAGCAGGGCCAGGGAGAAGAAGCAGCCGATCACGTACCGGCTGCTGTGCGGCCAGTCGCCGAGCACCAGCACGCCCAGCAGGACGCCGAATGCCCCCTGCACCAGCGTCCAGCCGAACTGCGGTCCCCGGACGACCGCCCCGCCGACGAGCCGGAACACGCCGCCGGTCAGGAAGAGCAGCGCCGCGAACATCGTCAGCCCCGCCGCGGCCACCTCCGGCTGCCGGATCACGACCACCCCCGCGGCGATGTTCAGGGCCGCCACGATCACCGCGAGCCAGAAGAAATTGGAACCGCGCGACTGGATGGCGTGCAGCAGCCCCACCACGCCGCCGATCAGCAGCAGCCACCCGAAGAGCAGCATCGAGGTGAGGGTCGCGAATCCCACGTACACGAGACCCACCAGACCGGCGACCACCAGGATCGCCCCGAGCACCGCCAGCAGGCCGAAGCTGCGTTTCAGCTCGCCCGCCGCCTGCGTCCCCGGTGGCGCCGTTCCCGCCGGGGACTTCGAGGATCTGCTTCTGCCGAGCATCACGGCCCTCCTCACGGACGCCTTTGTCCCGGTATACCTCTTTCGGGGCCGGACGGCAGCGCACGCACGACAGCAGGCCCGGTGCTCACGAGGAACACCGGGCCTGCTGCGGAAGTAGCGGGGACAGGATTTGAACCTGCGACCTCTGGGTTATGAGCCCAGCGAGCTACCGAGCTGCTCCACCCCGCGTCGGTTGTGCCAACACTACGGGGTGCCGGGCCACACGCCAAATCGCCGGGCGGGACACCGTCAGAGCACGCGCTCCGTGATGCGCCCGGCCTCGACCTCGATACGCCGGTCCGTGTGCACCGCCTCCAGCATCCGCCGGTCGTGCGTCACCAGCAGCAGCGTGCCCTGGTACGAGGCGAGCGCGGACTCCAGCTGTTCGATCGCCGGCAGGTCGAGGTGGTTGGTGGGCTCGTCCAGAACCAGGAGATTGACGCCACGGCCCTGGAGGAGGGCGAGGGCGGCACGGGTCCGCTCGCCCGGGGAGAGCGTCGAGGCGGGCCGCAGCACGTGGGCCGCCTTGAGGCCGAACTTGGCCAGCAGGGTCCGGACGTCGGCCGGGGACAGATCCGGTACGGCGGCGCGGAAGGCGTCCGCCAGCGGCTCGTCGCCGAGGAAGGCACCGCGGGCCTGGTCGACCTCGCCGACGACGACGCCGGGGCCCAGAGCGGCGTGGCCGGCGTCCAGCGGCAGCCGGCCCAGCAGGGCGGCGAGCAGGGTGGACTTGCCGGAGCCGTTCGGGCCGGTGACGGCGACCCGGTCGGCCCAGTCGATCTGGAGGTCCACCGGGCCGAAGCGGAAGTCCCCGCGCCGGACCTCGGCGCCGCGCAGGGTGGCCACGACCGCGCCCGCGCGGGGCGCGGCGGCGATCTCCATGCGCAGTTCCCACTCCTTGCGCGGCTCCTCGACCACCTCCAGGCGGTCGATCATGCGCTGGGTCTGCTTGGCCTTGGCGGCCTGCTTCTCGGTGGACTCCGCGCGGAACTTGCGGCCGATCTTGTCGCTGTCGGTGGCCTTGCGCCGGGCGTTCTTGACGCCCTTCTCCATCCAGTTGCGCTGGGTGTGGACGCGCGCTTCGAGGGCCGCCCTGGTGTCCGCGTACTCCTCGTAGTCCTCGCGGGCGTGGCGCCGGGCCCGCTCGCGTTCCTCCAGGTACCCGGCGTAGCCGCCGCCGTAGGTGTTGACCTGCTGCTGCGCGAGGTCCAGTTCGACGACGCGGCTGACCGTGCGGGTCAGGAACTCGCGGTCGTGGCTGACCAGGACCGTGCCGGCGCGCAGGCCGGTGACGAACTCCTCCAGCCGGGCCAGGCCGTCCAGGTCGAGGTCGTTGGTGGGCTCGTCCAGCAGGAAGACGTCATACCGGGAGAGCAGCAGCGAGGCGAGGGAGGCGCGGGCGGCCTGGCCGCCGGACAGGGACGTCATCGGCTGGTCGAGGCCGACGGCGAGGCCGAGCCTGCCGGCCGTCTCCTCGGCGCGTTCGTCGAGGTCGGCGGCGCCGAGCGAGAGCCAGCGCTCCAGGGCGGCGGCGTACGCGTCGTCGGCGCCGGGCCGTTCCTCGACCAGGGCCTCGGTGGCGGCGTCCAGGGCGGCCTGGGCCGCCGTGACACCGGTGCGGCGGCCCAGGAAGGCGCGTACGGACTCTCCCGGCCTGCGGTCGGGCTCCTGCGGGAGGTGGCCGACGGTGGCGGTGGGCGGGCTGAGGGTCAGCCCGCCCTCCTCCGGGGTGTCCAGCCCGGCCAGCAGGCGCAGCAGGGTCGACTTGCCGGCGCCGTTGGCGCCGACCAGGCCGATGACGTCCCCGGGCGCGACCACCAGGTCGAGACCGGAGAACAGGACGCGCTCGCCGTGGCCGGCGGCGAGGGACTTGGCGACGAGGGTGGCGGCGGTGGCAGACATCAGACCGCTGATCGTATCCGTACCGCCGGGGAACGGTCGTCCTAATATCCGGGGCATGGAACCCGGCATCGTCACACGCGTCAGCGACGGCACAGCGACCGTCGTCCTCAGCAACCCCGCCAAGCGCAACGCCATGACGACGGGGATGTGGCGGGACCTGCCGCCGCTGCTGGAGCGGCTGGCCGCGGACCCCGCCGTACGGGTCCTGGTGCTGACCGGTGCGGGCGACACCTTCTGCGCCGGTGCGGACATCGGGTCGCTGCGCGGGTCGGCGGGGGCGGAGAAGGGGCTGGCGACGGCTGCCGAGGAGGCGCTCGCGGCGTTCCCGAAGCCGTCGCTGGCGGCGGTACGCGGGTACTGCGTGGGCGGCGGCTGCCAGCTGGCGGCGGCGTGCGACCTGCGGTTCGCGGAGGACGGCGCGCTGTTCGGGGTGACGCCCGCGAAGCTGGGGATCGTCTACCCGGCCTCCGCCACGCAGCGGCTGGTGCGCCTGGTGGGCCCGTCGGCCGCCAAGTACCTGCTGTTCTCCGGCGAGTTGATCGACTGCGCGCGGGCGCTGCGGACCGGGCTGCTGGACGAGGTGCTGCCCGAGGGGGAGCTGGACAAGCGGGTGGCGGCGTTCACCGCCGTACTGGCGGGCCGGTCGCAGCTGACGCAGGCCGCGGCGAAGGAGTTCGCGGACGGTCCGGCCGGCGCGGAGCGGGTGGCCCACTGGGAGGCCGCGGCAGCTGAAAGCGGCGACACCGCGGAGGGTGTCGCCGCTTTCCTCGAACGCCGGACGCCGCGTTTCACCTGGACGGCGCGGTGATACGGGCCACGGGGAGACGGGTCATCCCACCTCGCCGTCCGTCTTCAGCGTCAGACGCACGTTCGTGTCGGCCGTGCCGTTGTTGGTGGCGCAGGCGGTGTAGTCGCCCGCGCCCGGCCAGCCGGCCCAGGTATCGCGCAGCTCCGCGCCGTACGCGGTGACCAGGCCGGGCGAGCCGGTGCCCGGGACGGTCGCGCCCTGGTACTGGAGCTTGAACTTGGCCCCCTGCCCGGTCGCCTTGCCGTCCGCGCGCACCATGTGCGCGGCGGACTGCTGGACGCAACGCTGCTCCCCCGGGTGCAGCGTCCCGCCGTAGAACTGCGAGGCGGCGGCCGGCCCCGCGGCCGACAGGGCCAGTCCGGCGGCCGAGGCGGCGGCGAACGCGACGCCCATGACGGTGGTGATCCTGCGGTTCATCTTCTTCGCCCCCTGTGTCGTCGATGGACCGACACCCAGGAAGCTAGGGGCGGCGGCCGGCCGGACAGCAGCCCGCCGGGTATCCGATTCCTGTCCGATGAGGGTCCGTTCCGACCACCTCGGCGACATACTTGACGGGTGACCGACCGGTTGGGCGACCGGCTCGCGACGGCGCGCGAAGA
This sequence comes from Streptomyces sp. NPDC033221, assembly GCF_055577005.1. Lineage (NCBI taxonomy): Bacteria > Bacillati > Actinomycetota > Actinomycetes > Kitasatosporales > Streptomycetaceae > Streptomyces > Streptomyces sp. NPDC033221. The sequence continues at coordinate 96,659 of NZ_JBVIQN010000030.1, read as the reverse complement.
GGGCTTCGTCGGCCGCCGCGGTGAGGCCGCGGCCTTCCGCGCGCTGCTGGCCGCCGGACACGGCGCCGTGGTGTACGTGCACGGTCCCGGCGGGATCGGCAAGACGACCCTGCTGCACCACTTCGCGCAGCTCGCCAGGCGCGCCGGGCGGCCCGCCGTACGGCTGGAGGCACCCGGGGTGCGCTCCTACGAAGAGGAACTGGCGGAGCGCATCCCGGACCGGCCGGACCTGGTGCTGCTCATCGACGGCCTCGACGACCCCCGGGTGGCGCGCGAGACGCTGCACCGCGAGCTGCTGCCCCGGCTGCCCGGCGACGCGCTGGTCGCGCTGGCCTGCCGGACGGCGCCGCCACTGTCCTGGCGCCTGGACCCGGCCTGGCAGGGGCTGCTGCATCTGCTGCCGCTCGGCCCGCTGGACGAAGCGGACAGCCGGGAGCTGCTCACCCGGCGCGGTGTGCCGCCCGCCGTGCAGGAGCAGGGGCTGGCCTTCACCCGCGGGTATCCGCTGGCGCTCGCACTGGTGGCGGACGTCGCCGCGCTCGGCGGCGAGGCGGCCGGGCCCGAGCCGTCGCCGCAGGTCGTACGGGCGCTGCTGGCCAGCCTGCTCGAAGCGGTGCCCACGCCGCTGCACCGGGCCGCGCTGGAGGCGTCGGCGCAGGTGCTGTCGACGACCGAGCCACTGCTGGCCGCGCTGCTCGAAGTGGCCGACGCCCGGCCGTACTTCGACTGGCTGTGCGGCCTGTCCGCCGTGGAGAGCGGCGTCCGCGGGGTGCACCCGCACGACCTGGTGCGGGACGCGCTGGGCGCGGAGCTGCGCTGGCGGGACCCGGAGCGCAGGGCGGTGCTGCACCGCCGGGCGAGCGCGTACTACCAGCGGCTGTTCACCCGGACGGACGACCGGGCGCGGCAGCGGGCGGTGCTCGCGGACTTCGCGTACCTGCACCGGGACAGCCCGGTCGTCGGGCCGCTGCTGGAGCCGGTGGCGCGCGGCGCGGCGGGCGCAGCCCGGCTGGACCGGCTGACCGTGTCGCCGGGGCCGGTCTCCGGCGGCGAGCTGGTGGAGGCGTGCACGATCGCCGCGATCCACGAGGGCATCGAGGCGGCGCGGCTGGTGCACGACTGGTCGGGGCGCCCGGAGGCCGAGACGTACACCGTGCGCGGTCCGGACGGAGTGGCGGCGGGGTTCTACACACTGATCGAGCTGGGCGGGGCTCCCCCGCCGGGCGCGCCGGACGATCCGGCGGTACGGGCCGCCTGCGGCTGGCTGGCCGCGCACGGTGAACTGCGCGAGGGCGAGACGGCGTTGCTGGTCCGCTTCTGGATGAGCCGCGACGAGTACCAGGCCGTCTCCCCCGTGCAGACCCTGATCACGCTGCGGCTGACCCACCACTACCTCACCGGCCGCCAGCCCGCCGTGACGCTGCTGCCGTTCGCGGACCCGGAGTTCTGGGAGCCGGGCTGTGCGTATGTGGACTTCGCCCGGCTTCCGGAGGCCGATTTCACGGTCGCCGGGCGCCGGTTCGGGATGTTCACGCACGACTGGCGGCGGGTGCCGGGGCTGGCGTGGCTGGCGATGCTGACCGAGCGGGAACGGGCCGAGGACCCGTTCGCTGTGGCCCCGCCGGTCTCCTCGAACCCCTTGCGGGTACTGGACCAGGACGCGTTCGCGGCGGCCGTACGGGATGCGCTGCGTGAGCTGGCGCGGCCGGACGGGCTGCGGGACTCACCCCTGCTGGAGACGCGGCTGGTGGCCGGGCGGTGCGCGGCGGACACCGCGGACGGGGCGGCACCGCAGGGGCGGGTGGCGGCCCTGCGGGAGGCGGTCCGCGCGGCGGCGGCAGCGCTGGAGGCGTCGCCGCGGGACCGGCGGGCCTTCCGGGCGCTGCACCACACGTATCTGCGCCCGGCCGGTACCCAGGCGCGTGCCGCGGAGCTGCTGCGCCTGCCGATGACGACGTACCGGCGCCATCTGGCCGCGGGCATCGGGCGGTTGACGGAGCTGCTGTGGCAGGAGGAGCTGGAGGGCGGCGGCGGGCCGGAGGCGACGTGAGAGCCGGTGTCATCCCTCCAGGACGGACCGGCTCCGGGCCCGCATCTCCGCGACGGCCCCGGCCGGGGCCTTCTCCGGCGAGCCCGCGTCGTACGGCGGCTGCGGGTCGTACTCGATGCCGAGCTGGATGGCCTGCGCGCACGTGTCGCCGGCGATCCGGCCCGCCAGCGCCAGGCCCATGTCGATGCCGGAGGACACGCCTGCGGCGGTCACGTACTTGCCGTCGAAGACGACGCGCTCGCCGGTCGGTTCGGCGCCGTAGGACGGGAGCCGGTCCAGCGCGAGCCAGTGCGAGGTGGCACGGCGGCCCTTGAGGAGCCCGGCGGCGGCGAGGAGCAGCGAGCCGGTGCAGACGGAGGTCGTCCAGGTGGTGCGGGTGTCCACGGCGCGCAGCCAGTCGTGCAGCGGCCCGTCGTCCATGAGCGCGGCATGGCCGCGGCCGCCGGGTACCACGAGCACGTCGGGCGCGGTGACCTCGGACAGCACGGCGTCGGCGGTCAGCGCGAGGGAGCCGCAGCCGGTGCGGTGCTCTCCGGTGCGCCCGGCGACGAAGACGGTCTCGGCGCCCGGGACGCGGCTGAGGGTCTCGTACGGGCCGATGGCGTCCAGGGCGGTGATGCGGTCGTACAGGAGGACGGCGATCTGCATGGCGAAACCTTTCGGTGGTGGGTGCTCGGTGGGATGAGGTGCGCGGCTGCGTGGCGGAGCGGGAAGTGCGGTGTGGGGCAGGGTGCGGGAACCGGAGCGGACGGGTCGTCAGGGGAACGGCGGCGGGGCCACGGGCCGGAAGCGGCGGCGGTATTCGGCCGGCGCGGCGCCCAGCGTGCGCAGGAAGGCGCGGCGCATCGCCTCCGGGGTGCCGTAGCCGCAGCGGCGGGAGATGCCCTCGATGCCGTCGGCGGTGTCCTCCAGGAGGCGCCGGGCGGCTTCCAGCCGTATCCGGTCGACATAGCGTCCCGGCGTCATGCCGACCTCGGCGCGGAAGGCGCGGGCGAAGTGCCGGGGCGACAGGCCCGCGCGGCCTGCGAGGGTGTCGACGGACAGGTCGGCCGCCGGGTTCTCGGTGATCCACTGCTGGACGTCGCGCAGCGGGCGCCGGTCCGCGGTCTGGGCGGCGAGCTGGGCGCTGAACTGGGTCTGGTTGCCGGGCCGGCGCAGGAAGACGACCAGGTGGCGGGCGACGGCCAGGGCCACGTCACGGCCGTGGTCCTCCTCCACCAGGGCCAGCGCCAGGTCGATGCCCGCCGTCACCCCGGCCGAGGTGGCCACGTCGCCGTCCCGTACGTAGATCGGCTCCGGATCGACCCGTACGGCCGGGAACTGCGCGGCGAGCGCGTCGCACCGGGTCCAGTGGGTGGTCGCCCGGCGCCCGTCGAGCAGTCCGGCGGCGGCGAGCAGGAACGCTCCGGTGCACACGGCCACCTTGCGCCGGGCGTGCGGCGCGTGCGGCCGCAGCCAGTCGACCAGGCGGGGGTCGGGAGCGCGGGTTCCCCGTCCGCCGGGCACGAGGAGGGTGTGCGGCGGCGTGGCGTCGGGCAGCGCGAGGTCGGGTGTGAGGGCCAGCCCGCTGGTCGTACGGACCGGGGCGCCGTCGAGCGATGCGGTACGGACCGGATACGCGCCGGGCACCCGCCGGTCAGCCTGGTGGAAGACCTCCAGGGGGCCGGTGACATCGAGGCTCTGTACGCCCTCGAAGAGGACGACCAGCACGTCGCGCTGTTCCATGGCGACCATCCTGGTCGGGGTGCGGCGATGGCGGCAATGACGAAAAACCCACTTTTACGGCCATCGGCCGTGACCGTCCGCGCGGAAACGGAGGGCGGGCCTGCCCTCCCCTCCATACCAACGGGTCGGTAACCTGCGGTCATGACCACCACGACCTCGCTCCCCGAGCGCGCCGGCCGGCGTTGTCACAACGTCGTCAACCCGCTGCACTCGACCGTCTACTTCTCCCCCGACCTCCCCGCCGAGCTCGCCGCGATCGGCGTCGAGGACCGCGGCGCCGCCTATTTCGCGAGCCGCGCGGCGGCCATGGGCGCGGTGGGCCCCGGCACCGTCACCGCGGCCTTCTACAACTTCAAGCACGACCTGGTCGCCCGGCACATACCGCAGGTGTGGTCCGTCGTCCCGCCCGAAGAGGTGCTGGCCGCGCGGCTGCGGGCGGTCGACAGCACCCTGCGGCGGCTGCTCGGCGACAGTGCCGTGGAGTCGCCGGAGATGGCCGAGGCGGCCCGGCTGGCGCTGCGCGCCGCCGAGGCCTGCACCCGGCACGCCCGGCCGCTGTACTCCGCGCACGCCGACCTGCCGGTGCCCGAGGCCCCGCACCTGGCCTACTGGCACGCGGCGACGCTGCTGCGCGAGCACCGCGGCGACGGCCACCTCGTGGCGCTGCTGCACGCCGGTCTGAACGGCCTGGAGGCGCTGGTCACCCACACCGCCACCGACCGCGGCGCGGACCCCTCGTGGATCCTGGCGACCCGCGGCTGGTCGCTGGAGGAGTGGCAGGCCGCCGAGGAGGGGCTGCGCGAGCGCGGCATCCTGGACGAGGCGGGCGCCCTGACCGAGGCGGGCGCCGAGCTGCGCGCGGACCTGGAGGACACGACGGACCGGCTGGACCTGGCGCCGTACGAGCACCTGGGCGCGGCGGACGTGGCCCGGCTCACCGAGCTGGCCACCGGCTTCGTCCAGACCGCGATGGCTGCGGGGGCGTTCCCCAAGGAGCTGTTCGGCAAGCGCTGAGCCACCGGCCGGCGTACACACATGACAGCGACCCGACTCGCGGGAACGGCAGGGCAGTTGAGCGGCCCTGCCCTACGCCCGCGAGGCGTCCCGCGCACGGGAATTCAGGTGCGCGGGACGGGCCGTCGCTGCCAGGCTGCGCCGATGGACCGTCAACGGATCTCCCGTATCGCCCACACCGGCCACCCCATCGCGGCACCGCTCGACGACGACTCGGTGCGGCAGTTGCTGGAACACGCCCTGCCGCACGGCGACGAGCGCGTACTCGACCTCGGCTGCGGGGGCGGCGAGTGGCTGCTGCGCGCGCTGGACCGGCATCCGCGGCTGCGGGCCGAGGGCGTCGACGTGAGCGCGGAGTCCCTGGCGCACGCCCGTACGGCCGCCGCCTCGCAGGGCGTCGGGGACCGTCTCGTCCTGCACCACGAGGACGCCGCCGGCTTCCGCTCCCCCGACCCCTTCGGCCTGGTGCTCAGCGTCGGGGCCGCACACGCCTTCGGCGGTCTGCTGTCCACCCTGGCCGCGGCGCGGGGACACTTGGCCCCGGACGGGCGGGTCCTGGTCGGTGACGGGTTCTGGGAGCGTACGCCGTCCAGGGAAGCCGTCGGCATGCTCGGGGACTTCGCCGACCTGCCGACCACCCTGGAACGCGTCGCCGCCGACGGCTGGACCCCCGTATACGGGCATGTCAGCACCCGCCGGGAACTGGACGATTACGAGTGGTCCTGGACCGGATCGCTGGCCTCGTGGGCACTGGACCGCCCCGCCGGCCCCGACCGCACCGAGGCGCTCGCGGTGGCCGACGCCCACCGTACGGAGTGGCTGCGCGACTACCGGGACAGCTGGGGATTCATCAGCCTGGTGCTGCGCCGGACCGACGGCTGAGAGCCTGTACCGCCGGTGCCCCGTGCGGACGCGTGCGGCTTCTCACACCTGGCCGCGGCGGGCCGGGTCACGCGACAGTGCGGCCCGGCAACCTGCACAATGCAGGCTCAAGCAAGCGCTGGAAGGCGGGGCAGGAATCAACGTGACGGCATCCACCGAGGCCAACGGGGCGTCCGGGACCATCGGATCCATCGAAGCGAGGATCGCCGACGAGCTCGGCGTCAGGGAGCGGCAGGTGAAGGCCGCGGTCGACCTGCTCGACGGCGGCTCGACCGTGCCCTTCATCGCCCGATACCGCAAGGAAGCGACCGAGATGCTCGACGACGCGCAGCTGCGCGCGTTGGAGGAGCGGCTGCGCTATCTGCGGGAGCTGGAGGAGCGGCGTACCGCGATCCTGGAGTCCGTCCGGTCGCAGGGCAAGCTGGACGCCGCGCTGGAGGCGCAGATCCGGGGCGCGGAGTCCAAGGCCCGCCTGGAGGACATCTACCTGCCGTACAAGCCCAAGCGGCGCACCAAGGCGCAGATCGCGCGCGAGGCGGGTCTGGAGCCGCTCGCGGACGGCCTGCTGAATGACCCCTCGGTGGCGCCGGACGCCGCCGCCGCGGCGTTCGTGGACGCGGACAAGGGCGTCGCCGACCCGGCTGCCGCGCTGGAAGGCGCGCGGGCCATCCTGACCGAACGGTTCAGCGAGGACGCCGACCTGATCGGCGAGCTGCGCGAGCGGATGTGGACGCGGGGCCAGATCGCCGCAAGGGTGCGGGAGGGCAAAGGCGACAGCAAAGAGGGGCCGGGCGCGAAGTTCGCCGATTACTTCGACTTCGCGGAGCCGTTCACCGCGCTGCCGTCGCACCGCGTCCTGGCGATGCTGCGCGGCGAGAAGGAGGAGGTCCTCGACCTCGCGCTGGAGCCGGAGACCGAGCCGGTCGAGGGCACCACGTCGTACGAGCAGTCCATCGCCCACAAGTTCGGCATCGCCGACCGCGGCCGGCCGGCCGACAAGTGGCTCAAGGACACCGTCCGCTGGGCCTGGCGCACCCGCGTCCTGGTCCACCTCGGCATCGACCTGCGGCTGCGGCTGCGGCAGGCCGCCGAGGACGAGGCGGTACGGGTCTTCGCGTCCAACCTGCGCGACCTGCTGCTCGCGGCGCCCGCCGGCACCCGCGCCACGATGGGCCTGGACCCCGGCTTCCGTACGGGCGTGAAGGTCGCCGTCGTGGACGCGACCGGCAAGGTGGCGGCCACGGAGACCATCTACCCGCACGTGCCGCAGCAGAAGTGGGACCAGTCGCTGGCCACACTGGCGCGGCTGGCCCGTGAGCACGACGTCGAGCTGATCGCGATCGGCAACGGCACCGCCTCCCGCGAGACGGACAAGCTGGCCGCCGACCTGATCGCGGCGCAGCCGGAGCTGAAGCTGACCAAGGTGATGGTCTCCGAGGCGGGCGCCTCGGTGTACTCCGCCTCCGCGTTCGCCTCGCAGGAGCTGCCGGAGCTGGACGTGTCGCTGCGCGGCGCGGTCTCGATCGCGCGCCGCCTCCAGGACCCGCTGGCCGAACTGGTCAAGATCGACCCCAAGTCGATCGGGGTCGGCCAGTACCAGCACGACCTGTCCGAGGTGAAGCTGTCGCGGTCGCTGGACGCGGTGGTCGAGGACTGTGTGAACGGTGTCGGCGTGGACGTCAACACCGCGTCCGCGCCGCTGCTGTCGCGGGTGTCCGGCATCAGCTCCGGGCTGGCCGAGAACATCGTCGCGCACCGCGACGCCAACGGCCCGTTCCGCGCCCGCAAGACCCTCAAGGACGTGGCGCGGCTCGGCCCGAAGGCGTACGAGCAGTGCGCGGGCTTCCTGCGCATCCGCGACGGCGAGGACCCGCTCGACGCGTCCAGCGTGCACCCGGAGGCATACCCGGTGGTGCGCCGGATGGTGAAGACGGCGGGCGGCGAGGTCTCCTCGCTGATCGGCAACACCGCGGTGCTGCGCTCGCTGAAGCCGGCCGACTTCGTCGACGACTCCTTCGGCCTGCCGACCGTCACCGACATCCTCCAGGAGCTGGAGAAGCCGGGCCGCGACCCGCGCCCGGTCTTCAAGACGGCCACCTTCAAGGAGGGCGTGGAGAAGATCGGCGATCTGCAGTCCGGGATGCTCCTGGAGGGCGTGGTCACCAACGTCGCCGCCTTCGGCGCGTTCGTCGACATCGGCGTCCACCAGGACGGTCTGGTACACGTCTCCGCCATGTCGAAGACCTTCGTCAAGGACCCGCGCGACGTGGTCAAGCCCGGCGACATCGTGCGGGTGAAGGTGCTGGACGTCGACATCCCGCGCAAGCGGATCTCGCTGACGCTGCGCCTCGACGACGAGCCCGGCAAGGGCGGCGGCGCGGCCGACGGCGGACAGCGCGCGGGCGCCCCGCGCGACGGCCGGCGCGGCGACCGGGAAGGCCGCGGCGACCGGGACGGCCAGCAGCGGCGCGGCGGCACGCCGCGGCAGCGCCAGGGCGGCAACGAGCGCCGCGGCGGCCAGCGGGACGCGGCCCCGGCGAACGGCGCCATGGCCGACGCGCTGCGCCGCGCGGGTCTGCTGGGCAAGGAACGCGGCGGACGCTGACCCCACGACGGCCGGGACCGGCCCGAACCGGTCCCGGCCGCACGGGCGGTCAGAGCCTGTCTTTGAACCCCCGTCGTCCGCCCGAAGGGCAAGCGCAGCGGCGGTCGGTGCGTGCGATGGGGGTCCCCCCTGCTCGAAGAGCTCGGGGGAGTGCGTGCCGGGCGTCGGGGCGCAGGCGGGGGTTCAAAGACAGGCTCTCAGGTCACTCGGCCGCGTCCTCGCGCGCCACCGGGCCGGGCCCCTTGCGGTGCTTCCCGGTCCCCGGGTGCCCCACGTGGCTGACCCAGCGGCCGTCCTCCTGCGATACGTAACTCTCCCCGATGCCAGCGGCCTCCCCGGCGCTCCGGTCCGGGGCGGCGGGGGCGCTCTCCTGCGCCGCTCGCTGTGCCCTGCGCTCCCGTTCGGGGCGGTTCTTCGACATGTCACCCATGCTGGCTCCCGGCTCACGCTGGAATCGGTGGATAGCTGGCGCCGCGGCGGTGCCGCGCGGCTCCTCCAGTACCGCACCGGCCCAGCGCCGTCGTCCTGCCCGGCGTGCCAAGCGGGTGGCGGCCGGCGGCAGCCGCACCGGCGCCCGTCGACGGCACGCCTACCCGCCGCGGACGGCTTCAGACCGGGCGCGCGTGGCCGGCGCGGTCCCGGCGGCCGCTTCAAACCGCGCCGGCGAAGCCCCGCATCCGCTCCAGCTCGGCGGCCACGTCCGTGAGCGTCGCGCAGCCCGGTACGGGCGGGATCTGCGCCGCCAGCGCGGGCGGCCCCGGCCGGCCCGGGTCCTCCAGCGCGTCCGCCATCGCGGTGAGCGCCTCGGACAGCCGGCGCGCCTCCTGCTCCGTGGGGCGGCGGGCGCCGTGGTCGAGCCGGACGGCACAGGCAGTCGCCGCGTCGACGATGCGCTCGGCGGCGGTGACGACCGTGAGCCAGTCGGGGTTGCGGCCACGCGCCGCGACGAGTTCGGCGGCCGCGGTCTCGGCCGCCGCGCGGGCCTCGCCCAGCGCCCGGTAGGCCTCCCGGCGCAGCACCAGCCGCTCGCCCCGGTCGTGCCCCGGCTCGGCCTTGAGCACCTCGCCCAGATATCCGCCGGTGGCGCGCAGCGCGGCGGTGACCCGGTGGCCGACACGGCGGCGCGGGTCGGCCAGCCGCGGCAGGTGGCCGACAACGAGCACGATGCCGCACGCGGCCGAGGTGTCCACGATCCGCTCCAGCGCGGCCTGCGGATCACCGCTGACGTGCACGAACGACAGCACCATCAGAGTGATCGCGACGGTCTGCAGCGCGAAGTGGCGGGTGGCGAACGGCAGCAGCGCGCCGCCCGCAGCGGCGATGAGCGCGGGCCACCACCAGCCGTCCAGCAGCGCCCCCGCCGCCGCGAAGACCAGGACGCCGGCGACGGTGCCGGCGAAGCGGTTGACCGTACGCGAGAAGAGCGGGCCGAGATCGGGCTTGACCAGGAAGGTGACGGTGGCGGGCAGCCAGTACCAGTGCTCGGCGCGCAGGGCGAGGGCCGCCGCCGCGCTGACGGCGATGCACAGGCCGACCCGCAGGCCGTAGTCACGGCCGGCCGGACCGAGGGTGCTCCGGCCGCGCCGGGAGCCGGGTCGGGGACTGGTTCGGGGACTGACCAGCGCGATCATCCGGTTGAGGACGGATGGGCGCGGGCGCCGGGGTTCCTGCCGCTGTGGGTCCGGCCCGGTTTCCGGGGCGGTTCCGGCCGCGGGCTCCGCGGCGGGCCCAGGGGCTCCGCGCACCTCATCCGCCGGCCCTGTCCCTGTCCCTGTCCCTGTCTCCGTCTCCGTCTCCGTACGAGCGGGTACGGCCCCGGAGATCGCCGCCGGTCCGCCCTCGGCCCCGGCGGCGTCCAGCGGTTCCGTACGGTCGAAGACCACCGCGGCGTCCAGGAGCGCGCGGTCGAACGCGCCCCGTGCCGGGGAGCTGGTCTCCGGCGCGGCGAGCCGGCCCGGCGCTCGGCCGGTGCGCAGCGCTTCGGCGAAGCAGCGCGGGCCCTCGGCGACCCGGTTCGGCAGCGGCTGGGCCTCCCACAGCAGCGCGACACTGGCCTCGCACAGCGCGGTGCCGGCGGCCAGCCGCTCGGCCAGCAGCCGTTCGTCCGCCCGGGGGCGGCGGCGCAGCAGACGGCGCAGCCGCAGGGCCTCGTCGGCGCGGTCGAGGGCGGCGGTGAGGCGTCGGCGGGCCGCTTCGGCGCCGGGTCCGCCGACGGCTTCCAGCGCGTCCGCGAGCGCGTCGAAGACGGTGGCGACGGCCGCCCGCTCGCCGCTCAGCGGGCCGCCCGCCGGGCGCGGCGGGTGGAAGACCAGGCGCAGCAGGAGCAGCCACAGGCAGCCGGCCAGGAGGTAGAGGGCCTTGAGCCACGGGGCGCCGGACAGCGGCATGCCCGCGCCGAGGATGGTGCTGGCCAGCATCTGCATGCCCGCGTTGGACCGCACCGGTCCGGCGACGCTGCCCGCGCCCGAGACGAAGCCCACGGCGAACAGCGCGGGGACCACCCACCAGCCCGCGCCGACCGTCTGCAGCGTGGCGCCGGCCAGCATGCCGAGCGCCGACGCGAGGGCGGGCAGGCCGATGTGCACGATGCCGCGGCGGCGGGTGCCGGGGCGGTCGTTGACGCCCGCGAGCATGGAGCCTAGGCCGGCCAGCACTCCGGCCGCCGGGTGGCCGGTGGCCACGCCCGCGGCGAGCAGCGGGCCCGCGCACAGCGCGCCGCGGATCACGGCGGCCCAGGGGACGGGCAGCCGCTGCCAGCGCAGGGGGTGGGCGAGCCAGGTGGGCACGGCGCGCGGAGCGCGGGGCATGGGCCTCCTTGTACGGCGGATGACGGCGGGGCGGGCTTATGGGTACGTACCCGTACGAAGCGGGACGTACTGCCCGGCAAAGGGCTGGACACAGGGGAGGGAAGGGCACAGGGAGTGCCCGGGACGGGTGCGGGTGTCCGAGGGGCGTCATCGGCCGACGGTGCTGACATCCAGCTTACGGTCCTGTTTGTACGCACCGGGACGTGCGGGTTACCGGGATGTCAAGATCACATTCAGCCGTACCGAACGCCTGCCGTCCGGCGGCCCGTCCCGCCCCGCCTACTCCCCCGCGGCCGCCGCCACCGCCGCGACCAGCACGCTCCCGCTCGTCCGGGCCACGACGTGCGCGGCCCCCTTCATCGCCCGCGCGTCCACCGCCAACCGGTGCGTACCCGCTTCGACTTGTCCCGCGAACAGCTCGACCGTCCGCGTCCGCGAGAGGCGGTCCACGCGGTACGCGGTGATGCCGATCCGGCACGGCACCGCGGTCTCGACCGTGACCTGGCCGCGGACCGCGGCCAGCCGCAGCAGCCGGCGCTGGTCCTGCGGACAGCGGTCCAGGGCCTGTTCGATGCGGGCGACGAGCAGCGGCACGACCGGCACCGGCAGGTCCACGAACACCGCCGAGGAGCCCGCCGCCGCGAACGCGGCCCGCACGGCGGCCCGCTCCGCCTCGCCCACCGCGCTGCCGAAGGCCACCGCTCCGTAGGACCGTAACTCGTCCGGTGAGGCGCCCGCCGCGTCCCGGGTGATCTCCGCGCCGATGCCGATGCCGCGCAGCGCCGCGGCCAGCCGGGCCGGCAGCGCGACCCGCTGGCCGACCAGCAGGACCCGCCGGGAGGCCGCCGCGCCGCGCTCCGGCCCGGCGTCGGACAGCAGGTGTTCCAGTGCGGCGCGGTACCGGGCGCCGTGGAAGCGGAACGGGCCGATGCCCGGATAGCCGTCCCGCCGCAGGTCCGCGGTCTGTCCCGTCTGCCAGGCGAAGTCCCGCCAGACGACGTCCACGCCGTCCCGCTCGATGACGGCGGTGACCGCGCCGCACTCCAGCCCCTCGCACTCCGGGCAGCCGTAGAGGACGTAGCGTCCGCCGGCGAGCGGGGCGTCCTCCTCCAGGAGCAGCCGGCGCACGTGCGCGGTGAACAGGGACGGGCCGAGGTCGGCGGCGAGCGGGGAGACCGCGTCGAGGTCGGCCAGGCGCAGCAGGAGCGGTCTGCCGTCGACGATGAAGTCCCAGAAGTCCCGGTGGGCTTCGTACGCGCCGTTCGACAGTACCGCTCCGGCGCGCGTCGCGGGCGCCAGTCCGAAAGTCGCGTAGTGCGCAGACATGTCCTGAGTATCCCCACGCAACCGCCGATATGAGCCCGGCGCCGGACAATTCACAGGGAGGGGCCCGTTCCGTATCCGCGAGGTGGCCGCCCCGCCGGAGCCGTCGCCCCCGGCGGGCGCACCGGATAGCGTCCAGGCATGACGACGAGCGATGTGATCGTGATCGGCGGCGGGGTGATCGGCCTGACGGCCGCCGTCGGGCTGGCGGAGCGCGGGCGCGAGGTGCGGGTCGTCAGCCGCGACCCGGCCGGGGACACCACCTCCGCGGTCGCGGGCGGCCTGTGCTGGCCCTACCGGGTACGGCCGGAGGAACGGGCCGTGGCCTGGTCACTGCGCTCCTTCCACGTGCTCACCGAGCTGGCGCGGCGTCCGGCGGAGACCGGTGTGCGGCTGGTGACCGGCACGATGGCCGACGCCGGGAACGCGGAGCCGGACGGCTGGCACGCCGCGGTGCCGGGGCTGCGGCGGGCCACCCCGGACGAGCTGCCGGCGGGTTACGGCGCGGGCTGGCGCGCGGCCACTCCGCTGGTGGACATGCCGTCCCACCTGCGGTATCTGGAGCGGCGGTTGGCGGCGGCGGGCGGCACGCTGCAGCGGCGGCCGTTCACCTCCCTCGCCGAGGCGGGGCGGGAGGCCGGCACGGTCGTCAACTGCTCGGGACTGGGCGCCCGCGAGCTGGTTCCCGACCTGGCGGTGCAGCCCGTGCAGGGGCAGCTGGTGATCGTGGAGAATCCGGGCGTCGAGGAGTGGTTCGGGTCGGCCGACGGGCACGCCGAGACCACGACGTACATCCTGCCGCAGCCGTACGGGGTGGTCCTCGGCGGCACGGCGCGCGAGGGCGCCTGGTCGCGGGAGCCGGACCCGGCGACCGCCCGCGCGATCGTGGAGCGCTGCGCGCGCGTGCACCCGAAGCTGGCGCACGCCCGGGTCCTGGCGCACCGGGTCGGGCTGCGCCCGGCGCGTACCGCCGTGCGGCTGGAGGCGGAGCGGCTGCCGGGCGGCGCGCTGTGCGTGCACAACTACGGGCACGGCGGGGCGGGTGTGACGGTGGCGTGGGGGTGTGCGGACGAGGTGGTGCGGCTGGTGGGCGGCGGGACGGTGTGAGGGGAGGGCCGGTCTCCCGCCGGCCCTCCCCCTGGGTTCACTTCCGCTTGCCCGGTGCTACGGCTTGCCCTCCTCGGCGGCCGGGGCGGGCGCGCCGGCCGTCCCGGTGCCGGTGCCGGGCGCGCCGTTGCCCGGCCCGATACGGATCTCGAAGTCGCCGTCGTAGCGCTCGTGGCCCGCGATGACGGCCAGCTCGACGACTTCCTCGCCCTTCTGGCCGCGCACGATCAGCGGATCGTGGCGCAGGTCCTTCAGCAGCGCCCAGCACATCGCGATCATCACCAGGGTGAAGGGCACCGCGACGAGGATCGTCAGGTTCTGCAGCCCGGTGAGGGCGTCGCCCGAACCGCCGCCGATCATCAGCATGATCGCGGCGACCGCGCCGGTGACCACGCCCCAGAAGATCACCACGAGCCGGGTCGGTTCGAAGGATCCCTTCTGGGAGAGCGTGCCCATCACGATGGAGGCGGCGTCCGCGCCGGAGACGAAGAAGATGCCGACGAGGATCATGACCAGGATGCTGGTGAGGGTGGCCGCCGGATACTGGTGCAGTACGTCGAAGAGCTGCCCCTCGGGCGTGGTCTCGCCGGAGAGCTTCTTCCCGTCCTGGAGGTGCATCGCCGAGCTGCCGAACACCGCGAACCACAGCAGGCTCACCACGCTCGGCACGAGGATCACCCCGCCGATGAACTGCCGGATCGTGCGCCCGCGGCTGATCCGCGCGATGAACATGCCCACGAACGGCGTCCAGGAGATCCACCACGCCCAGTAGAAGACCGTCCAGCCGCGCAGCCAGTCGCCGACCTTGTCCCCGCTGCTGGCCTCCGTGCGGCCGGCGAGCTGCGGCAGTTCGCCGATGAAGGTGCCGATGGAGGTCGGCAGCATGTTCAGGACGAGGATGGTCGGTCCGACGACGAACACGAAGACCGCCAGGATCAGCGCCAGCACCATGTTGATGTTGGACAGCATCTGGACGCCCCGGGCGATGCCGGAGACCGCCGACAGGATGAAGGCGACGGTCAGTACGGCGATGACGGCGACGAGCAGGGTGGTGCTGACCTCGTCCATCCAGCCGAGCACCTTGATGCCGCTGCCGATCTGCAGCGCGCCGAGCCCCAGCGAGGCCGCGGAGCCGAAGAGCGTGGCGAAGATGGCCAGGATGTCGATGACCTGCCCGCCCCAGCCGTTGGCGCGCCGCTCGCCGATCAGCGGGGTGAACACCGCGCTTATGGTCTGCCGCCTCCCCCGCCGGAAGCAGCTGTACGCGATGGCCAGCCCCACGACCGCGTAGATCGCCCAGGGGTGCAGCGTCCAGTGGAAGAGCGTGGTGGCCAGCGCGGTGTCCATGGCCTGGGCGGCGTCCTTGGGGTCGGTGCCCGGCGGCGGCGCGCCGAAGTGCCCCAGCGGTTCGCTGACTCCGTAGAACATCAGGCCGATGCCCATGCCCGCGCTGAACATCATCGCGACCCAGGACACCGTACGGAACTCGGGCTCCTCGCCCTCCTTGCCGAGGGTGATCCGGCCGTACTTGCTCACCGCCAGCCAGATGGCGAAGACCACGAAGCCGGAGGCGGAGAGCACGAAGGCCCAGCCGCCGTTCTTGATGACCCAGTCCAGCATCGTCGACGAGGCGCTCTTGAGCGTCTCGGTGGAGGTGGCGCCCCAGACGATGAAGGCGAGGGTGAGCAGCGCCGTGACGCCGAAGACCACGCGGTCGGTCTGCGGGGGGCCGGTGCGGTGCGGCTCGCCGGGGAGGTCCGCCATGACCGGCGCACCTCCCCCGCCGCCCGTGTCCTTGTCTGATTCCGACACGTGTCGACCTTTCAATTGGCCAGTTTTTCCCTACCCGTTACCCCCTACCACACGGTGGGACGCGTTCAGCAGCCCTTGAGCGGAGTCGCGGCCGTAAGGTGATATTCGGCCCGGCCGTCCAGCAGCAGTGGAACGAGGGCGCGCATCGGCTGGCGGAGCGGCACCACGGCCCCGCCCTTACCGGCCCGGTGCGACGCCACGCCATGCAACGCGAGTTCGTCGTTGACCTCGGCGTACTGCCGTGCGTCGAGACGGTACGCGCAGGGCGGGCTGCCCAGAATCTTCCCGGCAGCGGGCGGTTCGTTGTCGGCGCCGCCGAGGTAGACCGGTCCACGGTCGGCGTAACCGGCCAGCCAGGCGCGAGTCGTGGCGGACTCGATCCGGGCCCGGCGCTCACCGGCGAAATCGAACAAGCCTTTCAGTCCGGCCAGTTGCGAGGTGACCCGGCGGCGGTTGTTCAGCGCCGGGTCGGCCTTCTCGGCGTCGGTCAGCGCGTCGACCCGGGTCTCCACCAGCAGCCCGACGGAGTTCTTCACCCCGGCGGTGTTGCGCAGGATGCGTTCCTGGCCGTCACCGGCCACCTGCTTGACCGGGTCGCCGGTCTCCGGGTCGGTCCAGATGCCGTAGATGCCGGTGCTGAATCCGGCGTCGGCGGCTTCCGGCCGTACGTACTCCTCGGACAGGACGGTGGACTCCCGGTGCACCGCGCGGGCGGTGTTGAGGTTGCGCGGCCACAGGGAGAGCACGTCCTTCATGTAGTACGGCACGGTCGGCCCGTATTCGTGCAGGTCGTAGATGATGTCCGGGCGGTGGTCGCGCTGTACGGCGGCCAGGGCGCGCGCCTCGGCGGTCTTCAGGGCGAGGTGGTCGCGGTTGATGTCCACGCCGTCGGAGTTGCCGCGGGTGCCGGCGGCCCGGCCGTCCGGATTGGCGGTCGGCACGACCAGCACACTCGTGCGTTCCAGGAAGCGCCGGGTGGCCGGGTCCCCGGCGAAGGCGAGGTCGCGGACGGTGGACAGGCACGCCTCGCGCCCGGACGGCTCGTCGCCGTGCTGCGAGCAGATCAGCAGCACCGCGTTGCCGCGCCGCACGTCGGCGGCGCTCTTCGGGGCCGGGGCGCCGATGCGTATGAGCCGGAGCGGGCGGCCCTGCGCGGTGGTGCCGATCCGGTCCGTACGGACGCGGTCGCTCGCCCGGTCCACGGCGGCGAGGAAGTCCTGCTCCTCCGGCTGGGTGGTCCAGCGGGCGCCCTTGCTGGTCTCGAAGCCGGTGCGGGGCAGGTCCGGGCCGGCCGCGCCGGCGGGCGGCGAGGCCAGCAGGGTCGTGGTCAGTGCGACGGTCAGCGCTCCGAGGGCGAGGCCGCGGGAGAGGGGTGTCACGAGGGGGTGCCTCCAGTGTCGGACGGTGGGGCGAACGGTGGAGGAAGACGGCGGGGTTCCGGGTTGGGCGTACGGGCTCCGGGGGGCTGGGACCCTGTGTCCGGGCTTGCGGGCGGGGGCCGGGGCGCGGTGCCCCGGCCCCGCCCGTACCGTCAGCGCACGTCCGGGATCCGGCTCGGTGCGGACGGCCGCACGCCGGTCGTCGGCGCCGGTGCCAGGCGCGCCGGTCCGCCGGTCCCCGCCGTGGCCGCCGCCAGCGCCTTGCCGCCGCCGACGACGGGCAGGCGGGCGGCGGTGCGGGCTAGGTCCAGGGTCAGGCGCGGGGTCGTGGACGGCGGGTCGATCAGGTCGGCGTCGGTGCCGGCGATGATGAGCGCGAGGCGGTGCCCGGCGGGTACGACGTGGTCGCTCGCGGCCAGGTCGAGGGTGATCGTGTAGGGCTTGCCGGGGGTCAGCGGGCGGCCCTTGCCGGGGTTCGCCCAGTTGCCCAGGTCGGCCCAGCCGCGGCTGAAGACGGTGTGGCCGACGTGCACCGTGTCGGCCTTCGTCTCCTTGTAGCAGGAACTGTCGCCGGTGGTGCTCGCGCCCCAGCAGGTGCGGCCGGTGAGGGTGGTGATGCCTTCGCCGGCCGCGCCGTAGTTGCGGATGGTGTCGGGGCCGAGGTCCACCAGGACGGCGGAGAGGTGGGCGGTGGAGGTGCTGGGGGTGGCGGTGACGGTGACCTTGCCGGAGCCGGACAGACGCAGCGGCTTGGTCAGCGGCTTGGTGGTGAATCCGGCCTTGGCGGGCGTGGACGTGTCGATCTGCGCGGCCCAGTCGGCCTCGTTCAGGCGCGGGTCGTCGGTGAAGGCCTCGGTGGTGCCGTGCGGCGCGCGCCGGGTGCCGAGTTCGCCGACGCCCGGGGCGCTGCCGTTGCGCGGCCGTACGGTGGTGGCCGAGGTGCCGGCGGCGGGCCAGACACGGTCGGTGGCCCACTGGTCGGGGGCGCGCTCGACGTCGGCCATCGGCTCGTCGTCGATGCCGTTGTCGTAGCCCATCAGGTAGTGGTCGAACCAGCGGTGCAAGGTGCGCACCCAGTCGGACCGGCGGAAGTCGAACGGGTCGACGTGGCCGGTCTGGGAGAGCCAGACCTTGCGCTCGACGCCGTTGTCGGCGAGCGCGTCCCACCACTGGCCGAAGTGCTTGGTGCGGACGTTGAGGTCCTGCATCCCGTGGACGGCGAAGACGCTGGCGGTGACGTTCTCCGCGTCCTTGACGTAGTCGCGCTCGGTCCACAACCGGGTCCAGTCGCCGGTGCGCGGGGCGCCCTCGGCGAGCTTCTTCTGCACGGCGTCGCAACGCAGGCGCGCCTCGGGACTGTTGACGCGGTTGGCCAGAGCGTCGGGGCCGGAGTTGTACAGCGGGGCGCCCTTGGCAAAGTAGTAGTCGTACCAGGAGGAGATGGCGGCGATGGGCACGATGGTCTTCAGGCCCTCGACGCCGGTGGCGGCGACGCCGTTGGCGATGGTGCCGTCCCAGCTCTTGCCGATCATGCCGGTGTCGCCGTTGGTCCAGCCGGCGGTGACGCGATTGCCGCCCGTACGGGAGTCGAAGGCGCGCCCCCGGCCGTTGAGCCAGTCGACGACGGCGCGCGCGGACTGGATGTCGGAGCGTCCGCCGACGTCCACGCAGCCGTCCGAGCGGTTGGTGCCAGCCAGGTCGACCAGGACCGTCGCATAGCCACGCGGTACGAAGTAATTATCGTAGAAGAGCGGGAACTGCACAGGCTTGCCGGTGCTGTCGTAGGTCTTCTTCTGGCTTTCGTTGCCGCGCCCGCAGCAGGAGTAGTAGGGGCTGGCATCCATGATCACGGGGACCCGGCGGCCCTGCTGCGCGGGTTCGCGCGGCCGCACGATGTCGACGGCGACCCGGTCGGTCCGCCCGTCCGAGTCGCCGTCGATCCTCGTGTCCACCCAGACCGATTCGCGTATCGCGCGGTCGTAGGAGTACACGGGTCTGGACTCACCGGCGGCGGACGGTGCGGCGGATGCCGGTCCGGTGAGCGTGGTCAACAGGGCGACGGTCACCGCCGCCACGAGCGCTTTCCAGGGGATGCGGGGGAACCGCGCGCTTTTGGTCACGGGGCGGACGGTAGCGCGGGGGAACTCCTGCGCGTAAGAGTGCGCGACGTGGCGGGCGGGGGCGAAAAGGGGTTCGCGGGGACGCTGAGCCGCGCGACGGCCGGGGTGCCTGTGTCGTCCTGATGTCGGTCATGTGTCAGATGGGGCCATGGACATGACGGGCGGGTTCCGAGTACATAGGGTCTGAAGAACTGAGGACCTGATGAGCCGAACGGGCTCACCTCCCCTACAAGCTGGAGGATTTCGTGCGTCACAGACTCATCGTTCCGGGTGCGGCCGCCCTCAGCCTGCTGCTGGCGATCCCGGCTTCCGCGGCCAGTTACACACCCGGCGCTCCGGGCGCGGGCGACTCCTACTACCCCGAGAGCGGCAACGGCGGGTATGACGTCTCCCACTACGACCTTCGGCTGAAGTACCAGCCGAAGACGGACCTGCTGGAGGGCACGGCGACGCTGCTCGCCAAGACCACGCAGGACCTGAACCGCTTCAACCTCGACTTCGGCCTGAAGGTCAGCGAGATACGCGTCAACGGCAAGAAGGCGTCCTTCGCCACCTCCGGCAAGCACGAGCTGGAGGTCACGCCGGCCACCCCGCTGCCCAAGGGCAAGGACATCAGCGTCGTCGTGCGCTACGCGGGCAAGCCGTCCGAGCTGAAGATCGACGGGTACTCCGCCTGGCACCGCACGCCCGACGGCGGGGTGATCGCGCAGGAGCCGGACTCCGCCGTGTGGTGGTTCCCGAGCAACGACCACCCGACCGACAAGGCGACGTACGACATCTCGGTCTCGGTGCCGGACGGCAACCAGGCGCTCAGCAACGGCGTCCTGCTGTCGCAGACCTCCAAGCTCGGCTGGACGCGCTACAACTGGCGCTCGGACAAGCCGCAGGCGACGTATCTGACCACGCTCGCGGTCGGCAAGTTCGACGTCACCAAGGACACCACGGCCAGCGGCCTGCCGGTGATCAACGCCGTCAGCAAGGACCTCGGCGCCTACGAGGGTTCGGCGCGCGCGAGCATCGAGCGCACCACCGAGGTCACGGAGTGGCTGGAGTCGGTCTTCGGTCCGTACCCGTTCAACTCCGTCGGCGGGTACGTCCCCAATGTGAAGGCCGGTTACGCGCTGGAGACGCAGACCCGCCCGTTCTACGGCAAGGAGGCGTTCGCCAACGGCGCCAACGTCTCCGTCGTGGTGCACGAACTCGCGCACCAGTGGTACGGCGACAGCGTCTCCGTCAAGGACTGGAAGGACATCTGGGTCAACGAGGGCTTCGCCCGCTACAGCCAGTGGCTGTGGTCGGAGAAGGAGGGCGAGGGCACCGGTCAGGAGCTGGCCGACTACGTGTACGCCCAGCACCCGGCCGACGACCCGTTCTGGAAGGTCAAGCCGGGCGACCCGGGCCCGGACAACCAGTTCCACGGCGCGGTGTACGACCGCGGCGCGCTCGCCCTCCAGGCGCTGCGCAACAAGGTCGGTGACCAGGCCTTCTTCGGGCTCCTGAAGTCCTGGCCGACCGACAAGAAGTACGGCAACGCCTCGGTGCAGGACTTCGTGACGTACGCCGAGCGCAAGACCGGCAAGCCGCTGGCCGAGCTGTTCGACACCTGGCTCTTCCAGCCGTCCAAGCCCGCGGCCGCCGCGGCCAAGGCCACGTTCGGCGCCCGGTCGGCCGCTCCGGCCAAGGCACCGGCCCAGCCGAAGTCCTGGAAGTCGATCCAGGCCACGAACAACGTGCACGGCCACGGTCACCAGCACTGACCCGAGACGGGGCCCGGCGCACACCGCCGCCGGGCCCCGCCCACGTGCCACGTCCCCTCCACCTCCGCGACACCCGGAGGTTACTCAGAAGTAAGTGCGCCTGGTTCGATGTGCGGCGGGTCATCCCCGCCCCTCACACGACCAGGAGACCGCATGCCGTACCGCCCGCACAGAGCCATTGCCGGCACGGCGTTGGCCGCCGGACTGGCCGCCACGACGTGCTTGGTCACGGCGCTCCCGGCATCGGCCGCGCCAGCGCCGGCCGAGGTGCCCGCGATCAACGTGCTCTCGTACAACGTCTTCCTGATGAGCAGGACCCTCTACCCCAACTGGGGCCAGGACCACCGGGCCAAGGCGATCGCCTCCGCCGGCTTCTTCCGAGGCCAGGACGTCGTCGTCCTCCAGGAAGCCTTCGACAACTCCTCCTCCGACGCGCTCAAGTCGGCCGCGGCGGCACAGTACCCTTACCAGACACCGGTCGTCGGACGCGGGAAGAGCGGCTGGGACGCCACCGGCGGCGCCTACTCCGCCACCACTCCCGAGGACGGCGGAGTCACCCTGCTGAGCAAGTGGCCGGTGCTCCGCAAGGAGCAGTACGTGTTCAAGGACGCCTGCGGGGCCGACTCCTGGTCCAACAAGGGCTTCGCCTACGCCGCGCTGAACGTCCGCGGCTCCACGGTGCACGTCGTCGGTACGCACGCCCAGTCGACCGACCCGGGGTGCAGGGCGGGGGAAGCGGCCGCCGTCCGGGCGAAGCAGTTCAAGGAGATCGACGCCTTCCTGGACGCGAAGCGCATTCCGGCGGACGAACAGGTCATGGTCGCCGGTGACGTGAACGTGGACTCGCGCAGCCCGGAGTTCGCCTCCCTGCTCGACAACGCCGGTCTGGTGGCGGCCGACGCGCGTACCGGGCACCCGTACTCCTTCGACACCCGGGACAACTCGGTCGCGGCCTACCGGTACCCGGACGACCCGCGCGAGGACCTGGACCACGTCCTGCACCGTCGCGGCCACGCCCGGCCCGCCGGCTGGCACAACGAGGTCGTCAAGGAGCGGTCCGCGCCCTGGACGGTGTCGAGCTGGGGCAAGGAGTACACGTATACCGACCTGTCGGACCACTACCCCGTGACGGCCGGTCAGCGCTTGAGGTAGTAACCGGTGCCGGAGGTGACGACGGGGCCGACGGCCGCACCTTGCGGAAGTTCGCCCATGTCCACAGCCCCGCCGCCGCCAGGCACGCGGTGCCGAGCAGCACCATGGGCAGCACCACGCCGGCCTCCTCGTCCATGAACAGCAGCAGGCCGAGGTTGATCAGCGCGTGGAAACCCCCGGCCAGCGGCAGCCCGGAGGCCGCCCGTGCTCCTTCCAGGGCCCAGCCCAGCACGACCGACATGGCCACGGTCCCCACGATGAACGCGCCCGCGTACTCCGGGCTCCGAGCGAAGATCTGGACGTGCCAGACGCCCCACAGCACACCCACCACGACCGATGTCGTCACCGAGCCGAAGCGGGTGCGCAGCAGCGGCCGCAGGAAGCAGCGCCACCCGATCTCCTCGCCGCACGCGCCGATCAGCTGCGCCACGGCGATCAGCGCGAACGGGGCGTGCGGCCGTGTGAAGCGGGCGTCCCCGGTGAGCGCCGCGTACACCGCGACGGTCAGCGCGATGACCAGGGGTGCCGTGGCCAGCAGCAGCACCCCGGGCGTCTTCCGTCCGCCGCGGCCCGGCTCGGAGCCGGCGAACAACTCCCGTACCCGCCCCGGCCGGAGCAGCGCGACCGCTCCCACCGCGAGCGCGGGGCCGAACTGGACCAGCTGGATGACCTCACCGGGAATCCCGGTGGCGGGCTGGAGCGCGCCCAGGGCTCCGGACGCCACAAAGGCCACGATGACGAACACGGCCATCGCCGTGATGTCGGCAGATTTCTTTCGCATGGCCATGACGATGCCGCCCCGCGGGTCCGCAGCCACTGGGTCTGCTTACCGGACGGGGGTGTATCCAGGTACACCCCGGCGAGTGGTGGTTCTACGGGTACGGGGGCGCACGGCCGATGCGCGGCGACCGGTCCGGGCGCCGTTTGCCGTCCTGGACGCAACAGGTCCAGGATTGCTGCCGTGACCGAGATATCAGCTGATGCACGGGCCACGCCCGCGCAGCC
The DNA here is from genome assembly GCF_055577005.1 of Streptomyces sp. NPDC033221. NCBI lineage: Bacteria > Bacillati > Actinomycetota > Actinomycetes > Kitasatosporales > Streptomycetaceae > Streptomyces > Streptomyces sp. NPDC033221. Next base: position 73,921 of record NZ_JBVIQN010000030.1, on the reverse strand, counting down.
CTCCCCCACCACCGCCCCGCGCCCGGGACCGCTGCTCGCCGTCCTGCTGTCCGCGTGGTTCATGGCACAGTTCGATTTCTTCGTCGTCAACGTCGCCGCCCCCTCGTTCGAGAAGGACCTGCACACCGGGCCCGCCGCCCTCGAACTGATCGTGGGCGGTTACGCCTTCGCGTACGCCAGCGGCATGATCACCGGCGGCCGGCTCGGGGACCTCTTCGGCCACCGGCGCACCTTCGTCGTGGGCCTGCTCGCCTTCGCCGTCACCTCGCTGCTGTGCGGCATCGCGATGAATCCGGCCCAACTGGTCGGCGCCCGGCTGCTCCAGGGTTTCGCCGGGGCCGTGATGGTCCCGCAGGTGCTCGCCACGATCACCGCCACGTTCCCGGTGCACGCGCGGGGCCGGGCGATGGCCTGGTACGGCGTCGCCGGAGGGACGGCCTCGGTCGCCGGGCAGGTGCTCGGCGGGCTGATGCTCGACGCCGACATCCTCGGCCTCGGCTGGCGGGTGCTGTTCCTGATCAATGTGCCGATCGGCGCGGTCGCGGCCCTGCTGGCCCTGCGCTTCCTGCCCTCGGTACGCCCCGGCCGGCGGGCCCGGCTGGACCTGCCCGGCGCCTGCGGCGTGGCGCTGACGCTGGGGCTGGTGCTCGTACCGCTCGCCATGGGACGCACCGCCGGCTGGCCGGCCTGGACCTGGATCTGCCTGGCCGCCTCCGTACCGGTGGGCGCGGCCACCGTGCACTGGCAGCGGACCCTGACCGCCCGCGGCGGCGAGCCCGTACTGGACCTCGCGCTGTTCCGGGAGGGTTCCTATCTCGCCGGTGTGGTGACGGGTGCGGCCTTCATGGCGTACTGGGCGAGTCTGATGTTCACCCTGACCCTGCTGCTCCAGGGCGGTTTCGGGCTGGGCCCGTTCCAGGCCGGGCTGGCCTTCGCGCCGACCGGCGTCTGCTTTGCCGCCTGCTCGCTGCTCAGCCGCCCGCTGGTACAGCGCTTCGGCCTGCGCGTCCTGCAATTGGGCAGTGCCATCACGGTGACCGGCCTGACGGCGGTCGCCCTCGCGCTGCACTTCCAGCCGGACCGCGGGGCGCTGCCCTGGATCGTCGTCACCATGGCGGTGGCCGGGGTGGGCAACGGGCTGCTGTTCCCGCAGCTGATCGGCGCCTCACTGGTACGGGTGCCGGCACACCGGGCCGGTATCGGCGCGGGAGTGCTCACCACCGCCCAGCAGTTCGGCGGCGCCGCCGGTGTCGCGGTCATCGGCGCGGCCTTCTTCGCGCTGGCCGGCAGCGCGCCGAGCGCCGCCGGATACGCGCGGGCCGCCATGTGGACCACCGTCGTCTCGGTCGCCCTGACCTGTGTGGTCACGGTGCTGACGACGGTCATCCGGCGCGCGGCCGAGCGGGCCGAGCGGGCCGAGCGGGCCGAACGCGAGAAGCGAGCGGCGGACGCGTCCTGAGACGCGTCCGCCGTGCCGTACGGCCGTACGGTCAGCCCTGGCCGAGTGCCCCCGGCCGTACGGTCAGCCCTTGTCGAGCTTGCCCCCGCCGGTGACCGCGTCCCGCTCGCGTTCGGCCGCGATCCGGCTCACCCGGCCGCGGACCACGAACCAGCCCACGACCAGCGCGGCGCCGATGATCGGCAGCAGCATCACGGTCTGCTGTCCCACGCCCTCGCTGTCGAAGGCCATCAGGACGATGACGCCGAGCAGGAAGACGATGGTCGCGATGTCGGTGACGGGGGTGCCCGGCAGCTGGAAGCGGGGGCGGTCGACCAGGCCCTCGCGGGAGCGCCGGACGAAGACGATGTGACAGACCATGATCGTGCACCAGGTGCTGATGATGCCGAGCGCCGCGATGTTCAGCACGATCTCGAACGCCTTGCCGGGCACGAGATAGTTCAGGCCGACGCCCAGCACGCACACCGCGGAGGTGAGCATGATGCCGCCGTACGGCACCTGATTGCGGTTCATCAGGCCGGCGAACCTCGGCGCCGAGCCCGCCATCGACATCGAGCGCAGGATGCGGCCGGTGGAGTACAGGCCGGAGTTGAGGCTGGACATGGCGGCGGTGAGCACCACGAGGTTCATCACGTCGCCCGCGGCCGGTACGCCCACGTTGGAGAGCACGGTCACGAAGGGGCTCTCGGAGCCGGTGTACTTGTTCCACGGCAGCAGCAGCGCGAGCAGGATGACCGAGCCGACGTAGAAGACACCGACCCGCCACATGATCGAGTTGACGGCCTTGGGCACGACCTTCTCCGGCTCGTCGGTCTCACCGGCGGTGACGCCGACCAGTTCGACGGCGGAGTAGGCGAACACCACGCCTTGCAGCACGATCACCACGGGCAGCAGGCCGCTCGGGAAGAAGCCGCCGTGGTCGGTGATCAGGCTCAGGCCGGGGGTCTCGCCGCCCACCGGGTGCTGGGTGGCCAGCAGGAAGATCCCGATGAACATGAAGACGACCAGGGCCGCGACCTTGATGATCGCGAACCAGAACTCCATCTCACCGAAGATCTTCACCGAGATGAGGTTGATGGCCAGCACCACCGCGAGCGCGATCAGCGCCATCGCCCACTGCGGGATGGCGGTGAACAGGCTCCAGTAGTGGGTGTAGAGGGCGATCGCGGTGATGTCGGCGATACCGGTCGTGGACCAGTTGACGACGTACATCCAGCCCGCGATGTACGCGCCCTTCTCCCCCAGGAATTCCCGCGCGTACGAGACGAACGAGCCCGACGACGGGCGGTGCAGCACCAGTTCGCCCAGGGCCCGGACGACGAAGAACGCGAACAGACCGCAGACCGCGTACGCGATGGCGAGCGCGGGCCCGGCGGAGGCGAGCCGGCCGCCGGCGCCCAGGAACAGACCGGTGCCGATCGCCCCGCCGATCGCGATCATGTTGACGTGCCGGCCCTTGAGGCCCTTGCTGTATCCGGCGTCGCCCGCGTCCTGGGCGGTCGAGGCCTTCCCCCCGTCCGGTGGCCTGTGGGCGTCTTCCTGGACGGTTTCCGTGCTCACAGCTGGTTCATCTCGCTTTCGGGCAGGCGATGGAGCCGTCACCGGTCCCACGGGTCACGCGAGTCCGGCCGACGGCACACCTTCCCCCAGAGCCGCCCCCTCGTCTGTGTGCTGGATCACAGCGTGTATGAGCCATCAATAATCCGTCCGGATATGACCGGAATGAGTTGTCGGGGTCATGTCGATGAGCCCCAGATTCCGCCACGCTCCGGTCACCACTCCTCACGCAGGAGAGCGATACGCGCCGTCACCTTCCGGTCTTCACTGGCCGGAAATCGCTGTCGGGCCGAGAACGTGGCGCAGCCGCAGTGACGATTTCGCCGGGGGCGCCGGTGGGGAGCAGGCGGGTCAGCGCACCGTGATGAGCACGTGGCCCGTGGGCGGCTAAGACTCCGGCATCTCGTCCGTGATCCAGGCGTACGCCAGCGCTGCCAGGCCGGCACCCTTGCCGGTCCACACCAGCGGTTCACCGATGTACTCGCCGTACTGGTCGTGGACGTGCGCATCGACGGGCACCAGCTCGGAAGGCACGGCCGCGTACCGCACCGGTTCCCGGACCCGCAGATCGACGCTCACCGACCCGAGCCCCCGGAGAGCCACGACATCCGTCCGGTCCAGCCGGCCGCGCACCTCACTCCCGCCAGGCCCCGGAAGGTTTCACAAGGCCGGTGAGACAGCAATACTGTTGAACACGGTCGGCCGCGGCACGGTCGCGGCGGGCGCAGGGGGCGCGGGCACACGCGCGGACGCAGCGAGGAAAGTGAGGCGCGGCATGGCCACCGGGACCGGGGAAGAACCGACGCTCACCGTCGACGAGTTGGCCGCCCGCGCGGGCGTGACCGTGCGCACCGTCCGTTTCTACAGCACCCGGGGGCTGCTGCCGCCGCCCGCGATCGGCCCGCGCCGCGTCGGCCGGTACGGTGACGCCCACCTCTCCCGGCTCGCGCTCATCGAGGAACTCCAGCACCACGGCATGACGCTGGCCGCCATCGAGCGCTACCTCGCCCGGCTGCCCGACGACCTCAGCGCCCACGACCTCGCCATCCACCGCGCCCTGGTCGCCTCCTGGGCGCCGGACTCCGCCGAGGAGGCCACCCGGGCCCACCTGGAGCGCCGTGCGGGCCGCGCGCTGAGCGAGGACGACATCGACCGGCTGGCGGCGATGGACGTCCTGGAGCGCACCGACGCCCCCGACGCCTTCCGGGTCGACCCGGCCGTCCTGCACCTGGGCATCCGGCTGCTGGACGTACCGGTCGCGCTGGAGACGCTGCTCGCCGCCCGTACCGTCGTCCAGGAGCACACCCGCTCGGCGGCGCGCGAGCTGACCCGGCTCTTCCACGCCGAGGTGTGGGGCCCCTACCGGGAACGCGAGTCGGACCCCGAACAGGTGGAGTCGATGAAGTCGCTCTCCGCCCATATGCAGCCGATGGTGGTGCAGGCTCTGGTGACGGCCTTCCAGCGGTCGATGCGCGAGGAGCTGCGGGCGACCTACGCCGAGGAGTGAGCGCGCGCCCGGCGGGCATGACGTGGTTACCGGTCCCCGGGTGCGGCCGGTGGTGCGGCACAGCCCGACGAGCGAGACGAGGCGGTGGGTGGAGGGGCGCAGCGTTTCCCGGGCCGAGGCGGCGGACATCCTCGCCCGGCAGGAGAGCCACTTCTGGGAGTTCAAGAGCGGCCGCAGCGGCGGGGCGGTCGTGCAGATCATCGCGGCCGCCCTGGCCAACGCCGAGGGCGGGGAGTTCATCGTCGGCATCGAGGACCCGCGCAGCGGGCGCGGGCTGGCCCGGTGGCGCGGCTTCGCCTCGCTGGAGGACGCCAATTTCGTCCAGCAGGCCATGGTCGACCAGGTGGAGCCGCCGGTGCCGTACGACATCGAGTTCCTGCGGGTCGAGGGCCGCGCGGAACTGGGCTGGGCCGCTCTGGTCACGGTCCACAAGAGCCCGGACGTGCACAAGACGGCGCGCGGCGAGGTGCCGCAGCGCCGCGGCGCCCAGTCGCGGCGGCTGAAGGGCACGCAGATCACCGATCTGTCGCTGTCCAAGGGCGCCCGTTCCTACGAGGACCAGCTGCTGCGCGACTACGCCCTGGAGGAGCTGCGGGCCGAGGACGAGCTGCACGCCTTCCTCGGCCGGTACAGTCCGCGCACCTCCGCCGAGCGGTTCCTGCGCCGGCAGCGCCTGGTGGACCGCGGCGGGGCGCTGGCGACCGTCGCCGGTGCCGTGCTGTTCGCCGCCGAGCCGCCCGCCGTCGTACCGAAGAAGTGCTCGGTGAAGATCGCCCGGTACGAGACCGGGGAGCAGGTCCCGGACCGCCGGCACCTGAAGTCCGCGCCGACGACGGTGGACGGGCCGGCCCGGGTGCTGATCGACCGGACGCTGGCGGCGGTCACCCGGATCATCCAGTCGGTGCCGGTGCTGGGTCCGGACGGCGCCCTGTCGCCGATGGCCTACCCGCCGGAGGCGCTGAAGGAGATCATCGTCAACGCGGTGATCCACCGGGACTACAACCTCTCCGACGACATCCTGATCTCGGTGTTCGACAACCGGGTGGAGGTACGCAGTCCGGGCCGGCTGCCCGGCCACATGACGCCGGACAACCTGTTCACGGAGCGCTTCGCGCGCAACCCCACGATCGTGCGGCTGCTGAACAAGTACCCGGACCCTCCGAACAAGGACATCGGCGAGGGCCTGGACACCGTGCTGAGCACGATGAAGGCGGCGAAGCTCAAGGAGCCGCGGTTCTTCGTGGAGGCCAACGCGTTCGTCGTGGTGCTGGAGCACACGCCGCTGGCCCGGCCCGAGGAACTGGTGCTCCAGTACCTGCGGTCCAACCCGGAGATCCCCAACCGGATCGCGCGCCGCATCACCGGCATCGCCTCCGAGAACCGGATGAAACGGGTCTTCCACCGGCTGCGGGACGCCGGGCAGATCGAGCCCGTGCCGGACCGGGCCGGCTCCCGTGCGGCGTGGCGACTCAAGCGGGACTGAGAGCCTGCGTCATGCCCCCGGCCGGGCACGTGCGGGCGGTGCGGATGCGTACCGGCCGTCGGTGCACGGGGTGGTGCGGGCCGGCCCCGGCGGGCCGGTCCGCACCGCCGTGCGACGTCACGCGTCGCTGAACTTCTCCCCCCGCTCCGCCTTCTCCACCAGCAGCGCGGGCGGCGCGAACCGGTCCCCGTACGCCGCCTGGAGTTCGCGGGCGCGGGTGACGAAGCCGGGCAGTCCGCCCTCGTAACCGTTGATGTACTGGATGACGCCACCGGTCCAGCCGGGGAAGCCGATGCCCAGGATGGAGCCGATGTTGGCGTCCGCTACGGAGGTCAGCACGCCCTCCTCGAAGCAGCGGACGGTGTCCAGCGCCTCGGCGAACAGCATCCGCTCCTGCATGTCCCGGAACGGGATGTCGGTGTCGGCCTTCGTGAAGTGCTCGCGCAGGCCCGGCCACAGGCCGGCCCGCCTGCCGTCCTCGCCGTACTCGTAGAAGCCCCCGCCGCCGCTGCGGCCCGGCCGCCCGAACTCGTCCACCATGCGGTCGATGACGGTGTCGGCCGGGTGCTGCTGCCAGGTGCCGCCGGCCGCCTCGACCGCCCGCCGGGTCTCGTTGCGGATCTTGCGCGGGAGGGTGAGGGTCAGCTCGTCCATCAAGGAGAGCACCTTGGCCGGGTATCCGGCCTGGGCCGCGGCCTGCTCCACCGAGGCCGGCTCGACGCCCTCGCCGACCATCGCCACGCCCTCGTTGATGAAGTGGCCGATGACGCGGGAGGTGAAGAAGCCGCGCGAGTCGTTGACGACGATGGGGGTCTTGCGGATCCGGCGTACCAGGTCGAAGGCGCGGGCCAGCGCCTCGTCGCCGGTCCGCGCGCCCTTGATGATCTCGACCAGCGGCATCTTGTCGACGGGCGAGAAGAAGTGCAGGCCGATGAAGTCGGCCGCCCGCTCGACGCCTTCGGCGAGACCCGTGATGGGGAGGGTGGAGGTGTTGGAGCACAGCAGCGCGTCGGGGGCGACGAGGTGCTGGATCTCCTGGAACACCTTGTGCTTGAGGGCGGTGTCCTCGAAGACCGCCTCGATGACGGCGTCACAGCCGGCCAGGTCCTGCGGGTCGGCGGTGGGGGTGATGCGGGCGAGGAGTTCGTCCCGCTGGGCTTCGGTGGTCCGACCGCGGCCCAGCGCCTTGGCGAGCAGCCCTTCCGAGTACGCCTTGCCCTTCTCGGCCGCTTCCAGGGAGACGTCCTTGAGGACGACCTCGATCCCGGCCTTGGCGCAGGAGTACGCGATGCCCGCGCCCATCATGCCGGCGCCGAGCACGGCGACCTTCTCGACGGTGCGCGGCGCGACGTCCTTGGGGCGGTTGGCGCCGGAGTTGACGGCCTGCAGGTCGAAGAAGAACGCCTGGATCATGTTCTTGGAGACCTGGCCGGTGACCAGCTCGACGAAGTAGCGCGCCTCGATGGTCTGCGCGGTCTCGAAGTCGACCTGGGAGCCTTCGACGGCCGCCGCGAGGATGTTGCGCGGGGCCGGGTACGGGGCGCCGTTCAGCTGCTTCTTCAGGTTGGCCGGGAAGGCGGGGAGGTTGGCGGCGAACTTCGGGTGCGCCGGGGTACCGCCGGGGATCTTGTAGCCCTTGACGTCCCAGGGCTGCTGGGCCTGCGGGTTGGAGTCGATGAACGCGCGCGCCTTCTCGATCAGCTCCTCGGGCGTGGCCGCGACGTCGTGGATCAGGCCGTTGTCCTTGGCGCGGGTGGCGTTGTACTGGGTGCCCTGGAGCAGCACCTTCAGCAGCGCGTCGGCGATGCCGAGCAGCCGGACCGTACGGACCACGCCGCCGGCCGCCGGGAGCAGGCCGAGGGTCACCTCGGGCAGGCCGATCTTGGTGGCGCGGGTGTCGAGGGCGACGCGGTGGTGGCAGGCGAGCGCCAGCTCGTAACCGCCGCCGAGGGCCGCGCCGTTGATGGCGGCGACGACCGGCTTGCCGAGGGTCTCGATGCGGCGCAGGTCGCGCTTGATGCCCTGGCCGGTCTCGAACGCGCGCTGGGCGTGCTCGGGGGTGACGGCGATCAGGTCGCGCAGGTCGCCGCCGGCGAAGAAGGTCTTCTTGGCGGAGGTGAAGATGACGCCGCGTACGGTGTCCCGCTCGGCCTCCAGGCGGTCGGCGACGGCCGTCAGCGAGGTCTTGAAGGCCTCGTTCATCGTGTTGGCCGACTGGTCCGGGTCGTCGAGGACGAGGGTGACGACGCCGGTCTCGTCCTGTTCCCAGCGGATGGTGGTGGATTCACTCATGGGGTGCGTACTCCGTAGTGGGTGAGGGACGAGGGTCAGACGCGCTCGATGACGGTGGCGATGCCCATGCCGCCGCCGACGCAGAGGGTGGCCAGGCCGTAGCGCTTGTCCTGGCGCTCCAGTTCGTCGACGAGGGTGCCCAGGATCATCGCGCCGGTGGCACCGAGGGGGTGGCCCAGGGCGATGGCGCCGCCGTTGACGTTGACCTTGTCCAGGCTCAGGCCCATGTCCGCCACGAAGCGCAGCACGACGGCGGCGAACGCCTCGTTGATCTCGACGAGGTCGATGTCGTCGATGGTCAGCCCGGCTTTGGCCAGGGCCTTGCGGGAGGCGGGCGCGGGGCCGGTGAGCATGATCGTGGGCTCCGAGCCGGAGACCGCGGCGGAGACGATACGGGCGCGCGGGGTCAGGCCGTACCGCTCGCCGACCTCGCGGGAGCCGATGGCGACCAGCGCGGCGCCGTCGACGATGCCGGAGGCGTTGCCCGCGTGGTGGACGTGGTCGATCTTCTCCACCCAGTGGTACTTCTGCAGGGCCACCGCGTCGAAGCCGCCCATGTCGCCGATGGCGGCGAAGGACGGCTTGAGGCCGGCCAGCGAATCGGCGGTGGTGCCGGGCCGCATGTGCTCGTCGTGGTCGAGGACGACCAGGCCGTTGCGGTCGGTGACGGGTACGACGGAACGCGCGAAGCGGCCGTCCTTCCAGGCCGCGGCGGCGCGCTCCTGGGACAGCGCGGCGTACTCGTCCACGTCGCGGCGGGAGTAGCCCTCGACGGTGGCGATGAGGTCGGCGCCGATGCCCTGCGGGACGAAGCCGGTGTCGAAGTTGGTCATCGGGTCGGCGAACCAGGCGCCGCCGTCGGAGGCCATCGGGACCCGCGACATCGACTCGACGCCGCCCGCGAGCACCAGGTCCTCCCAGCCGGACCGGATTTTGGCGGCGGCCATGTTGACCGCTTCGAGGCCGGAGGCGCAGAAGCGGTTCTCCTGGACGCCCGCGACGGTGTCCGGCAGCCCGGCGGCGATCGCCGCGATCCGGGCGATGTCGGAGCCCTGGTCGCCGACCGGTCCGACGACGCCGAGCACGATGTCGTCGACGGCTGCCGGGTCGAGGCCGGGGAAGCGGCTGCGCACCTCGTGGATGAGGCCGACGACGAGGTCGATCGGCTTGGTGCCGTGCAGCGCGCCGTTGGCCTTGCCGCGGCCGCGCGGGGTGCGGATCGCGTCGTATACGTACGCTTCGGAAGTCACGGTGGGCAGCCTTTCCAGCTGGTGTTTCGGGAGCGGCGGGGGGCGTGGGGTGAGGGTGGGGTGAGGGGACAGTGGGCGGTGGCCTTCGGGCTTCGGGCGTGGGCCGGGGCGGGCCGGTCAGCCGAGGAGGGAGCGGCCGATGATCTCCTTCATGATCTCGGTGGTGCCTCCGTAGATGGTCTGGATACGGCCGTCGGTGAAGGCCCTGGCGACCGGGTACTCGCTCATGTAGCCGTACCCGCCGTGCAGTTGCAGACAGCGGTCGGCGACGCGCTTCTGCAGTTCGGTGGCCCACCACTTGGCCATCGAGGCGTGTACGGCGGCGAGCTTCCCGTCGGAGTGGTCCACGATGCAGCGGTCCAGGAACTCGCGGGTGACGGCGCACTCGGTGGCCATCTCGGCTATCTCGAACCGGATGTGCTGGAGCTTGGCGAGCGGCCGGCCGAACGCCTCGCGCTCCTTCACATACCGCGTGGTGATCTCCAGCAGATGCTCGGCGGCGGCGATCCCGGCGACCGCGATGCCCATCCGCTCCTGTGCGAGGTTGGTCATCAGGTGGATGAACGCGCCGTTCAGCTCGCCGAGGAGGTTCTCCTTGGGCACCCGTACGTCGGTGAAGAACAGCTCGGCGGTGTCCTGCGCCTTCTGGCCGATCTTGTCCAGGTTCCGGCCGCGCTCGAAGCCCGGCGTGTCCCGCTCCACGACCAGCAGGCTCAGGCCGTGCGCGCCGCCCTCGGGCGTGGTCTTGGCGACGACGATCACCAGGTCGGCGAGGATGCCGTTGGAGATGAACGTCTTGGAGCCGTTCAGCAGCCAGTGGTCGCCGCGGTCCTCGGCGGTGGTGCGGATGCCCTGGAGGTCGGAGCCGGCGCCCGGTTCGGTCATGGCGATGGCGGTGATGGTCTCGCCGCTGCAGAAGCCGGGCAGCCAGCGGCGCTTCTGCTCGTCGGTGGCGAGCTGGGTCAGATACGGGCCGACGATGTCGTTGTGCAGGCCGACGGCGAGTCCGGCGGCGCCGGCCCGGGTGAATTCCTCGGCCAGTACGGCGGCGTAGCGGAAGTCGGTGTTGCCGCCGCCTCCGTACTCCTCGGGGACCGCCATGCCCAGCAGGCCCTGCTTGCCCGCCGCACGCCAGGCGTCGCGGCTGACGATGCCGTCCTTCTCCCACTGGTCGTAGTGCGGTGTCACCTCCCTTTCGAGGAAGGTCCGTACGGTGCGGCGGAAGGCGTCGTGGTCCTCGGTGAAGATCTGGCGTTCCAGCTGCGCGGTCATCGCGGGGAGCCTCCTCGGGGACGGCGGGGGAGGGATCAGGGGGGTGTTGTCCATCAGGCGTCCGATCCCGGTGGCGGAGAGCCGGCGTCCGACCCCGGTGGCGGGGCGAAGGCGTCGGCGGCCCGGGTGCCGTCCGGCCAGGTCGTGCCGCGACCTGCCCCGGGCGCCGGGTCCCGGCGGTCGGCGAGCGCCGGGACGTCCCAGTCGCGGGCCACCTCGACCGTGTCGGCGCCGGGCTGGGCCGGCGGCCGGCGGATCGCGCCGGGGGTGGCGGAGAAGCGCGGGGCGGGTGCGGGCTGGGTGATGCCGCCGTGGCCGGCGAAGGTGCCGCGGGCGGCGAGGTGCGGGTGGCCGGGCGCCTCGCGCAGGGAGAGCACGGGCGCCACGCAGGCGTCGGACGCCTCGAAGACTGCCGTCCACTCCGCGCGCGTACGGGTTTTGAAGCGGGCGGCGATGGCGGCCCGCAGCTCTTCCCAGGCGGCGAGGTCTTCGCGGGCGGGTGCCTCGTCCTCGATGCCGAGCAGCCGGATGAATTCGCCGTAGAAGCGCTGCTCCAGGGCGCCGACCGCCATGTGGCCGCCGTCGGCGGTCTCGTACGTGCCGTAGAACGGCGCGCCGCCGTCCAGGAGGTTGGCGCCACGGCGGTCCTGCCAGCCACCGGCGGCGAGCATGGCGTGGATCATCGCGGTGAGGTGGGCCGTGCCGTCGACGATGGCCGCGTCCACGACCTGGCCGCGGCCGCCTTCGGTCTGCGCGTGCCGCAGCGCGGCGAGGACACCGACGACCAGGTAGAGGGAGCCGCCGGCGTAGTCGCCGAGGAGGTTGGCGGGGACGGCGGGCGGCCCGCCGGGCGGGCCGATCATGCCGAGCGCGCCGGTGACGGCGATGTAGCCGATGTCGTGTCCGGCGGTCCCGGCCAGCGGGCCCTGCTGGCCCCAGCCGGTCATCCGGCCGTAGACCAGCCGCGGGTTGCGTGCCAGGCAGGCGTCCGGGCCGATGCCGAGGCGCTCGGCGACGCCGGGGCGGTATCCCTCGATCAGTATGTCGGCGCGGGCGGCGAGGTCCAGCACCTGGCCGGGTCCTGCGGCGGACTTCAGGTCCACCAGCACGGAGCGCTTGTTGCGGTTGGTGAGGTCGTACGCCGGGTCGACGCCGAGGCCGGAGCCGCCGGGCCGGTCGACGCGGACCACGTCGGCGCCGAGGTCGGCCAGGAGCATCGCGGCGAACGGGCCGGGCCCGATGCCGGCCAGCTCCACCACGCGCACCCCGCTCAGCGGGCCGTTTCCTGTCCCTGCCATCGGGCCCCCTGAGCTCCGCAGCACTGTGACACAACTGATGTAACACTCGCGATGTTAAGAACGTGTTCCACTTTCCACAAGCCCCCACGGCCATCGGCCGGCACCGGAAAAGCCCGTGGCGGCGGTGGCCAACTCCCACCGCCGCCACGGGCCTTCACGCGTCACTTCACCAGCGGCGCGCTCCCCCGTCGGAACCGGCGATGGACCCCCGCCCGGATATGGACCGCTCCACCACCGCGACCACCCCTCCCCCGCCGGACCGGCCGCCTGCCGGTCACCGTGAGAACCACGCTAGCGGCGACCACTGACAACGGCCCGCACGCCGGTCATGGAGGGACAATGGCCGGATGCCTCATACGCACCTCGCAGCCCCGTTGTTCGACATCAGCCACGGTCAGGGCCTCCGCCAGTTCGCCGAACTGGCGCTGGCCCTGGTCCTGTCCTCCCTCATCGGGCTGGAGCGGCAGGTCCAGCAGAAGAGCGCGGGGCTGCGCACCCACACCCTGGTCGGTGTGGGCAGCGCGCTGTTCATGGAGGTCTCGGTCCACGGGTTCTACGCACTGCTGGGCACGGACGGCGTCGCGCTGGACCCGTCCCGGGTGGCCGCGCAGATCGTCTCGGGCATCGGCTTCATCGGCGGCGGTCTGATCTTCGTGAAGAAGGACGCGGTACGGGGCCTGACGACCGCCGCGACGATCTGGCTGACCTGCGCCATCGGCATGGCCTGCGGCGGCGGTCTGCCCCTGCTCGCCCTCGGGGCGACCCTCGTGCATTTCCTCGTCGTCCGCGGATTCCCGAAGCTGTTCTCCGGGCGGCGGCGTGCTCCGTTCGTCGAGCGCATCGAGCTGCGCCTGAGCTACCGTGCACAGCACGGTCTGCTGGGCCGGATGCTGGAGATGTGCACCGGCAGCGGTTTCCAGGTGACCGATGTCCAGGTGGAGACGGGCTCGGACGAGCAGGTACCGGCCGAGGTGCTGCTCCGGCTGGAGGGCCCGGGCTCGGCGCATCCGCTCGTGGAGCGGCTGGCGGAGCTGGACGGCGTGCGCGGGGTGTCCTTGGGGCGGGAATCGGACCGTACGGAGTGACGGGCGGGGAAGGGCGGGCACGGCATGGTGAACGCGATGTGGCAGGAGGACGGCCCCGGGGTGCTGCGGCTGCCCTCCGGACGCACGGTCCGGGGCCGCGGCCTGCGCCGCCCGTTGCCGCCGGGCCCGGCACCGGACTTCGCCGTGTACCTGCTCGGGCAACAGCCGCCCGAGGTCCCCTGGGAGACCCGCTGGCTGCGCTGGCCCGACTTCCGGCTGCCGAGCGACCGCGCCCGGGCGCGTGACCTTTTCGGCGAGGTCTGGGAACGCGCGAAGACGGAACGTGTCGAGGTCGCCTGCGGAGGCGGCCGCGGCCGTACCGGCACGGCCCTCGCCTGTATCGCCGTCCTGGACGGGGTACCGGCTGGTCAGGCGGTGGATTTCGTCCGCAGCGGCTACGACCGCCGAGCCGTCGAGACGCCCTGGCAGCGGCGCTACATCCGTCACTTCGGGCGCTGACCTCCAGGTGACGCGAGGTGGTCGCCCACCACCTCGCGGTCCAGCAGCCGGGCGAGCCGCACCGGTACGTCGCCGCCCACCAGGACGATGACGGCCAGCGTCAGCCCGAAGGTCAGGACGGCCAGCGCCCGGCCCAGTGGCATGCCCTCGGCGAGCCGGGCGCCGAGCACCGGGGCGACCGCCCCTCCGAGCGCGCCGACGTTGTAGACGAAGCCGAGCGACGCCGCGCGGACCGCCGTCGGGAAGTGCCCGGCGATGTACTTCGGCAGGATGCCGGAGATGCCCTGGCCGAGGGCGAGCAGCCCGAAGAGCAGGACGCCCAGCGCGACCAGGCTGTCCTGGACGGCGAACACCGGGAAGACGAAGGCGAGGGAGGCCAGCAGTGTCCCGGCGTACGCGCGGCGGGTGCCGAACCGGTCGCCGGTGAAGCCGGCCAGCCAGCAGCCCGCCATCGTGCCGAACCCGGCGTAGAACATCACGTCCGCGACCTGCGCGGGCGCGTACCCCAGCTCGGTCTTGAGGTAGGTGGGCAGCAGCGCCTGCACGGGCCAGCTGTAGAGGAACGCGCAGAACACGGTCAGCGTCAGGGCCACGTACAGCACCCAGCCGCGCCGGCCGCCGAGCTGGACGGCGAACGCGGTCAGGCAGAGCGCGGCGAGCGCCGCCAGCCAGGGGACGTACCCCGCACCGGCCGGGGTGAAGACGCAGAAGAGGGCGGTGGAGGCGACGGCCGCGAGCAGGATGTTGAGCTGCCGCCGGGCGCGCCCGGCGAACAGCGGGCGGAACGGGTTCGGGCGGACCCCGGCGGCTCCCACCTCGGCGCTCCAGTCGTCCGCTTCCGGAAGCGACCTGCGGACCCAGAGTGCGACCAGCACGGGCAGCACCCCGATCCAGAACATCCAGCGCCAGCCCCAGTTCGGCACCACCCACCGGTACAGCTGGGCGGCGAGGACCGTCCCGCCCGCGTAGCCGGATATCAGGAAGCCGGAGGCCCGGTTGCGCAGGGCGGCGGGCCAGCTCTCCAGGACGTAGGTGGCGCTGGCGCTGTACTCCCCCGCCATGCCCATGCCGATGACCAGCCGGGCGGCGAACAGGCTGGTGTAGTCCCAGGCGAAGCCGCAGGCGAAGGTGCCCAGCGAGTACAGGAGGATGCTGGCGATCATCGCCGCCTTGCGCCCGTACCGGTCGCCCATCGCGCCGAGGAGCGCCCCGCCGAGCCAGCGGGTGATGAACGCGCCGGAGACGAGGGAGGCCGCGCCGGCCGTGCTCAGGCCGAACGTGCCGGCGATCTCGGTCAGGACGAGCGTGATCAGGACGAAGTCGAAGCCGTCCAGGAGGTAGCCCACCCAGGCGGCGAACATCGACTTCCACTGGCGGGGTGTCACCTGCCGGTACCAGGGCGGGTGCCGGTCCTGGTGCCGGGCGGCCTTCGCGGGGCGCGTCCTCACAGCAGTCCGGCTTCCTCCAGGCACCGCCGGACCGTGCCGACGGCCGCCTCGTCCAGCGGGAGCTGCGGCGGTGCGGTGGCCGGGCAGTCGATGACTCCTTGGAGGTGCAGGGCCGCCTTGAAGGCACCCAGTGCGGACGAGCCGCGGCCCATCACCGCCGGGTCGCCCGCTTCGGTGAGGGCGAAAAGCGCGGCGAGCCGGTCCTGTTCGGCGGCGGCCGCGCGCCAGCGGCCCGCCACGGCGTGCTCGTAGAGGCGTACGTAGCCGTGCGGGTCGACGTTGCCGAGGCCGGGGACGACGCCGTGGACGCCCGCCAGCAGGGCGCCGTCCACGGTCAGTTCGGACCCGGTGAGCACGGAGAAGTCCGGTGCCTGCGCGCGTACCCGCACCAGGAGGCGCCGCAGCGCCCCGTCCTCGCCGCTGCTGTCCTTGAGGCCGGCCAGTACGCCGTTCCGGGCGAGGGTGAGCACCATGTCGGCGGGCAGTTTGGTGTGCACGGCCATCGGGATGTCGTACGCGAACAGCGGCAGGTCCGCGCCTTCCCGTACGCGGGTGAAGTGGTCGGCGATCTCGGCGGGATGGGTGCGCGTGTAGAAGGGCGCGGTGGCCACGATCGCGTCGGCACCCAGGTCCCGTGCGGTACGGGCGTGTTCCCGTACCCGGGCGGTCGTCATGTCGATGGCACCGGCCAGTACGGGCAGCCGGCCGCCGACCGCCTCGGTCACCGTCTCGACGACGGTGCGGCGCTGCGCGTCGGTCAGGAAGGCGGTCTCCCCGCTGGAACCGAGGACGAACAGCCCGCTCACCCCGGCACCGGCGAGCCGGGTGGCGAGCGCGGCCAGCGAGCGGGTGTCGACCCGGCCGTCCGGGGTCAGCGGGGTGCACAGCGGCGGGACGACGCCGGTGAGCGGCGCGGGGAGCGTCATCGGTGACCAGCTTTCTGCTCGTGCCGCGTGCCGTACGGGAGCGGCGCGGCCGCCCGGCCAGGCCCGGCGCCCGCCCCCGGCCAGGAACATTCCGGACGTCGGACGTCCCATGTTGGCGGACGTGCGGGTGAATGTGGACCAGCCGCCCGGGCGTGTCAAGACCGCGCGCCCGGGGCCCCTCGTTGACGGAAGATGGACCGCTGCCTAGCGTGGCGCCGGACCGGCCGCGCCACGGCCGGGGACCCGATGCGGAGGCAGGCGTGAGCACACGGCAGGACACCGCGGCACGACCCCACGACCTGGTGCTGTTCGGCGCCACCGGATTCGTGGGCCGGCTGACCGCCGCGTACCTGGCCCGGCACGCTCCCGAGGGCTGCCGCTGGGCCCTGGCCGGCCGCGACCGCACGAAGCTCGCCCGGCTGCGGGACAGCCTGGCGGAGACCGACCCGGCCTGTGCGGACCTTCCCCTGCTGTACGCCGACACCGAGGACCCCGGTTCGCTGCGCGCCCTCGCCGCGAGCACCCGCGTGCTCGCCACGACCGTCGGCCCGTACCTCAGTTACGGGGATCCGCTGGTCGCCGCCTGCGCCGAGGCCGGTACGGACTACGCCGACCTGACCGGCGAGGCCGAGTTCGTCGACCGGACGTATGTGCGCTACGACGCGGCGGCGCGCGCGTCGGGCGCCCGCATCGTGCACGCCTGCGGCTTCGACTGCGTACCGCCCGACCTCGGCGTGCACTTCACCGTCGGCCAGTTGCCGCCCGGTGTGCCGCTGCGCGTCGACGGCTTCGTACGGAGCAACGGCACCATCTCGGGCGGCACCCTGGCCTCAGCGCTGACGGCGGCCTCGCGTCCGCTGGGCATGGCGCGCGCCGCCCGCGATCGGCAGCGTCTGGAGGGGCGGCCGGCGGGCCGTACGGTACGGGCACCGGTCGGACGGCCGTACCGCAACGGCGTCGTACAGGCGTGGGCCGTGCCGCTGCCGACGCTCGACCCCCAGGTGGTCGCGCGCTCGGCGGCCGGACTGGAGCGGTACGGGCCCGACTTCACCTATCACCACTACGCCGCCGTCAAGTGGCTGCCGGTCGCCGTGGGCGGCGTGCTGGGCGCGGGCGCCGCGTGCGCGGTCGCGCAGCTGCCGCCCGCGCGCCGCTGGCTGTCGGGGCGGCTGGCTCCGGGCTCGGGGCCGGACGAGGAGCGCCGGGCGCGCAGTTCGTTCAGCGTGCGGTTCGTCGGCGAGGGCGGTGGCCGGCGTGTCCTGACGGAGGTCTCGGGCGGCGACCCGGGCTATGACGAGACGGCGAAGATCCTCGCGGAGTCGGCGCTGAGCCTGGCCTTCGACGAGCTGCCCGAGACGTCCGGCCAGGTGACCACGGCGGTCGCGATGGGCGACGCGCTCACCGGGCGGCTCCGGCGGGCGGGCATCACGTTCCGGGTGGTCGCCGAGTCGGCGTCCCGGACCGGGCAGACGACCCAGTAGCCCGGCCGGGCGGACGTCCCCGTAGCCGGGCCGGACGCCCCGGCGTCAGTCGGCGCGCGCCTGCGACAGGGCACGCCGGCACAGCGCGTCGGCGGCCCGGGTCGTCTCCGGGATGCGGTACTTGGGCGCCAGGTGGAGGGTGTGCGCGCATGCCCGGTCGAGGTCGACGCGGTGGCCCACGGACACGAACACCGGCTTGACGCCGTGCTGTGTACGCAGCGCCCGCCCGACCACCTCCTCACCGCCGTCGGCGGCGCCGTCCAGCAGCGGTGAGGACTCGCCCCGTGCCACGCCGGGCAGGTCGTACCGCGAGGTGAACGGGTTCTTGGCGACGCCGATGGCGGGCAGGCCGGTGAGCACGCCGAGGTGGCTGGCGAGGCCGAAGCGGCGCGGGTGCGCGAGCCCGTAACCGTCGCAGACGACCAGGTCCGGTGTGCGGGTGAGGCGGTTCAGGGCGTCCACCACCGTGGGAATCTCCCGGAAGGCCAGCAGTCCCGGCACGTACGGGAAGGAGATCCGGCCGACGGCGGTGGCCTCCTCGACGACCGCGAGGGTGACGCCGTCCAGCGCGACGGCCGCCGCTGCCACCAGGTCGTGCTCGTCGTCATAGGCGACGTCCACGCCGACGACCGTCCCGGCGAATCCCGGCTCGGGCCCGGACTGCTCCCGCCGTACGTGCGCGCGCAGCCGGTCCTGAACGGCCAGCGCCCCGGCCTCATCGGTGGGCCAGTGGGCCAGCTCATCATCGAGGGAGATCGCGGCGTCGTTCGTCATGGTGGGGCCACGGTATCGAACGGGCGGGCGGGAAAGCCGTTGTGGTCCGGCCGCGGTCGTATGTGATGATGCGCGCGGCGCGCGTCCGGCCGGACGGCCTCGCACGCCGCGGCGCCCGGTCCGCGCGGGCGCGGGACCACGAGTGACGGGGGAACGGGAATGTTCGCGATATCGCTGGGTGACGACGGTGCCGAACTGCGGCCCCTGGAGCCGCACCACGCCGAGGAGTACCTGGCGCACATGGAGCGCGGCCGGGAGTACGTCGGCCGCTTCATCGGCCTGCCCGACCTGAGCACCGACCTGCCCTCGGCCCGGGCGTTCCTGCAGTCGTACGCGGACAAGGCGGCGGCCGACACCGGGCGGCTGTACGGAATCCGGGTGGACGGCACGCTCGTCGGCGGCGTGCTGTTCCGTACCTTCGACGCCGCCGCCGGGAACTGCGAGGTCGGCTGCTGGCTGGAGGAGACGGCCATCGGGCGCGGGCTCGTGACGCGGGCGATCCGGGTGCTCGTCGACTGGGCGGTCGACGCCCGCGGCATCCACCGGGTGGAGTGGCGGGCGGCCGCCGGCAACTCGGCGAGCATCAAGGCGGCCGAGCGGCTCGGGCTGGTGCGTGACGGGGTACTGCGGGAGAACTACGCGCGCGGCGGCGTACGTCACGACATCGAGATCTGGTCGGTACTGGCCCCGGAGTGGCGCAAGCAGCGGGCGGCCGACGGGTGACCGGGAGGCGCGCCCACCGGGCGTGCCGTACCCGTGCGGTCACACGGCCGGCGGCGCCGACCGCGGCAGGTCCTCCAGAAGGGTGCCGAGCGCGCCGGTGACCAGCGCGCACACGGCGTCCGGGTCGGCGTCGGCCAGCGGCTGCTTGCCGACGACCACCCGCATCAGACCGATGCCGAGCATCCACGACAGGGCGAGATCGGCGCGCAGCCCACGGTCGTCGGCGGTGCTGAGCGTGGCGAGCACCCGCGCGTAATCGTCGCCCATCTCCCGTACGGCGGTGATGATCTCGTCGCTGTCGCCGATGGAGCGCAGGAAGGTCTCCAGGGCGCGGTCCTCCGGGTCGGCGCCCCGGCGGCCGAGCATGCCGCGCAGCGCCACCTCGAACAGCTCGCGGGGCGGTGTGCTGTGCAGCTGTTCCTGGCCGCCGAGCGCCACGGCCTCGCCGAACAGGGCCTTTTTCGACCCGAAGTAGCGGAAGAGCAGCGCCTGGTTGACTCCGGCGCGCTCCGCGATGTCCCGTACGGTCGCCCGCTCGTAGCCCCGCTCGGCGAACAGCGCGGCCGCCGCCTCCAGGAGCAGCAGCCGGGTGCCCTGCGCCCCGCGGCGCCGTGTGACGCCCCCCGCTTCCGGCACCGGACCGGTCACGTCCGGCACATGTCCCGTACCGGTTTCCGGACCGGCCACCGGGTCGTTCCCGTCCATCCGCGTACTCCCCTCGTCCCTGTCCGCGCCCCTCGGGCCCGACGCCCCGCCAACCCGGAGATCGTGCAGGGCCGTTGACCGTACCAAGAACACCCCTCTACGTTGTAAGCAGTTGCTTACACGAGGGAGGCCCCGGTGACCACAGCCGACACGATGCCCCTTGCCTACCCGTTCAACGAACCCGACGGACTGGCCCTGTCCGACACCTACGAACAGGTCCGCGACCAGGCGGGACTGTTACGGGTACAGATGACGTACGGCGAACCGGCCTGGCTCGCCACCCGCTACGCCGACGCGCGGCTGGTCCTCGGCGACCGCCGCTTCAGCCGCGCGGAAGGACTCCGCCACGACGAACCGCGGCAGTCCGAGGGCCAGCGCGACAGCGGAATCCTGAGCATGGACCCGCCCGACCACACCCGGCTGCGCACGCTCGTCGCCAAGGCGTTCACCGTCCACCAGGTGGAGAAGCTGCGGCCGTGGGTGCGCGAGCTGACGCACGCGCTGATCGACGAACTGGAGGCCGCGGGACCGCCCGTCGACCTCGTGGACCGCTACGCCCTGCCCATTCCGGTCGCGGTCATCTGCCGGATGCTCGGCGTGCCCGAGGAGGACCGGCCCAAGTTCCGTACGTGGAGCGACGCGGCGCTGTCCACCAGCTCGCTGACGGCCGAGGAGTTCGAGACCAACCGCGAGGAACTCCGCGCCTACATGGCGAAGTTGATCGAGGATCACCGGGTGACGCCCCGGGACGACCTCATGACCCGGCTGATCGAGGCGCGCGACGTCGGCGACCGGCTCAGCGAACTGGAACTGATCGACCTGTGTACCGGCATCCTGGTCGCCGGGCACGAGACCACGGCCACCCAGATACCCAACTTCGTCGTCTCGCTCCTGGACCACCCCGGCGAGCTGGAGCGGCTGCGCGCGGAGCCCGGGCTAGTCAAGAGCGCCGTCGAGGAACTGCTGCGCTTCGTACCGCTGGGCAGCGGCGCGGCCTTCCCCCGCTACGCCACCGAGGACATCGAGGTGGGCGGCACACTCGTCCGTGCGGGTGAACCGGTCCTGGTCGCCGTGGGCGCGGCCAACCGGGACGCGCTGCGCTTCGACGAACCGGGCGTCCTCAACATCGCCCGCGACGGCAACCAGCACCTCGGCTTCGGTCACGGGGTGCACCACTGCCTCGGCGCGCCACTGGCCCGGCTGGAGCTCCAGGAGGCGCTGATCGCCCTGATCACCCGCTTCCCGGGGCTGCACATCGTCGGGGACATGGTCTGGAAGGACCAGATGCTGGTCCGCGGCCCGCGCGTGATGCCGGTGGGGTGGTGAGCCGGATGACCTGGCAGGCCTCGATCGACGGTCAGCAGTGCATGGCGTCCGGCATGTGCGCCGGCATCGCCCCGGATCTCTTCGTCCTGGACGGGCCGTACGCCCGGCCGCTCAAGGAGGAGATCCCCGAGGACGAGAGCGCGCTGGACGCGGCCGACTCCTGTCCGGCCATGGCGATCCTGATCCGGGAGGGCGAGACGGTCGTCGGGCCGCGGCCCTGACGGGGAGACGGATGAGGACACCCGTACGGCCCTGACGGCGTGTCGCGGGAGGGCGGGCGGCCCGTAGGCACTGGACGGGCTGTGCGCGCTTCGCGGGCGGTGGCGGGTGACGGGCGGTTCGCGGACGGTGGGCCGGTGGCGGGCGGTGCGGGCCCGCCACCGAACGGCCTACACCGGCGCGGCCGCCCCTCACCCGTCTGTCCCTGCCCGGTACGGGCAAATCGCCGACCGCGTGTCGGCGCAGTGACCTGCCGCAACGCCGCCCGGCCGGGGCCGACACGCCGGAGGGCGGCACCTTACCTGACGGATCCTCACCGGGCGGGGACGGCGCGCCGAGGCTTATCTCAAATGCGTCAGCGCGGATCCATCCGATCTGCCGCGGCGCACCCGCGCCGCCGCCGCGCTGCCGGAGGATCAACCATGCGTTCCACTCGCGTCATCGCAGCATCGGGACTCACCATCGCCGCCCTGGGCCTGTCGGCCGGCGCCGCGTTCGCCAAGCCGGTGGCCACCACCAGCCCGAAGCTCACCGGCCCCGGCGGGGCCGTCACCGTCACCGTCACCTGCGACACCGGCAAGGCCGGCCGGATCGCCGCCTCCTCGCAGGGCTTCCGCAGCGGCACTATCTGGCTGTACCGCACCCACAAGCACGGCAAGACCTACCGTGGGACCGCCCGGGTGGCGAGCCAGCTCAGCGGCGGCCCCCACCACCTCGGCCGCTACTCGAACTGGGGCGTGGACGGCAGCTGCCCCGACGGCAAGCAGTGGATGACGAGCTTCAAGACCGACGCCAAGCGGCCGCACGGCCAGGTGCACACCGGTGTCGGCAGCACCAGTAAGGACTCCAACACCACCGAGATCGTCGCGGGCGCCGCGGTGCTGGCGACCGCCGCGGTCGGCGGCACCTACTTCCTGCGCCGCCGCAGCAACAACCAGTCCTGACGGCCTGGGCCACGTTTCCCGCGGCACTTCGGGCCGCTGCGCCCCTGCCGGGTCCCACCTCCCGGCCCGGCGGGGCACAGCGGCCGAAGAACGCGCAGGCCAGGGCGCCGGCCACGCCGGGCTGTGGCAGCGGGGTGATCACCGCGGCCTACCATGCCCCTCATGTTCATACTGGAG
The DNA here is from genome assembly GCF_055577005.1 of Streptomyces sp. NPDC033221. NCBI lineage: Bacteria > Bacillati > Actinomycetota > Actinomycetes > Kitasatosporales > Streptomycetaceae > Streptomyces > Streptomyces sp. NPDC033221. The sequence goes on along the minus strand of NZ_JBVIQN010000030.1, from coordinate 51,536 downwards.
CTGACCTACACCGCCCCGCTCGATCGCGTCGACGCCGCCCTGCCCGACCACGTGGAGTGGCTCAAGAAAAACTACGCGGCCGGGCACTTCCTCGCCGCCGGACGCAAGGTGCCGCGCGACGGCGGTGTCATCCTCGCGTCCGTCACCGACCGGGCGGCGGCCGAGCGGATCGTCGCGGAGGACCCGTTCACGGCCGCGGGCGTGTGCGACTACCGGATCACCGAGTTCGTGGCGACCACGACGGCGCCGGAGCTGGAGCCCTACAGGGAGCAGCTGCCGCCCTCCTGAGCGAGCAGTTCGCCGATTTCCTCGTGCAGCGCGGCCGGCACCGTGGTGCCCCACCGCGCCGCCGCCTCACCGGCCAGTTCCCGGCTCCACTGCCAGCCGGCCCGTGCTGCCGTACGTACGGCCGGGAGCACGGCGGGAGCAGTGGTCGCGGTGTAACGGTCGCGGTCGGCGGCCGGCAGGTCCTGCTCCAGAGCGCGGCTGGGGGTGAGCCAGTGTGTGGTGGACCCGCGCAGCAGACGGCACAGCTGGAGCTGCTGCGGGGCGACGACCGCGTGCATGAGGTTGTGTGCGCGGGCCGTCTCGCCGCGGTTCAGGATGTGGGCGAGCATCAGCGTCCAATTGGTCAGCTCGTCGGTGAGCTGCTGGGCGGTCTGGCCCGGCTCGGGCGGGCACGGGTCGGCGAGGCCGCGGGCCGCCGCGGTCAGCCGTCCGCCGCGGTCCAGCAGGACGGCGGCGCCAGGGGCCGGCAGGTGCACCATGCCGCGCCAGGTGGGCACCTCGTCGATGCCCGGCCCGGCGGCCACGAGGTGGAACTCGCCGCGCATCAGGTCGTCGAAGACGACGGCCAGGATGCCGTATCTATTGGTGTAGGCCAGCTTCAGCGGCGCGATGCGGCCGACGAACTCCCGGCCGTCGAAGGTGCCGGCGTCCGCGTCCCGGACGTACAGATACGCCTCGATGTCGGAGTGGGCGTCGGCCTCGCCGAGGGTCCACGAGCCGTAGAGCAGGACGCCCTCCAGCCGGGGCTCGGCCTCGGCCAGCTCGCGCAGGCGTGCGACACGGCGGTCGAGGGCGGGGCAGGACGAGACAGGCGTGCGATGCATGGGGATCTCTCCTGAGCAGATGAAAGGGCATACGGACGGGTGCCGCCGGCCCAGCGGCACCCGCCGGGCCGGTGGTCACGGACCACGTCCGTCTGCTCAGCTGAAAACGCCCATGGGCCGGATCGTACGGGCCGCGGCCGGCGCGGAACCAACGGTTTTTGCGCACCGGACGAAGGCCGTGGGCCGGCCGCGCCGCTACGGGGCCGGGGTGGGCCAGCGGCCCCCGTTGAGCCAGAATCCCTGGATCTCCTCCAGTTGCCGCCCCTTGGTCTCGGGGGCGGTGAACGCGGCGAAGACCAGTGCGCCGAGTGCGAGGAAACCGAGACCCGCGAAGGTCGCGGCGGCGCCCGCCCAGGACAGCAGGGACGGGAAGAACTGCGCGATCAGGAGGTTGGCGACGAGGTCGGCGGTCAGTATCGCCGACGCGCCGGTGGAGCGCAGCTGCGCGGGGAACGCCTCGCTGGCGTACACCCAGATCAGTGAGCCGAAGCCGAAGTTGAAGGCGGCGGTGAAGAGCAGGATGGCGCCGAAGCCGATCCACGTACCGGTGCCCTCCAGGTCCCCGAAGCCGAAGACGGCGGTCAGGACGCCGAGCATGGCCGTCATCGTGGCGATGCCGGAGAGCAGGACGACGCGGCGGCCGAGCCGGTCGATGATGAGGATGGCGAGGACCGTCGCGGCCAGGGAGGCCAGCTGGACGAAGGACGGCAGCAGGAAGTTCTGCCCGTCGCCGGTGAAGCCCATCTCCTCGAAGATCTGCGGGCTGTAGTACGTCACCGCATTGATGCCGGTGATCTGGCAGAAGAAGCCGAGGCCGACGACGAACAGCGTGGCGCGGGCATACGGCTTGCGCAGCAGCGAGCGCAGCGATCCGCCGCTCTCCTCCGACAGAGCGGCGCGGACCGCCTCGGTCTCCGCGCGGGCGTCGACGTCGGGGTCGGTCAGCGCCATGACCTCGACGGCCTTCTCGGTACGGCCCTTGAGGACGTACCAGCGGGGCGTGTCGGGGAGCCGGAACAGCGGGATCAGCACGAGGGCGGCGGGGATCGCGGACAGGCCGAGCATCAGCCGCCAGTGGCCGCCGTCGGACAGTCCCCAGTTCACGAAGTACGTGAGGGCGATACCGGCGACCGTGGCGACCTGGTACGCGGCGACGGAGGCGCCGCGGGTGCGCGCCGGTGTCGACTCGGCGATGTACAGCGGGGCCGCCACGATCGAGATGCCGATGGCGACGCCGAGCAGGAACCGTACCGCGTCCAGGACGACGATGTTCGGGGCGAGGGCGGAGAGCACCACGAAGACCGTGTAGGACCCGGCGACGATCAGCATGGCGGCCTTGCGGCCCAGCGCGTCGGCCAGCTTGCCGCCGATCAGCGCGCCCAGGATCGAACCGAACACCAGGATGCTGTTGACCAGGCCCTGCTCGGTGTCGGTGAGGTGGAAGTCCTTGCTCAGGAACACCAGGGCGCCGGAGATGCTGCCGGTGTCGTAGCCGTAGATGACGCCGACGACGGCTCCGGTGAGGGCGAAGAGCCGGCCGGCGCGCCGGGGCGGCGGGCCCTCGGGGCCCGGCGGCGAGGACGGTGACTGCGTGGAGCGCGTGGCAACGGACATGGGGAGTCCTTTGTGACGACTGTCGGCGGAACGGCCTTGCTGCGTGCGATCACCGCGGCAGCTGCCCGTGGACGGCCGGTGACGGGCACACCGTCCGGCGCCGGCACCGGCGGCACTGCCTGCCGGCCGCCGCTCCACTGCGGCTGCATGAGTGATCCTGCGAGTATTCGACTCCTTTCATTCATGTGTCAACAGTCACCTCGGGCGACCAGGTCTTCCGTATCCCTCCTGCAGAGAGCGCCAGTTCATGGATCATCCCTTCCCGCATCGGAAGCACTCCCACCCTTACGAGGGATGGATTACGCCGCAGGGCGTGCGTAGAGTTGCTTGAAATCGAGCATGTTATTGCAAGTTCACGCACACAACTGGAGGGCGTCGTGAGCGGGACCTCGTACATGGAGCAGGAGCTGCGCAGCCAGCCGGAGACCTGGCGGGAGGCGGCGCGGATCGGCGGCGCCGGCACCCCGCTGCCCGGCGCCGGCCGGCGGGTCGCGGTGGTGGGCTGCGGCACCTCGTGGTTCATGGCGCAGGCGTACGCGGCGCTGCGCGAGGGCGCCGGGCTGGGGGGGACGGACGCCTTCGCCGCCTCGGAGGCGTTCCTCGGCGCCGACCGCGGTTACGACGCCGTCGTGGCGATCACCCGCTCCGGGACGACGACCGAGGTGCTGCGCCTGCTGGAGCAGGTGAAGGGGCGCATTCCCACGGTGACGGTGCTCGGTGACCCCGACACGCCGGCGACCGGGCTGTCGGACGCGACCGTCACCCTGCCGTTCGCCGACGAGCGGTCCGTGGTGCAGACCCGGTTCGCGACGACCGCGCTCGCGCTGCTGCGGGCCCACCTCGGCGAGGACCTGTCCGGCGCGGTGCGTGACGCGGAGGAGGCGCTGACCGCACCCGTGGAGAAGGAGTGGGTGGACGCCGAGCAGTTCTCCTTCCTCGGCACGGGCTGGACGTACGGGCTGGCCAACGAGGCGGCGCTGAAGATGCGGGAGGCGTCACAGAGCTGGACGGAGTCCTACCCCGCGATGGAGTACCGCCACGGCCCCATCTCCATAGCGGCACCCGGCCGCGTCACCTGGGTGTTCGGCCCGGTGCCGGAAGGCCTGGAGGCGGATGTCGCACGGACCGGCGCCGGTTTCGTGCACCACGGGCGCGACCCGCTGGCCGATCTGGTGCTGGTGCAGCGCATCGCCCTGGAGCGGGCTCGCGCCCGTGGCCTGGACCCCGACAACCCGCGCAGCCTGACCCGCTCGGTGATGCTCACGGAGGGGGAGCCGGAGCCGGCGGCGGGGTAGCCGGCGCCCCGCCCGGTCCGGCCCGCCGGAACCGGCCCGTCCCGCCCGGCTCGCACCACTCGGCCCTCCCCGTCCCGCCTCACCCCGTCCGTACACGACCTGCCGGTAACGGCTCCGTCCGCAAGGGAGTCAGGGTTCATGCCTCTCGTTTCCACCTCGTCGATCGTCTCCGCCGCCCGTGCGGCGCGAGCCGGTGCCGCGGCGTTCAACGTCATCCACCTGGAGACCGCCGAAGCCCTGGTCACGGCCGCCGAACGCAGCGGTTTCCCGGTCATCCTGGGCATCAGCGAGAACTGCGTCCGCTACCACGGCAGTCTGCTGCCCATCGTCCGCGCCACCCTCGCGCTCGCCGAGGCGTCCCCCGCCCGGGTCTCCGTGCACCTGGACCACATCACCGAAGCGGCGCTGGTGCGCGAGGGCGTCGAGGCCGGGGTGAGGTCGGTGATGGTGGACGCCTCGGCCCTCCCGTACGAGGAGAACGTCACCGCCACGGCGGAGCTGACCGCCTGGTGCCACGAGCGCGGCGCCTACGTCGAGGCCGAGCTGGGCGAGGTCGGCGGCAAGGACGGTGTACACGCACCCGGGGCCCGTACGGATCCCGACGAGGCGCTGGCGTTCGTCCGGGCGACCGGGGTGGACGCGCTGGCCGTCGCCGTCGGCTCCTCCCACGCGATGCACGAACGCACCGCCGTCCTGGACAAGGAGCTGATCGCGGCGCTGGCCGGGAAGCTGCCGGTGCCGCTGGTGCTGCACGGCTCTTCGGGCGTACCGGACGACGAGCTGCGCCGGGCCGTCGCCGCCGGCATGACGAAGATCAACATCTCCACCCACCTGGTCTCCGTCTTCACCCGCAGCATCCGGGACACCCTGGACGAGGACCTGACCCTCGTCGACTCACGCACGTACGTGAAACCGGCACGCGAGGCCGTGGCCCAGGAGGCCGCCCGACTGCTCGCCCTGCTCGGCGCTCCGGCCGCGGTCCCGGGCCAGTCGGCCGCCGCGGAGGCGCCCGTGCAGGGGTGAGGCGAAGCCCTACGACCTGTCCGCCGGCGTCCCGGGCCGCCGGCGGCGGGCTCCCCGATATCACGCAGGCCGGCGGTAAGGATTTAGGCTCGCGCCATGAACCGCCATGAACGGATGAACGCCCTCCTTGAGCTGCTCGGCGAACGCGGCCGGGTGGAGGTCGAGGAGGCCGCGACCAAGCTGGAGGTCTCGGCCGCGACGATGCGCCGCGACATGGACACCCTGGCCGACCAGCAGTTGCTGACCCGTACCCGCGGCGGCGCGGTGCTCAGCTCGGTGGCGTACGACCTGCCCATCCGTTACAAGCGGGCGCACCACGCCGACGAGAAGGAGGCGGTGGCGCAGGCCGCGGCGAGGATGGTCGAGCGCGGTGACGTGGTCGGCCTGAGCGGCGGCACCACGACCACGGAGATCGCGCGGGTGCTGGCGACCCGGCCGGACTTCGCCGAGGCGGGCCCGCAGCCGCATCTGACCATCGTCACCAACTCGCTGAACATCGCCAACGAACTCGCCGTCCGCCCGCAGATCAAGATCGTGCTGACCGGCGGGGTGGCGCACTCCCGGTCGTTCGAGCTGGTCGGCCCGTTCAGCGAGCTGGTACTCCAGCAGATCTCCGTGGACATCGCCTTCATCGGCGCCAACGGCGTGGACCCGGTGATGGGCGCGACCGTGCACGACGAGGCGGAGGCCCGGATCAACCGGCTGATGGCCGAGCGGGCCCGGCGCGCGGTGGTCGTCGCGGACTCCTCGAAGATCGGCGCACGCTGCTTCGCGCGGGTCGGCGGCGCGGACGTCTTCGACACCCTCATCACGGACAGCGGCGCCAAGGAGACCACCCGCCGGGAGTTCGGCGAACGGGGGCTGCGCGTGATCGCCGCCCGGCCCGCCGCGGACGACTGACCACCGGCGGCGCGAGCGGGGGGACATCGCCGCGGTTTCGCCACGTCCGGCCCCTCGCCGGGCCCGCCCGCCGCTGCCACGATGGCCGGATGACTCGCAGGGATCGCAGGGATCGCAGGGACCACGAGGTGACGGCGCCCAGGCGTACGGCGCGCAGCTCCGCGGGACACGACTTCCCGGTGCGGGGCGTACGCAGGCTCGATCTCGGCTACCTCGTCCGCCCCGCGTCGGAGACCGGCGGGCCGGAGCCGCGGGTGGAGCCCGTGCTGGCCTACCTGGTGCGGCACGACGCCGGGCTGCTGCTGTTCGACACGGGGATCGGCGCCGCCGACCCGGATACCGAGGCGCACTACCGTCCGCGGCGCCGGTCCCTGGAAGCCGCGCTGGCCGCGGCGGGGCACCGGCTCGCGGACGTCTCCCTGGTGGTCAACTGCCATCTGCACTTCGACCACTGCGGCGGCAACCCGATGCTGGGCGGCCGGCCGGTCCTGGTGCAGGCGACGGAGCTGGCGCTGGCCCGCGCCGGCGATTAGAGCCTGTGTCATAACCCTGGTCGGATCAGCGCGCGTCGTCTGGTGCGTGCGATCGCAAGGCGCCGGAGTGGTCTCGTAGCGGAGCTACTAGGGCATTTCGGCAACGCCGCGTGGGGGCACCTCCCAGCGGTAGCTGGGGGAGTGCGTGCCAGGCGACGGGCGCCCGGCCGGGGTTATGACACAGGCTCTTACACGGTCGACGCGCTGGTCGACTTCCCCGGCGTCGTGTACGAGGAGCTGCGCGGCGAGGCGGAGGTGTGGCCCGGCGTGCGTATCGTCCCCACGCCGGGGCACACCGCGGGGCACCAGTCCCTGGTGGTGGAGCAGCGGGACGGCACGGTGATCCTTGCCGGGCAGGCCCGTGATTTCGCCTCGGAGTTCGCGTCGGAGTTCGCGTCGGACCAGCTCACCCGGCAGGCCGCCCTCGGCGGGGTCGGCGCCCCGCTTCCCGGTCATCCGCCGTGGCTGGAGCGGCTCAACGCGTTCGATCCGCGGCGGGTGCTGTTCGCCCATGACTGTTCGGTGTGGGAGCCGTCCCGGTCACCCGAGTCGGCCGAGCTGTCCGCACCACCCGCGCCACCCGTACCACCCGAACCTTCCGCCCCGCCCCAGCCGCCCGGGCTCGCCGATCCGACCGGCCCGGCGCCCCACGGCCCCTCCCCCAGGCACGGTCCCGCCACCACCAGGCACTGACCGGCCATCACCAGGTGCTGTCTCCCCGCAGCACGGCGTCCGCGCCCCCGTCGAGGAAGACGACCTGCCCGGTGACGTGCGTGTTCTCGGCCGACGTCAGCCAGGTGAGCAGCGCGGCGGCCTGTTCCGGGCGGGCGTGTCCGTGCAGCGGCATCGGCACGCTGCTGTCCACGACTTGGCGCATGCCCGGGTCGGCGAGCATGGGCGCGGTCATGGGGGTGACGACGGTGCCCGGCGCCACGGCGTTGAGCGGGATGCCGGCGCCCGCCCAGTCGCCGGTGGTGGCGGTACGGCGGACCCAGCGCGCGATGGCGGCCTTGGAGGAGCCGTAGAGGAGGTATCCTTCGCCGCGGTCGACGGCCGCCTGTGCCGCGGCGACCGCCGCGGGCTCGTCACCGGCCAGCGCGGCGTCCACGATGGCGGTGTCGCCGGGGTGCACGGATGCCACCGAGGAGACCACGACCGCGCGCGGGTCGGCGCCCGCGGCGAGCAGCGGACGCAGGCCCTCCAGGGTGGCCACCGCCCCGAAGTGGTTCACCTTGACGGTCAGCGGGTCGAAGCCGGCGACGCCGGCGCAGGCGATCACCGCGTCGAGCCGCCCGCCGGTCAGTTCCCGGGCCCGTGCCACCAGTTCAGTGCGGCCTTCGGCGGTGGCGAGGTCCGCGCGGATGTCGGCGTCCGCGAGGTCCGCGCCGATCACGGTGTGTCCCTGTGCGCGGAGGCGGGCAGCGGTGGCCTCGCCTATGCCGGAGGCTGCTCCGGTGACGAGACAGGTACGGGACGGCATGGGGTGCTCCTCGGCGGGTGTGCTGGTCAGCGGGCGGTACGGCTCGCCAACCTACCCCTGTGTCCCGTACACCGGTTCCGGCGCGGTCGCCTCGGCGAGCAGTCTGCGCGCCGTCTCTCCTGCTTCGGCCGGCTGCCAACGGGCCTGTTTGTCGGCGGTGGGGCCCGGGCGCCATCCGTCCATGACCGTGATGCGGCCTCCTTCGGCCTCGAAGACCCGGCCGGTGACGCCTTGTGAGGCGGCCGAGCCGAGCCAGACGACGAGGGGCGAGACGTTCTCGGGGGCCATGGTGTCGAAGGCGCCGTCCGCCGGTGCCGCCATGGTCTCGGCGAAGGTCCGCTCGGTCATCCGGGTGCGGGCGGCCGGCGCGACGGCGTTGACCTGGACGCCGTACCGGCCCAGTTCGGCGGCGGCCACGAGGGTGAGGCCGAGGACGCCTGCCTTGGCGGCGGAGTAGTTGCCCTGGCCGACGCTGCCCAGCAGGCCCGCCCCGGAACTGGTGTTGACGACGCGGGCCTGCGGCGTGCGGCCCGCTTTCGCCTCGGCGCGCCAGTGGGCCGCGGCGTGCTTGAGCGGCAGGAAGTGGCCCTTGAGGTGGACGCGTACGACGGCGTCCCACTCGTCCTCCGTCAGGTTCACCAGCATCCGGTCGCGTACGAAGCCCGCGTTGTTGACCAGGGTGTCGAGGCGTCCGTACGTGCCCAGCGCGGTGGCGACCAGCGAGGCCGCGCCGGGTTCCGTGGCGATGTCCCCGCTGTGGGCGACGGCTTCGCCGCCCGCCGCGCGGATCTCCGCGACGACCTCCTCGGCGGGACCGCCCGCGCCCTCGCCCTCCGTACCGTCCGGCCGTACGCCGAGGTCGTTGACGACGACGCGGGCTCCCTCGGCGGCGAAGGCCAGCGCGTGGGCCCGGCCCAGTCCGCGGCCCGCGCCGGTGACGGCGACCACGCGCCCGGCACAGAGGCCGTCGGACGTGCCGGTGGAGGCGTCCACGGGGATGCCGACGGGAGTGCCGTCGGACAGGTGGTCATCAGTCATCATTACCCTCCGGACCGGGAGTCGGGCCGGTCGTCTGCTCGGTCGTCAGCTCGGTGACCAGGTCAGCAGCTGACCCAGCTGCCCTAGTTGCCCCAGTTGCCCCAGTCGTCGCATCGGCAACGGCAGACCGCGAACCCGTCGGGCCTCGCTGCGCCGCACCGGACGGCCGCCCAGCCGCCTCCAGGAACGCCGGCCGTTCGCCCCCGCCGTGTACGGCGAGGGCGGCGCCCGTCACGTATCCGCACCGGTCGCAGGCGAGGAAGGCGCACAGCTCGCCGACCTCGTCCGGTGTCGCGAGCCGGCCGAGCGGGACGGTGTGGCCGACGGCCGCGAGACCCGCCGCGTCGCCGTAGTGCAGGTGGGAGAGTTCGGTGTGCACCATGCCGATGACGAGGGTGTTGACGCGGATGTGCGGGGCCCATTCGACGGCCATGGTGCGGGCGAGGTTTTCCAGGCCCGCCTTCGCGGCTCCGTAGGCGGCGGTGCCGGGTGAGGGGCGGGTGCCGCTGACACTGCCGATCATGATGATCGAACCGCCGGTCCGCTGCTCCGCCATGACGGCCCGTGCGGCGAGGGAGACGGTCAGCGGCGCGGTGAGGTTCAGTTCGATGATGCGGGCGGCCTGTCGCGGCGAGGTGGCGTCGAGGGGCCGGTACGGTGTGCCACCCGCGTTGTTGACGAGGGTGTCGAGGCGTCCGTAGCGGGCCCGTACCCGGTCGAAGCACGCCGCGACCGCCTCCGGGTCGGTGACGTCCACCGGCTCGAAGGCGGCGGCGCGCCCGTCCGCCACCGCGACCGGCCGTTCCGGTGGGCGCCGGGCGCAGGCGACGACCTCGGCGCCCGCCGCCAGCAGGGCCCGGCTGATGCCGGCGCCGACGCCCCGGGTGCCGCCCGTGACGACCGCGACGCGTCCGGACAGGTCGATGTCGAGCGCCAAATGGCCACCTCCGCCCTCCCGTTGCGGGCGCCGCGCTGCTACCTTCTCCAGCAGCCTGCACCTAACAAACGTTTGGTGGAAAGGTAGCTGATCCGCCCATGGGTGTCTCCACCACCGTCACCGCGACCCGTCCCGAGGACGGCATCGCGCTCGTCACCGTCGACCGGCCCCCGGTCAACGCCCTGCCCGTACAGGGGTGGTTCGACCTGGCCGACGCGGTACGCGCGGCCGGCCGCGACCCCGGAGTCCGCTGTGTGGTGCTCGCCGCCACCGGCCGCGGGTTCAACGCGGGCGTGGACATCAAGGAGATGCAGCGAACGCCGGGGCACGCGGCGCTGCTCGGCGCCAACCGCGGCTGTTACGCGGCGTTCGCGGCCGTGTACGACTGCGAGGTACCGGTCGTCGCCGCCGTGCAGGGCCACTGCCTGGGCGGCGGCATCGGGCTGGTGGGCAACGCGGACGCGATCGTGGCGAGCGACGACGCCACGTTCGGCCTGCCCGAACTGGATCGCGGCGCGCTCGGCGCGGCCACCCACCTGGCCCGGCTCGTCCCGCCGCACCTGATGCGCACCCTCTACTACACCTCGCGCACCGTGACCGCCGCCGAACTCCACCGGCACGGCTCGGTGTGGGACGTGGTGCCGCGCGCGAAGGTGCTCGCCGTGGCGCTCGCGCTGGCCGGGGAGATCGCCGCGAAGGACGGGTATCTGCTGCGGCTGGCCAAGGCCGCCATCAACGGCATCGACCCGGTCGACGTACACCGCAGCTACCGCTTCGAGCAGGGCTTCACCTTCGAGGCCAACCTCAGCGGTGTCGCCGACCGGCATCGGGAGGCCTTCACCCGGCGGACACCCGACGCCCCCGGCAGCCCGGAGCGCCGGCCCGGCGCCGACACGCCCGGAGGTGGGCCGAGTTGAGCGACAAGACCATGACCGCCGACGACGTGGCGGCCCGGCTGGAGAGCGGTATGACGATCGGCATCGGCGGCTGGGGCTCGCGCCGCAAGCCGATGGCGCTCGTACGGGCCCTGCTGCGGTCCGGGCTGACGGATCTCACCGTCGTCTCCTGCGGCGGCCCGGACGTGGGCCTGCTGGCGGCCGCCGGGATGATCCGCCGGCTGGTGGTCCCCTTCGTCACGCTGGACTCGGTCCCCCTGGAACCGCACTTCCGCGCCGCCCGGGAGCGCGGCGCGCTGGAGCTGACCGAGCTGGACGAGGCGATGTTCCTGTGGGGGCTGACCGCGGCGGGGCAGCGGCTGCCCTTCATGCCGGTGCGGGCCGGGCTCGGGTCCGATGTGCTGCGGGTCAATCCGCAGATCCGTACGGTCACCTCGCCGTACGCGGACGGTGAGGTGCTGGCCGCCGCCCCGGCACTGCGGCTGGACGCGGCGCTGGTGCACCTCAACCGGGCGGACGCGCGGGGCAACGGGCAGTACCTGGGGCCCGATCCGTACTTCGACGATCTCTTCTGCGAGGCGGCGGACGCGGCGTACCTCTCGTGCGAGCGGATCGTGGACCCCGCGGACCTGTCCCGGGCGGGCGGCCCGCAGACGCTGCTGGTCAGCCGGATGTTCGTCAGCGGGGTCGTCGAGGCGCCGTACGGTGCGCACTTCACGTCCTGTGTGCCGGACTACGGCCGGGACGAGGCGTTCCAGCGGGCGTATGTGCGTGCCGCGGCGGATCCGGACGCGTGGGCCGCGTTCGTCAAGCGCTTCCTGTCGGGGGACGAGAACGACTACCGGGCCGCGGTGGCGGCCTTCACCGACGAGACCGCGAGGGAGCACCGGTGACTCCCGGGGCCGGAACCACGACCGTCACCCGCGCCGAGTACTGCGTCCTGGCATGCGCCGAGGTCTGGCGCGGCGCGGGCGAGGTGCTCGCCTCTCCCATGGGCACCGTCCCCGCCCTCGGGGCGCGGCTGGCGCGGCTGACCTTCTCCCCCGATCTCCTGCTGACGGACGGCGAGGCCCTGCTCGTCGGCGACGCGCCGGAGCCGGGGCCGACGCCGGAGGCGACTTCCGGGCCGGCGGTGCCGGAGGGCTGGCTGCCCTACCGCCGCCATCTGGCACTGGTCGCCACCGGCCGCCGGCACGTCATGATGGGCGCGAGCCAGATCGACCGGTACGGCAACCAGAACATCTCCTGCATCGGGGACTGGGCGCGCCCGTCCCGGCAGTTGCTCGGGGTGCGGGGCGCTCCGGTCAACACCCTCAACAACCCGACCAGCTACTGGGTGCCGAAACACTCGCCGCGGACCTTCGTCGAGCGGGTCGACATGGTCTGCGGCGTCGGGTACGACCGGGCCGCGGCGGCCGGGCCGTCCGCGACCCGTTACCACCGCGTCCCGGAGGTCGTCAGCAACCTCGGCGTGTTCGACTTCGACACGCCCGGCCACACCATGCGGATCCGGTCGCTGCATCCCGGCGTACGGCTGGACGAGGTCCGCGCGGCCACCGGGTTCGAGCTGTCCGTAGCGGACGTCGGTGTGCCGTGCACGCGCGCGCCGGCCGCCGCCGAGCTGCGGCTGATCCGTGAGGTCGTCGACCCGGGCGGGCTGCGCGACCGCGAGGTGCCGCCGTGCGGACCCTGACCACCGCGCTCACCGAGCTGACCGGCGTCCGCCACCCCGTCGTCCAGACCGGCATGGGGTGGGTCGCCGGGCCCCGCCTGGTCTCCGCCACCGCCGAGGCAGGGGCGCTCGGCATCCTGGCCTCCGCCACCATGTCCCCCGGGGAACTGCGTGCCGCGGTCCGCGAGGTCGCCTCCCGTACGGACCGGCCCTTCGGTGTCAATCTGCGGGCGGACGCCGGGGACGCCGCCGAGCGGGTGCGCATCATCGTCGAGGAGGGCGTACGGGTCGCCTCGTTCGCCCTGGCGCCTTCCCGGGAGCTGATCGCCCGTCTGAAGGACGCCGGGGTCGTCGTCATCCCGACGGTGGGGGCGCGGCGGCACGCGGAGAAGGTCGCCGCGTGGGGCGCGGACGCGGTGGTCGTCCAGGGCTCGGAGGGCGGCGGACACACCGGTGACGTGGCGACCACCGTCCTGCTGCCGCAGGTCGTGGACGCGGTGGACATCCCGGTCGTGGCGGCGGGCGGCTTCCACGACGGGCGCGGCCTGGTGGCCGCCCTTGCCTTCGGGGCGGCCGGTGTGGCCATGGGGACGCGTTTTCTGCTCACGTCCGACAGCACCGTCCCGGCCGCGGTCAAGGCACGCTATCTGGCGGCCTCGGTCCAGGATGTCACCGTGACCCGCGCGGTGGACGGGCTGCCGCACCGGATGCTGCGGACGGAACTGGTGGCCGCCCTGGAACGGTCCGGGCGCCCGGCGGCGCTGCTGCGGGCCGCGCGGCACGCGGCGGCGTTCCGGAAGCAGGCGGGGACGGGCCGGGCCCGGATGGTGCGCGACGGGCTGGCCATGCGGCGCGGCGCCGGGCTGACGTGGAGCCAGGTGCTGCTGGCCGCGAACACGCCGATGATGCTGCGGGCCGCGCTGGTGGAGGGCCGTACGGATGCCGGGGTGATGGCGTCCGGGCAGGTGGCGGGGGTCATCGACGACCTGCCGTCGTGTGCGGAGCTGGTCGGCCGGATCATGGCCGAGGCGACGGCGACACTGGACCGGCTGGGGCCGGGCGGCTCGGGCTGAGCGGGGGGGCGACCGGACCGGATGGCTCGGGCCGGGGCCCCGACAGCCCCTGAGGCCGACCCGAACACTGGTCTGGATTTCGTCGGACTACGGTGGAGAATGACCACTGAAGGCCGCCCGTGGTCCTGCCGCGGGCGGAGGTTTCCATCGGGGGAGATCAGATGCGTAAGTTTCTCGCCACGGCCGTCGCGGTGACGGCGCTCAGCACGACGCTGGGTCTGGCCACGGCCTCGCAGGCCGCGGCGGCTCCGCGGGTGCCGCAGTGCGCCAAGGTGATGAAGTACTTCACCAAGGACCACCAGCGGTTCGTCCGCCTGAAGAACCTCTGCTCGCAGCGCACGGCCTGTTACACCATCGTCGTCCCGGCCCGGCCCGCCGTGAACGGCCGCCTCGCCAAGGCCGTGACGAAGGACGTCCGGTACGGGACGGACCGGGGCCCGCGTGCCCTGTATGTGCGGAACCGGGCCTGCTGACGCCCGCCGGCCCGCGTCACAGCCGTTCGATCACCGTCACATTGGCCTGGCCGCCACCCTCGCACATCGTCTGGAGCCCGTAGCGCCCGCCGGTGCGCTCCAGCTCGTGCAGCAGTGTGGTCATGAGCTTGCAGCCGGTCGCGCCGAGCGGGTGGCCCAGGGCGATGGCGCCGCCGTTGACGTTGACCCGGGCGGGGTCGGCGCCGGTCTCTTTCAGCCAGGCCAGGACCACCGGCGCGAACGCCTCGTTGATCTCGACGAGGTCGATGGCGTCGATGTCCAGCCCGGTCTTCTTCAGTGCGTGGGCGGTGGCCGGGATCGGCGCGGACAGCATCCGGATCGGGTCCTCGCCGCGTACGGACAGGTGGTGGACGCGGGCGCGCGGCGTCAGGCCGTGGTCTCGTACGGCCTGCTCACCGGCCAGTAGCAGGGCCGCAGCGCCGTCGGACACCTGTGAGGAGACGGCAGCCGTGAGCCGGCCGCCGGGTACCACCGGCGCGAGGGCCGCCATCTTCGCCGCCGAGGTGTCGCGCCGCGGTCCCTCGTCGGCCGTCACGTCTCCGTACGGGACCAGTTCGCGGGCGAAGCGCCCTTCGTCGGCAGCGCGTACGGCCCGCCGGTGTGAGCGCAGCGCGTACTCCTCCATGTCCGTACGGGAGATGTCCCACTTGTCGGCGATCAGTTCGGCGCCGTGGAACTGGTCCACCGGCCGGTCGCCGTAGCGTGCGCGCCAGCCCGCGCTGCCCGCGAACGGCCCCTCGGCCAGTCCGAGCGGTTCGGCGGCGCGGCGGCTCGCGAAGGCGATGGGGATCATCGACATGTTCTGGGTGCCGCCCGCGACGACGAGGTCCTGGGTGCCGGAGAGCACGCCTTGCGCGGCGAAGTGGACGGCCTGCTGGGAGGAGCCGCACTGCCGGTCGACGGTGACGCCCGGCACCTCCTCGGGGAGTCCGGCCGCCAGCCAGCTGGTCCGGGCGATGTCGCCGGCCTGCGGGCCGACGGCGTCCAGGCAGCCGAAGACGACGTCGTCCACGGCGGCCGGGTCCACGCCCGTACGCTCCATCAGCGCGGTCAGGACGTGCGCGCCGAGGTCGGCCGGGTGTGCGGCGGCGAGTCCGCCGCCGCGCCGGCCGACGGGGGTGCGCAGCGCGTCGATGATGTAGGCCTCTGCCATGCCGGCTCCTCGGTCGTCGGGGCGTGCGGAGCGTGCGTGGTGCGGAGCTGGGGTCGCGTGGTGGTGCGGTGGCGGGGTCAGTTCCGTACGGCGATGCCGTCCAGCACCATCGACAGGTACTGGCGGGCGATCTCCTCCGGGCCGTGGTGGCCGCCCGGCCGGTACCAGCTCGCGGCGACCCAGACGGTGTCGCGGACGAACCGGTAGGTGAGCCGGACGTCGAGGTCGGGGCGGAAGACGCCGTCGGCGACACCGCGTTCCAGGGTGCCGAGCCACGCCTTCTCGAACTTCTGCCGGGAGTCGGCGAGGTAGCCGAAGCGCGGCCGTCCGGCGAGCTGCCCGGACTCCTTCTGGTAGATCGCGACGGCGGCGCGGTGCCGGTCGATCTCCCGGAAGGACTCGGTGACCAGGGCTTCGATGGTTTCCCGGGGGCCGAGTCCGGCGGCGAGCACCGCGTCGTAACCGGCCCACAGCTCGTCCAGGAAGGTGCTCAGGATCTCGTCCAGCATCGATTCCTTGGAGTCGAAGTGGTAGTAGAGGCTGCCCGCGAGCAGCCCGGCCTCGTCCGCGATCCGGCGTACGGTCGTCGCGTCGTAGCCGTGGGCGGCGAACACTTCGGCAGCGGTGGCGAGGAGTTCACGGCGGCGGGCGGGCGAGGGCGGGGTCACGGCGGCCGGTTTCGCGGTCTTCTTTGCGGTGGACACCGGATCATTGTCCCTCCCCGCTCACGCGCGCTGGCTGCTGACCGGGACCGTCTCGCCGGTCATGTACGAGGCGTAGTCGCTGGCCAGGAAGACGATGACGTTGGCGACCTCCCACGGCTCGGCGGAGCGTCCGAACGCCTCCCGGGCGGTCAGCTCGGTCAGCAGCTCCTCGCCGGTGACCTTCGCCAGGTGCGGGTGGACGGCCAGGCTGGGCGAGACGGCGTTGACCCGGACCCCGTACGCGGCTGCCTCGACCGCGGCGCAGCGGGTCAGTGCCATGACCCCGGCCTTGGCGGCGGCGTAGTGTGCCTGGCCGCGCTGGGCCCGCCAGCCCACGACCGACGCGTTGTTGACGATGACGCCGCCCCGGCCGCTCGCGCGCATCCGGCGCAGCGCGGCGCGGGTGCAGCGGAAGGTCCCGTTCAGGGTGACGTCCAGGACGGCGGACCACTGCGCGTCGGTCATCTCCACCAGGTCGGCGCTGCCGCCGAGTCCGGCGTTGTTGACGACCACGTCCAGTCGCCCATGCCGCTGTTCGGCGCGTTCGAAGAGGGCGGTGACCTGCGCTTCGTCGGTGACGTCGCAGGGCTGTGCGGCGACCCGGCGGGCGCCGAACTCGGCGGCGAGCGCCGTCTCGGACTCCTTCAGGCGCCGGGCGTGCGCGTCGGAGAGGAACACGTCCGCGCCCTCCTCCAGGAGTCTGCGCGCGGTGGCGCCGCCGATGCCGGTGCCCGCGGCGGCGGTGACGACGGCCGTGCGGCCGGCGAGCAGACCGTGTCCGGGGACGTACGGGGGCGCCGGGTGCGTCGCCGGAGGCTTCTCGGGCGTCATGGCCGTACGCTAACCTACCAAACACTTGTTAGGGAACGGTCCCGCAGGAGCCCGCCGCCACCGCAGGGAGGCCGCTCGATGGATCTCCGACTCACCGCGGACGACGCGGAGTTCCGGCGGGAAGCGCGGGACTGGCTGGCCGCCCATGTGCCCGCCGTACCGCTGCCCTCCCTGGAGACGGCGGACGGTTTCGCCGCCCACCGGGAGTGGGAGCGCGAACTCCACGCAGGACGCTGGTCGGTGGTGTCCTGGCCGGAGGCGTACGGCGGGCGGGGCGCGTCGCCGGTCCGCCGGCTGCTCTTCGAGGAGGAGTACCACGCGGCACAGGCCCCCGGCCGGGTCTCCCAGAACGGCATCAGCCTGCTCGCCCCCACCCTCTTCGAGCACGGTACGGGCGAGCAGCTGGCGCGCGTCCTGCCCGCGATGGCGAGCGGCGCGGTCATCTGGGCGCAGGCGTGGTCCGAGCCCGGCGCCGGTTCCGACCTCGCCGCGCTGCGGTCGTCCGCCGTACGAACCGAGGGCGGCTGGCTGCTGCGCGGGCACAAGACCTGGTCCTCCAGGGCGGCCTTCGCGGACCGTGCCTTCGGGCTGTTCCGCAGCCATCCCGGCGCGGACCGTCCGCACCGCGGTCTCACGTACCTGATGTTCGACCTGACCGCGCCGGGGGTGACGGTACGGCCGATCGGCCGCCTCGACGGCAAGCCGGCCTTCGCCGAACTCGTCCTCGACGACGTCTTCGTACCGGACGAGGACGTGATCGGCGAGCCGGGGCAGGGCTGGCGGGTCGCCATGAGCACGGCGGGCAACGAGCGCGGACTGACACTGCGCAGCCCCGGGCGCTTCACGGCCGCCGCCGACCGGCTCGCCGCCCTGTGGCGGGACACCGCCGACCCGGCGGACACCGCGCTGCGCGACCGGGTCGCCGACGCGCTCATCGGCGCCCGCGCCTACCGGCTGTCCGCCTACGCCGGCGCCGCACGGCTCGCGGCGGGCGGCACCCCGGGCGCCGAGGCCAGCCTGAACAAGGTCTTCTGGTCCGAACTCGACCTCGCCCTGCACGAGACCGCACTCGACCTCCTCGGTCCGCGCGGCGAACTCGCCGACCGCGCCGGTGAGGCACCGGCACACGGCAGCTGGGCCGACGGCTGGGTCTTCGCGCTGGCCGGCCCGGTCTACGCGGGCACCAACGAGATCCAGCGCGACATCATCGCCGAGCGGCTGCTGGGCCTGCCGAAGGGCCGGCGCTGAGGCGTCCGGCCCGGTGAGGGAGTTGAGGGATGCGATTCCTGCTGGACACGGAGCAGGCGGAGTTCGGGCGGACGCTCGGCCGGATGCTGGCAGCGGCGGACACCCCGGCCGCCGTACGGGCGTGGGGTGCCGGGGACCACGGCCCCGGGCGCGCGATGTGGCGGCGGCTCGCCGAAGCCGGGGTGTTCGGGCTGGCCGTGCCGGAGAAGTACGGCGGTGCCGGGTTCCTGCCGGTGGAGCTGGTCGTGGGCCTGGCGGAGGCGGGGCGGCACGCCGTGCCGGGCCCCGTGGTGGAGACCGCCGCCGCGGCCGTACTGCTGGACCGGCTCGGCGACGCGGACCTGGCCGAGCGCCGGCTGGCCTCGATCGCGGCCGGGGACGCGGTGGTGTCGTACGCGGACCTGGCGTGCGGGCCGTACGCGCTCGACGCGACGGCCACCGATGTCACCTTCGTCGCCGACGGTGACACACTGCGGCAGGCCGGCGGGTACGGGCCGGTCCAGCCCTCGGTCGATCCGGCCCGGCGGCTGGTCCGGTGTGAAGAAGGCGGCGGAACCGTCCTGGCGAGCGGCCCGGCCGTGCGGGCCGCCGCCGCGTACGCCGCGGACGTCGCGCGGCTGCTGACCGCAGCGCAGGCGCTCGGCGTCGGGCGCAGGCTGCTCGACGACACGGTGGCGTATGTGAAACAGCGCACCCAGTTCGGTGTCGCCGTCGGCTCGTTCCAGGCGGTGAAGCACCGGCTGGCGGATGTGCTGCTGGAGCTGGAGTTCGCCGAGCCGCTGGTGTACGGCGCCGCGGTGGAACTCGCGGGGCCGACGGAGACGAGTGGCGGGGAGGCGGGCGACGGGGAGGCGGGCGTCGGCATCGCGATGGCTAAGGTGGCCGCGAGCGAGGCCGCCTACGCGGCGGCGCGGGCCGCGCTCCAGTTGCACGGCGCCCTGGGGTACACCGATGAGCTGGACCTTTCCTTGTGGATCCGTAAGGCGCGAGCACTGCGCGGCGCCTGGGGCACGCCGGCGGAGTGCCGGGCCCGGGTGCTCCCCTCCCCCGCGCCGGACAGGTGATCGCACGGGCGCAAATCTTTTACAAGTAAAACACCTGTTAAGCTTTTGGGTATGGGGAAACACGCCAGACCCACGGGAAAGAGAGCGACGGCCGCGACCGGAAGCACCAGCGCGGTGCGCGCCCGCCCCCTGCCCGTCCGGAGCACGGTCCTGCTGCGCCGTCCCGTCGACATCTGGCACAAGCCCGCGCTGAGCGCCGTCGTCGCCCTCGGCATCCCCGAATTCCTGCTGCTCGCGCTGGGCCGCCTGGACCTGGTCCTCTACACCTCGGCCGGAGCGATGTGCGCCCTGTACGCGCACGGCCTGCCGTACGCCGCCCGCGCCCGCACCCTGGCATGGGTCGTCCTCGGCATGGTCGCGAGCCTCGGCACCGCCCTGACCGCGGCCTCCCTGACCGCTTCGGTCCCGCTCCTCGTCCTCCTCGCCTCGCTGGTCGCGGCCGTGCACAAGACGGTCTGCGACGCGACGCGGGTCGGGCCGCCGGGCAACCTGATCTTCACCTTCATCTCGGCGTCGGCCTTCTTCGTACCGCAGCGGATCGGGCAGGTGCCCTTCCATCTCTCGCTGGCCCTGGGCGCCGGTGCGCTCGCCTGGCTGGTGTGCATGGCACCCGCGCTCGTCCGGCCACGCGGACCGGAGCGGATCGCGACGGCCCGGGCGCTGGAGGCGGCCGCGGCACTGCTGCGCAGCGACCCGGTGGACGAGGCCGCCGGCGCCCGGCACGCCACCGCTGCCGCGGTGAACGCCGCCTGGCACACCCTGTTCCAGGTCCCGGCCCGGACGCCCGCCGCGGCGGCGGCACGCTCGGGGCTGGAGCGGCTGCTCGTCCGGGCCGAGTCGGCCCTCGCGGTCCGGGAAGCCGACCCTGAAGAGGCCGAGCGCTGCACGGCATGGGCCCGTGACCTGCGCCGGGGCCGGGCGCTGCCGGACATCGCACTCACCGGCGCACAGGCCGGAGAGCTGGCCGGGATCACCGCGGAACACGCGGACCGCAAGGCGGGCACGGACCGTGCCGGCACCGCGGGCCCGGAGCCGCGCCACCCCGCGCCCGGCCGTCCGTACGGCATCCGGGCCGTGCTCCACCGCCTCGCACCCGGCTCACCGCTGCTGCCCATCGGCGCGCGGGTGGCCACGGGCTGCGCGCTGGCGGGCTGGGGCTCAATGGCGGCCGGCGTCGGCCACCCGTACTGGGCCGTGGTCACCGCGGCCTCCATCTACCAGGCCAACACCACCCTCTCGTGGCAACGGGCCCTGCAGCGCACCATCGGCAACCTCCTCGGGCTGCTGCTCTTCACCGCCCTGCTGCCGGTCATCCACACCGGCCATCTCGCGATGATCCTGCTGGCGCTCACCTTCCAGTTCTGCGCGGAGGCGAGCATCACCCGCAACTACTGGCTCGGGTCGGTCTGGGTCACCCCGATGGCCCTGCTGCTGACCGAGTTCGGCAGCCATCTGCCCGCGCGCACACTGGTCACCGACCGCTGGACCGACACGGTCGTGGGCGCGGCCGTGGGCCTGGCCTGCTGCGTCCTGGTCACCAACCGCCGCGCCGCCGACCGCATCGAAGGGGCCCTGGACCGGGTGGCCGCGGCAGAGGCCGCGGCCCTGCGGCTGCTGGACGGCGACGACGCGCGCGAGACGGGCTGGGCGCGCGACCGGCTCGCCGGGAGCCTGGTGGAACTCCGGGAGGCGGTGGAGGTGTCGGCGGGCGAGTGGTGGCAGCGCGCCGTCCCCGAGGAACGTGTCGCCCTGGCCGAGCGGCAGGGACACCGCACCCTGGCCCGGCTCGTGCGCCGGCTGTCCGCACCGGCGCTGGCCGCGTAACCGCGGGCCGGCCCGCCGCCGCCCGGCCCGTACCCGTACCGCCCCGCCCTGCTCCCGGAAGCGGCAGCAGGCAGAATTGGCCGGGCGCAGCGCGGCGCGGGGGCCCTACGGCGGCCCGTGGCACGCCGTGCGCGGATCAGGATGCCGACGGGGGCCGGGAGAGCCCGGGAAGAAGGGGTGCGCGTGACCGAGGACATCGTCGCGGGGGTGCTGCGGCAGTGGCAGCAGGTCCATCCGGGGCTGGACACCGGTCCGATGGCGGTGATCGGGCGGCTGAACCGCTGTTCCGCGCTGCTGCAGCAGGCCGCCGACGCGCCGCTGCGGCGGGAGGGTCTGACCCGCCCGGAGTTCGACATCCTCGGCACGCTGCGGCGGATGGACCGTGAGCTGACGCCCGGCCGCATCGCGCGTGAGACGTTCGCGTCCGGGGCCGCGGTCACCAAGCGGGTACGGCAGTTGGAGACGCGGGGACTGGTGGCGCGGCGCCCCGACGAGCGGGACCGGCGGGTCTCGCACCTCTCGCTCACCGACGAGGGCCGGGCGGTCATCGACCGGCTGCTGCCCGAGCAACTGCGCTACGAGGCCGGTCTGCTGGAGGGCATCGACGGCAAGCGGCGGGACGAACTGTCCAAGGGCCTGAGCGAGTTGCTGGTGGTGCTGGAGGGGCGGCTCGGGAGCCTGCTGGACTGACGGGCCGCGGAGGGACGGGGGACAGGCAGGGGCGAGGGGCCCGGCAGGAGGCAAGGGGCCGGGCGGCGCGCCGCCCGGCGCCTCCCCGGCAACGCGCGCGGGCTGCGGAATGATGCGTTCCGTAGACGGCTGCTTCCCAGGTGCCCGGCCGGCGGACACAGCGGCGGCGCCGGTGACGCGCGGGCGGAGGGAGGAACGCCGGATTGCCTGGCCGCACGCTTCGCCCCACCGGAAACCGCCGGGCCCGGGAACGCCTCCCCGCCCCCGACGGCCGCGGCCCCCCGGGCGCGTACCCCGCTCCGCCCGTCCGCCCCGCCCGCCCCGTCGCCCGGCGACCCGCATCCCTGAGGCAGCGTCATGACTTCGCAATTCGACGGTATGGCCGCGCTGCACGAGCGCAGCATCGACGAGCTGCCCTTCAGACGGCACATCGAGATGCCCTCCGTGCTCGCCGCGGCGGACGGCGTCGAGGGGCGGCGCGTCCTGGACCTCGGCTGCGGGTCGGGCCACTACGTCCGCTTCTTCGCCCGCAACGGGGCGGCCGTCGTGCTCGGCGTCGACCGGTCCCCCGGGCTGATCGCGCATGCCCGGCACCGGGAGGAGGTGGAACCCCTCGGCGTGTCCTACCGCGTCCTCGACGAGGCGGCCACCGGAGCGCTCAAAGGCGCCTTCGACGTGGCCGTGGCCGTCTACGCCCTGTCGTACGCCGCCACGCCCGCGGCGCTCACCCGGCTGTGCGCCGCCGCCCGCGACACGCTCGCCCCGGGCGGCCGTTTCGTGGTCGCCACGCTCAACCCCGACCTCGCCACCGTTCCCCACTACTACCGGCCCTACGGCTTCGACCTCACCGTCGCCGACCCCCATCTGCGGGACGGCGACCCCGTCGGCCTGCACGGCCGGGCCGGCGAGGAAACGTTCCAGGTGACGGCCTACTACTGGTCCCGCGAGGCGCACGAACGGGCCCTGACGGAGGCCGGATTCACCGGCATCGCCTGGCAGCCGCCGCGCACCGCCGCCGACGGCAGCGCGTCCCTGTTCGCGCGCTACCTGGCGGCGCCGCACGTCTTGGCGGTGTCGGCGCGCGTCCGATGAGACCGGTGGCGGCACCCTCGGACCGGCCCCAGGACCGGCCCGAGGGGCCGGCCCGTCACGGCTCCAGGCGGGCGACGCGCCCGTCCTCCCCCGCCGCCCAGCAGCCGAAGTCCGCGGCACAGTCCACGGTGTCGTACGAGCCGTCGTCGAAGGTGTGCCAGGTGCGGCCGCCGTCGAGCGTCACATCGCTGCCCGTCGGGCCGACGGCCAGGGCGACCCGCGTGGTGCGGGGGAACCACGCCACACCGGACCGGTAGCGCTTCGGCGGCCGGGCGGACGCCTGCCAGGAAGCGCCGCCGTCCGCGCTCACCGCGGCGGCCTTCGGCGAAGGCTTGCCGGTCCGGTGGTCACCGCCGACCACGAGTCCGTGCGTACGGTCC
The DNA here is from genome assembly GCF_055577005.1 of Streptomyces sp. NPDC033221. NCBI lineage: Bacteria > Bacillati > Actinomycetota > Actinomycetes > Kitasatosporales > Streptomycetaceae > Streptomyces > Streptomyces sp. NPDC033221. The sequence goes on along the minus strand of NZ_JBVIQN010000030.1, from coordinate 28,483 downwards.
CGGAAGGCCAGCCCGAAGACGCCGCGCGCCGGGTCGCCCGCCGGAACCGGCGTCTCGGCCACGGTCCAGCTCCGGCCGCGGTCCGGGGAGTACAGGACGCGGCTCTTCGCCGCGCCGCCGGTGGCGAACCACGCGTCGTACGCGCCGGAGCTGACCAGGCACTGGCCACTGGCCGCGAAGGACGCCTCGCCGGGCTGGGCCGGCGGCATCCCGCGGGTGGGCAGCACCCGCCAGTTACGGCCGCCGTCGACGGTAGACAGGATGCGGTACGTCCCGTCGACGGGGTCGGCGAGCGCGATGCCGTGGCTGCTGTCGAAGAACGTCATGCAGTCGTAGAAGGCGCGCGGATCGGTGTTGCGGAAGCTCTCGCTCCAGGTGGCGCCGCCGTCGTCCGTACGAAAGACACGGGACGCCTCGCCCTCGCCTGCCGCCAGGACCACGGCGTGCCGTGCGTCGAACGCCTCGATGTCGCGGAACTCCAGGGCCCCGGCGCCCGGCGGCGAGACATCGCGCCAGTGGTCGCCGCCGTCACGGGTGCGCAGCACGGTCCCGCCGGTGCCGGCGACCCAGGCGGTGCTGCGGCTGACGGCGGCCAGACCGCGGAAACGCGCGTCGGTGTCGCTGTCCTTCAGGTCCCAGCCGCCGTCCAGCAGCCCGGCGGCGGACGGCTGCGCGGCGGCGGACCGTGCGGCAGCGGACGGCTGCGCCGACGCGGGGGCCGCGCCCGCGACACTGAGCGCCGCGGCACAGGCCACCGCCCACGCCCCGCGTCCGCGTCTCGCGCGTCCCGGCTGTCCTGGCTGTCCCGGCTTCCCCATGACCCTCATGACGCTGGAAGCTAGCCCAGCCGGGACGCCCCGTCCAGACGTTCCCGTACCGCCCTCCGTACGGCGTCTCGCCTCGCGCCGGCCCGGTGCCGCTCCTACTGTGCTGAACGGGGGCTGGAAGCAGCCGGGGGCGACGCAGGAGGAGACGGCGATGGTCCGGCAGGAGATCTGCTCATGAACGCGCCGGCCCCGGTGACGGTGACCGACGACCGCGACGCGAACCGCTACGAGGCCCGGCTCGGCGGTGAAGTGGCGGGCGTGGCGGCCTATCTGCGTGCCGAGGGGCTCATCGCCCTCGTGCACACCGAGGTCGATCCGGTGTACGAGGGCAACGGTGTCGGTTCGGCGCTGACGCGGCACGCGCTGGACGCGGCGCGGGCGGACGGGCTGCGCGTGCTGGCCGTGTGCCCGTTCGTGGCGGGCTGGATGGAGCGGCACCCCGAATACCGGGATCTCGCCTACGAGAACCGCAGCACGGTCACGGACTGACGCCGGTCCGGCAGATCCAGTCGCGGGCCCAGCGCCACCAGAGCCAGTGGCAGCGCGGGGTCGGGGGTGGGGACATGGTGGGCAAGGGTGTGGGAGTGGGCGTGGGCGTGGGCGTGATCGTCGGGGTGGGGGTGGGGGTGGGGGTGGGCCGTGTCGTCGGGCTGCCGGTCGGTGCGGGTGTGGGGGTGGCGGTGGGCCGGGTGGGCCCGCCGGTGGGTGCGGACGCCGTCGGGCCGGAACCGGGATCCGTCGCTGGTCCGGTCGGTTCCGGGGTGGGGCCCGGCCGTCCGGTCGCGGACGGCGCGGGCGCCCGCGAAGGCGACGGCGTACTCGCCGCGCCGCCGGGGGCCGGTGGTGCCGACGGAGCGGCCGGAGCACCGGTGGGCACGGAGGTCGCCGAACGCTCCGCCGTGGCGTCGGGCACCGCCCGGCCCGCGCCGCTGCCGGACTCCCCCGGTGCCGCCGCCGTCCGCTCAGCCCTGGGCGCCGTGTCCGCACCGGTCAGCGCGACACCCGCGGCGACCGCCACGCCCGCGACCACCGCGACACCGACGCCCGCGACGGTGGCGGCCACCGGTCCGGCCTGCCCTATCTGACCGCGCAGCAGCTGCCGTAGAGCTTTCTGTGTGGAAATGAGCGCTTTCTGTACGGACGTGGCCGCACCGCCTCCGGCCGCGTGACCGCCACCGGCCGCGGCGGCCCCGGCCCCCGCGAGCGGCAGCAGGAACTTCGCCGAACCGCCCGCCAGGAGCACCAGCAGCGCGGGTCCGGTGAGCGCGGGGAGCCGGTCGTTGGCGCGGGTCAGCAGCACCATTCGGGCCCGGCAGTCGGGGCAGTCCGCGAGGTGGCCGGTCACTCCGTCGGCCTGTTTCGCGGTGGCCTCGCCCCGTACGAACGCGGGCATCCGCTGCCAGTGCACTTCGCACGCCGGGTCGTCCGGCGTGCCGGGCACCGAGCCGAGGAACGCCTGCCGCATCCCCTCCCTGGCCCGGTGCAGCAGCACGGCCGTCGCGCCCTTGCCCGCCCCGATCACCCTGCCCACCGCTTCCAGCGGCTGGTCCTCGGCCTCCGCCAGCCACAGCGCCGTCACCCAGCGCTGCGGGAGCCGCTCCAGAACCCGGGCGAGCAGATCGACATGGGAGACGCGCTGTGCCGGGTCGGCGTGCTCGGCCGCCGGGCCGGTGCCGGGCCACGCCTGGCCGTCCTCGGGGTCCCGCGGTATCTCGCGGGCGGCGGTCGCGCCGACGGCCGAGGCGAAGTGGCGGATGGTGGTGCGGAGGTAGGCCGGGACGTTGTCGATGTGGTGACCGGACCGGATGCGGCGCCAGACCCGGAAGTGCGCCTCGGCGACGAGGTCTTCCGCGAGCCAGGCGCTGGTCGTCAGCGACCGCGCGTAGGCGACCAGGCGCGGGTGCTCGCGTTCGAAGAGCCGGGCGTAATCGTCCGCCGCCGACGCCGGGGACCCTGCGGATGCTTCGGTCATGAACGGACAACCCCTGACGTGTCACCGCCGGCATCCGGAGCCGTGCCCCGTCCCGGCCGGGCAGCCGGGGTCCGGTCACAGGCTCTCACTTGCGGACAGGCCCAATCCGGTTCTGACGGTCTTGCATGGATTTCGCAAGCGTAGGGAGCACATATCCCCGCAATCAAAAGTTCGTGACGCACCTCACGCAGCCGTTCGGTGCACTGGCGTAATACACGGCGCGTCTTACGGGTCGTAGAGGCAGAGACCCGTCCACACGAGCACCCAGGGAGCCGGCGATGAGCCACGTCATCGACCAAGCCGTCCACGCCCGACTGATCGCGACCGTACCCCGGTCGCGGAAGGTCCCCGCCCGGCTGCGCTACGACAGCGGCGACCCGCTCGCGGTGCAGGTCGTCTTCCCGCCGGTCGCGTCGCTGGACGGGGAGGAGGTCGTCTGGACGTTCGCCCGCGACCTGCTGGCGGAGGGCCTGCGGGAGCCGTCCGGCAAGGGTGACGTGCACATCTGGCCGTGCGGCCCGGACCACACGATGCTGGAGTTCCACACCGCCGACGGTCTGGCGATGGTGCAGTTCCAGGCTCGTGACCTGCGCAGGTTCCTGATGCGGGCGTACGGCGTGGTGGCCCTGGGCAGCGAGGGCCGTTACCTGGACGTCGAGGGCGACCTCGCGGCCCTGCTGCGCGAGGCGTGAGCTCCCGGGTGCGGTGGTTCTGCCTCGGCCGCGCCCAGAGGGTTTGACTTCGAGTGCGCTCCAGCAGCGAGAGTGACCAGCGAATCGGTCCGGCACTCTCTTCGAGGAGCATCATCATGCGTACCACCACGCTCGGCAGCAACGGCCCCGAGGTCGGCGTCATCGGTCTCGGCTGCATGGGCATGACCCACGCCTACGACCCGGCAGGCCGGGACGAGGCCACCTCGATCGCCGTGCTCCGGCAGGCGATCGACCTCGGTGTGACGCTGATCGACACGGCCGACGTCTACGGCCCGTACACCAACGAGGAGCTGGTGGGCCGGGCGCTGGCGGGCGGCCACCGGGAGCGGGCGGTCCTGGCCACCAAGGTCGGGCTGGAGTCCGCCGCGGACAAGCCCGGTGACCACACAGCGCTGGTGCGCAACGGCCGTCCCGAGCACATCCGCCGCTCCATAGACGAGAGCCTGCGCCGCCTGGGCACCGATTACGTGGACCTCTACCAGCTGCACCGGGTGGACCCCGAGGTGCCGGTCGAGGAGAGCTGGGGCGCGCTGGCCGAGGCCGTGCAGGCGGGCAAGGCCCGGCAGATCGGCCTGTCGGAGCCGACCGTCGAGGAGATCCGGCGCGCGCAGGCGGTGCACCCGGTCGCCTCCGTACAGTCCGAACTGTCGCTGTGGACCCGCGAGGCGCTCGATGAGGTCGTGCCGTACTGCGAGGAGCAGGGCATCGCCTTCCTGCCGTTCTCGCCGCTCGGCCGCGGCTTCCTGACCGGCAGTATCGCCTCCTTCGACGAGTTGCCGCAGGACGACTTCCGCCGCCGGCTGCCGCGCTTCCAGCAGGACGCGCTGAAGGCCAACCTGGAGCTGGTGGGCAAGGTCCGCGCCATCGCCGGGCAGCTGGGCGTCTCCGCCGCGCAGGTCGCCCTCGCGTGGGTGGTCGCCCAGGGGCAGTACGTCATCCCGATCCCCGGCACCAAGACCCCGAAGTACCTGGTGGACAACACGGACGCGGCGGACGTCACCCTGCCGCCCGCCGCCCTGGCCGAACTGGACGCGCTGCCGGCGGCCGAGGGCACCCGCTACTGAGGACACCCCTTCGTCCGCACCCCGGCGTCAGCCCGCCCCCGCCCCGTCGAACAGCTGCGCCAGCCGCATGTCGAGGAGCTGGACGGCCTTCTCCGGGGTGTGGACCTCCAGCAGGATGTAGGTCGAGAGCCCGTCGACGAGGCTGATCAGCAGCATCGCCTCGTCGTCGGCGTTCCGGTCCGGGTGTACCTCGCCGCGTTCCATCGCCTGCCGCAGCTGGTCGGCGAAGAGGCCCCGCAGTTTGGGGATGCCGTCGCGGATGTCGGTGCGCAGGGCGGCGTCATGGACGGCCCGGTGGAAGTGGGCCACGCCCACCAGGAAGCCGATGCGGCTCTGTTCGTCCAGGGGCAGCATTCCCGTCAGGCAGGCGCGCAGGATGTCGCGGGGTGTGGGTTCTCCTTCCAATGCCTCGATACGGGCGCGGATGCGCTGCTGGGCGAGGGTCTCGATGTGGCGCAGCGCGAAGACGAGCAGCTCGTCCTTGGTGCGGAAGTAGTGCTGGAGCCGGCCCAGGGAGATGCCCGCCTCGGCGGCGATGTCCCGCAGGCTCGCGCCTTCCAGGCCCCGGGTGCTCGCGATCCGCCACAGCGCCTGGGAGATCTCCCGGCGCCGCGCCTCGTGGTCCACCTTCTTCGGCACGTAACCGTGGCCTCGCCTTCTTTTTACAAGTCGCTCGTACCGTTATAACGTACCGCTACTCAATACAAGCGACTTGCCAAAGAACGGGGACCCTCATGCCCGCACCCGCCACTCCCCTGCTGCGACCACCCCGCAACCGGGTCGATCCGCGCGCCCGCCGCTGGTGGACCGTCCAGGCGCTGCTCGCGGTCAGCGGGCCGATGCTGCTCACCGCACTCGCCCTGGCGGTCTGCTCGGTGCTGTTCTTCCCCGGCGCCCTGCCCTGGCTCGGCCCGCTCCTGCTGGTCGCGCTGGTCCTGCCGGCACTCGGCTACCTGCTGGTCATGCCGCGGTGGCGGTACGCGGTGCACGCCTGGGAGCTGGGCGACCGCGCGGTGTACGCGGCGGGCGGCTGGTTCTGGCAGAAGCGGCGGATCGCGCCGCTGTCACGGGTGCAGACCGTCGACACCGTACGCGGCCCCGTACAGCAGCGGTTCGGGCTCGCCACGGTCACCGTCACCACCGCCTCCACCGCCGGCGACGTGAAGATAGCCGGGCTGTCCGACGCGGACGCCGAGGAGCTGTCGCGGCGGATCGGCGAGGCCGCGCAGGCCGTACCGGGTGATGCCGCATGACCACCGCCACCCCCTCCGTCACCGGCGCCCCGCCCCGGTGGCACCGGCTGGACCGGCGCACCCTCCTCGTGCACTGCGGCTGGATGGCCGCCCCCCTCGGCTCGCTCGCCCTGACCGCGCTGGCCACCGGCGGCCGCATCGGGACCGGCGCATGGATCACGCTGGCGTCCATCGCGGTCAGCTTCGCGGTCCTCACCGTGATCGGGTCGGTCCGCTGGGCCCGTACGGACTACCGCATCACGCACGATTCCTTCGAGGTGCGCAGCGGGGTGCTGACCAGGCGGCTGCGGTCCGTACCGCTGCACCGCATCCGTACGGTCGACCTGACGGCCTCTCCGCTGCACCGGCTGCTCGGTGTCACCGTCCTGCGGGCCGGCACCGCGGGCTCGTCGGACGGCGGCGGCGAGCTTTCGCTGGAGGCGCTGACGACGGCCGACGCGGAGCGGCTGCGGAGCGCGCTGCTCGCCCGCGCCGACGTCCGGGCGGCGGACGAGGACCCGGTCGTCTCCCGCATCAACTGGCGCTGGCTGCGCTACGCGCCGCTCACGTTCTGGGTGATCGGCGGTGTCTTCGCCGCGGCCGGCGGCGCGTACCGCATCCTGGACGGCGCCGGTATCGAGCCGTGGAAGCTGGGCATCGTCCGCAACGCGTTCGACGAGTTCGGCGCCGGCGCGCTATGGGTGACGATCCCGCTCGCGCTGCTGGCCATCGTCATCCTGGGCACGATCGGCGCGCTCGCGCTCTACGTCGAGGGCTGGTGGAAGTTCCGGCTCGAATGGACCGACGCGCACACGCTGCGGGTGCACCGCGGCCTGCTCACCACCCGTTCGGTGACCATCGAGCGGGCCCGGCTGCGCGGTGTGGTGCTGCGGGAGCCGCTGCTGCTGCGGGCGGGCGGCGGCGCCACCGTGCGCGCGGTCGCGGGCGGCCTGGGCAGCAAGGAGGAGAACCGCAAGCGCAGCGTGATCCTGCCGCCCGCGCCGCGCACCGAGGCGACGCGCACGGCGTCGGGGACGCTTCGCGCCGCCTTCCCCGATGCCGGACTGCGCGGGCACCCGAAGGCCGCCCTGCGCCGCCGCCGCACACGCGGACTGCTCTTCGTCACGCTCCCGGGCACCCTGGCTCTCGCGGCCCTGGGCGTCCTGCTGACTCCCGTGCTGCTGCACTGCGCCTGGGCCTTCGCGCTGGTGTCGGTGCCGGTGGTGCTGTGGCTGGCCCGGGACGCGTACCGCAATCTGGGGCACGGGCTCGACGAGCGGTACCTGGTCACGCGCTCCGGCACGTTCAGCCGGGACACCGTGGCGCTCCAACGCGAGGCGGTCGCGGCCTGGACGTTCTCCAGTACGCCGTTCACCCGGCGGGCCGGCCTGGTCACCCTCACCGCCGCGGTCGCCGCCGGCGAGGACGGGTACCACGTACGCGACATCGCGGCGGACGGCGCTCCGGCCCTGGCGGCGGCCGCGGCGCCCGGAATCCTGGAGGAGTTCCTGGAGTACGGCCCGGCGAAGACACCGGCGGCCCGGCACCGGGCATGACCCGAAACCCTTGTCAACCCACGCGTTGTCCACCAACCATGACGACCTGGACATGACATAGATCACACCCCTGTCACGTGCACGGCGAGGGCGGGCACACCGTCCTACATGGTGTAAGCCATGTCCCGACCCGACAGCCGTAAGGGAGCAGCCGCGGTGCCCAGTGTCATCGACCAAGCCGTCCAGGTACGTCTCATCGCGACCGCGCCCGGCTCGCACAGCGTGCCCGCGGTCCTGCACTACCACCCGGCCGACCCGCTCGCGGTGCGGATCTCCTTCCCCCCGGAGATCTCGCTGGACGGCGCCGCGGTCGACTGGGCGTTCGCCCGCGAACTGCTCGCCGACGGACTGGGGTCCCCGTCGGGCAGCGGCGACGTCCGGGTGCGCCCGGTGGGCCGGGGCCGGACGGTGCTGGAGTTCCACGTCGAGGACGGCGTCGCGATGGTCCAGGTCGACACCGCGGACCTGCGGCGCTTCCTGGACCGTACGTACGAGGCGGTGCCCGCGGGCGGCGAACTCCTCGACCTGGACCGCGGCCTCGCGGAGCTGCTCGGCGACGCGTGAGAAGCGGCGTCCGGGCCCCGGGCGCATCCCGGGGGCCGGACGCCGCTTCCCCCGCCCGCGTCAGCGCTGCGGGAACCCGAATCCGTACCCCTGCTGCTTCATCCACGGCAGCAGCCGGTCCAGCGCCGCGACCGTCTGGCTGCGGTCGCCGCCGCCGTCGTGGAAGAGGACGGTCGGTCCGTTGTGCAGCTCCCGGCGCACCGTGCGCACGATCGCGTCGGTGCCCGGCCGCTCGAAGTCCTTGCTGTCCACGTTCCAGCCCAGCGGGCGCATCCCCCGCTCTGCGGCCAGCTTCCTGCTGTACGGGGTGAACGCGCCGCCCGGCGCCCGGTAATAGTCGACCCGCTGCCCGTCCGCCGCCTTCTCGATCATCTGCTGCGCGTCGAGTATCTGCTTCGACTGGTAGCTCTCGGCCTGGTGGTCCATGCCGGTGTTGTGGCTGATGGTGTGGTCGCAGAGCTTGTGGCCGGCCGCCGCCACCTTCTTGACCAGGTCCGGGTGCGCCTTCGCCGACGGGCCGATCATGCAGAAGGTGGCCTTGACGTCGTACTTCTTGAGCGTGGCCAGCACCTTCGGGGTCCAGACCGGGTCCGGGCCGTCGTCGATGGTGATGTTCAGGCTCTTGCCGGGCCGGTCGGAGGCGTGCACGATGCTCGGGTCGACCGGGGCGGGCCGCGCCTGTTCGGTGGTGTCCGCGCGCGCCTCGGAGGTGGCTCCGGACTGCCCGAAGGTCAGATATCCGGCCACCCCGAGCGACGCCGCCGCCACCGCGGCCACCCCGATGATGCCGCTCCGCCTGACGTGCCGTGCCATTGCGTATCCCGTCCCTCATTGCCGTGCGCGGGCCACCGCGGACCTCTGTACGGGCGCCTCCGTCGACGCCGTACGATTCCCCCTGCGATGTGCTCGCGCGTTTACTGCCTTGCATCACGACAGATGCGAAGAATTGAGGGCAGGATCCACCTGTTACCGATCCATCATGAAAATTATTGATACTGGTGCCATGCCCCGAGTACTTCTGATCGAGGACGACGCCGCCGTACGCGACGGAGTCAGCCTCGCGCTCCGCCGGCGCGGCCACGAAGTGGCGGCCGCGGCCAGCGGCGAGGACGGCCTGGACCTCCTCCCCGCCTTCCGCCCCGACATCGTGCTGCTGGACCTGATGCTCCCGGGCAAGGACGGCTTCGAGGTCTGCCGCCACATCCGCGCCGACCGCCAGCTGCCGATCATCATGCTCACCGCCCGCGGCGACGACCTCGACGTGGTGCTCGGCCTGGAGGCGGGCGCCGACGATTACATCGTCAAACCCGCACGCGGCGAAGTTCTGGAGGCCCGTATCCGCGCGGTGCTGCGCCGCACCGCGCTGCCCGCCGACGGGGACGCCGCCGGACCCGCCGAGCCGGGGCCCGCGCCCGTGGAGACCTACGGCGAACTCACCGTGGACCGTGCCGGACTGGTCGTCTCCAAGAGCGGCGCCGACCTCCCGCTGGCCCCCTCCGAGATGAAACTGCTGCTGTTCCTGTCCGCGACCCCCGGGCAGGTCTTCAGCCGCCAGCAGCTGCTGGAGCACGTCTGGGAGCACAGCTACCACGGTGACGCGCGGCTGGTGGACGCGTGTGTGATGCGGCTCCGTACGAAGATCGAGGACACCCCGCGCAGCCCCCGGTACGTACAGACCGTACGCGGCTTCGGTTACCGCTTCGGCCCCCTGTGAAGCGACCCCGGCCCGCCGGCCGCCCGCGCCGCTTCGCCCTGACCCGCTCCCTGCCGCGCGGCCTGCGGGCCCGGCTCGTCGTCGCGTTCCTGCTGGTCGCCGCGGTCAGCGCGCTCACCACCGCGGCGCTGACCTACCGCGAGGCCCGTAACGCCATCCTCCAGCGCTCGCAGGACACCGCCATCAAAGATCTGCGGGGGCAGGTCAACTCGCTGGCGCCCGATCTCGCCGTGCCGCCGACCCGGGAGGACGTCGACGAGTTCACCCGGCAGCTCGACCGCTCCGGCAAGGCCCGGGACTGGGACGTCTACGTCCAGTACAAGGGCGTCGCGGAGGACGACCGCAGCCGGCTGCGCCGCCGCGTCATCGTCCCCGGGGAGCTGCGGGAATCCGTCGAGAAACGGCATGTGACGGCGTTCCAGCGGGTGGACCGGGACGGCGACCCCTGGCTGCTGATCGGCATGCCGGTGATGCAGTCGCAGACCGAGGCCCGCAAGGCGTCACCGCTGTCCGTGTACGCGCAGCTCCCGCTGTACGCCGAGGAGGACAACGTCGAGGCGCTGGTGAGCGCGGCGCAGCGGGGCGCCCTGCCGGTGCTCGCGCTGGCCGTGGTCCCGGCGCTGCTCGCGGCGCGCGGGGTGCTGCGGCCGGTGCGCGGGCTGCGGCAGGCCGCCGGGCGGATCGCCGAGGGCAAGCTGGAGACCCGGCTGGAGGTCAAGGGCGCCGACGAGCTGGCCGACCTGTCCAGGACGTTCAACGACATGGCCGCCAAGCTGGAGGAGAGCGTCGCCGACCTGCGCCGCATGGAGGCCAACGCACGGCGGTTCGCGGCCGACGTCTCGCACGAGCTGCGCACACCGCTCGCCGCGATGACCGCCGTCACCGACGTACTCGACGAGGACGCCGACGCGCTCGACCCCGACACCGCCTCCGCGGTCCGGCTGATCAGCCAGGAGACCGGCAAGCTGGCCCGGATGGTCGAAGACCTCATGGAGGTCTCGCGCTTCGACGCCGGAGCCGCCGCGCTGCACCTGGACGAGGTGGACGTCGCCGAGACGATCCATAAGACGCTGCAGGCCAGGGCCTGGCAGGGCCGGGTGGGCACCGAACTGCCGGACGGCGTACGGGCGCGCCTGGACCCGCGGCGGCTGGACGTCGTGGTGGCCAACCTGGTCGGCAACGCGCTGCACCACGGCGGAGAGCCGGTACGGGTACTGCTGCGCGCGCCGGAACCGGGCGACGAGCGGCTGGTGATCCGGATCGTGGACAGCGGTCCCGGCATCGACCCCGAGGTGCTCCCGCACGTCTTCGACCGCTTCTACAAGGCGGACTCGGCGCGTGCCCGTTCCGAGGGCAGCGGGCTGGGCCTGGCGATCGCCATGGAGAACGTACGGCTGCACGGCGGGACCATGCAGGCCGCCAACTGTCCCGACGGCGGCGCGGTATTCACCGTGGAACTGCCACTGCCCGGGCAGCAGACGGGCACCGCCGCCGACGCCCCGGCGGCGGGCGACACACCGGCGCCGGCGTCCGCGGACCGTACGGACAGCGGCCCCGCCGACGCGGAGCACGACCCTGCCGACGCGGAGCACGACCCTGCCGGCACGGACGGCGGCCAGGACACGGCGGGCGGCGGTGACCGCCCGGCGCAGCGCCCGGCGGCCGGGCCGGCCGGGAAGGCGGACCAGACGTGAGCGTGCCGAACTCCGTACGGGCCCGGCGGATCGCCCTGGGCGCCCTGCTGGCCGGCGTACTGGGCGCCCTGTCGGTGAGCACCGTCACCGGCTGCGGCATCGCGCCGACCGGGGTGATCGACGCGGGCGAGCCCGCCCACGGCCTCAAGGCGCCGGGCAAGCCCGTGCCCGACGTCCAGCTCTACTTCCTCGGCCCGACCGGCCTGCGCCCCGCCAGCCGCCCGGCGAACGCGCCGGTCGGCCCCGAGGAGGCGATCAACCTGCTGCTGAAGGGCCCCAACGACGCCGAGCGGCAGCGCGGCCTCACCAACGTGCTGCCGGTGCTCCCGGGCCGGGTCACCGCGGAGGCGGAGAACGGCAGGGTCACCGTCCACGTGCCCCTGAACGCCAAGCGGCTCGACACCCCGTCCATGAGCCAGCTGGTGTGCACCGCCGCGAACGCCTCCGTACCCGGCGGTCGCAGCCCCTCGGACGTCCTGGTGACGCTGGTGGGCGACAACGTGCGGGTCGGCCCGATGGTGTGCGGCGGCACCAACGCCTTCCCGTTCATCCAGCCCAGCCCCTCGGCCGCCCCGTCCGGCTGACACCGTTCCGGCCGCCGCGCCCCGCGGAGTGTGCGGTGTGCCGGGGCCGTGCCGCCCGGCGACGGCGAGCGCGTACGTGCACGATCCCGGGAAAAGCCGGACACTGGATCACCCGGGGCGCCTCCCGAAGCCACACCAGGAGTGACGCCCGTGAACCCTGCGTGACACAGCACACGGAGGCGACAGGCCGGAACGGACGATGGGAGGGTCCGATGGCGGAATCCCTGCTGCGGGACAGGACCGGGCGGGCATTCGGCCGCCTGGTGGACCGGTATCTGGATATGCCCGAACCGGTCACCCCCGACGTCGAATGCGTACGTGACCTGCGGATTCCCATGCGGGACGGCACCGTGCTGCTCGCCGACCGCTACCGGCCGCGCGGCGCCGGGCCACTGCCGGTAGTGCTGCTGCGTACGCCGTACGGCAAGCACAAGCCCGACATCAAACTGTTCGCGGGCGTACTGGCGCGGCGGGGCTTCCAGGTGGTGGCGCAGAACGTCCGCGGCGTCTTCGGCTCCGGCGGCGAGTTCCGCGCCTTCGTCCACGAGAAGGACGACGGACTGGCGACCGTGGCATGGCTGCGCGAACGCGCCTGGTGCGACGGCCGGCTGGCCACCGCCGGCGCCAGCTACCTCGGGCACACGGAGTGGGCGGTCGGCCCCTACCTCGACCCGCCGCTGGAGGCGATGTGCCTGGGCATCACCACCTCCGACTTCCCCGCCGCCTTCTACCCGGGCGGTGTGCTGGCGCTGCACAACATGCTGGTGTGGTCCTCCGCCACGGGCACCCAGGAGGAGGCACCGCTCGGCGGCCTGCTGCCCAACCCGCTCCAGACCCGCAGGGTGCAGCGCGCGATGCGGACGCTGCCCGTCGGCGAGTCCGACCTCGCGGCCATCGGGCGGCCCGAACGCTTCCTGCGCGAGGTCAGCGCGCACGCCGGGCCCGGAGACGACTTCTGGGCGCCGATCGACCACCGTACGGCGGCACTGCGGATGACCACGCCGACCAGCATGGTGACGGGCTGGTGGGACCTGTTCCTGCCGTACCAGTTGCGGGACTTCACCGGGCTGACCGCCGCCGGGCACCGCTCACGGATCACGATCGGACCGTGGGCCCACGACCGGAACGCGCTGAAGGCCACCCTCACCGACCATGTGTCCTGGCTGAGCGCCCAGCTGGCCGGGGACACCACCCAGCTGCACCAGTCGCCGGTCCGGCTCTACCTCCAGCGGGCGGGCCGCTGGCTGGACTTCGACCGGTGGCCGCCGCCGCAGTCCGCCCCGACGCCGCTGCACCTCCAGCCGTCCGGCGGGCTCGACTGGCCGGAACCGCCGGACAGCACGCCCGACCAATTCACCTACCACGGCGCCGACCCGACCCCGTCGACCGGCGGCCCGCTGCTGCTGCCGGGCGAGATACGGCAACAGGACAACACGACGGTCGAACGGCGGCCCGACATCCTGCTCTTCACCGGCCGGCCGCTGCCCCGCGACCTCGACCTGATCGGCCCGGTGTCGGCCGTGGTGCACGTCCGTACGGATTCCGGGCACGGCGATGTCTTCGTACGGCTGTGCGACGTGGACCGGGCGGGTGTCTCGCGCAACGTCACCGACGGCATCCTGCGGCTGCGCCCCGGCTCGCCGGAGGCGGACGCGGACGGCGTGGTGGCGGCCCGGGTGGAACTGCATCCGACCGGCTACCGGTTCCTGCGCGGGCACAGCCTGCGGATCCAGGTGGCGGGCGGCGCGTTCCCCCGGTTCGCGCGCCACCACGGGACCGGCGAGCCGGTCGCTTCGGCCGTCGCCTGCCGGCCCATCCGGTTCGAGATCTTCCACGAACCGGGCCGCCCCTCCGCCGTGGTGCTGCCGCTGATGACCGCACCGGCCCCGGACAGCGGGAGTGAACCGGCCTGACCGCGGTACTCGTCGTCCCGGCCCGCGCGCCGCGCGGCCGGCACCGGTGACGGTGCCCTGCCGAGGGCCCACGGGGCCGAGGAGATGCCATGGGACTGGTCAAAGCCGCCGTGCTCGTGCTCGACTGCGCCGACCCGGAGAAACTCGCGGACTTCTACGCCGGGTTCCTGGAGGGCGAGGTCCGCAGGGAGCACCTGCCCGACCGGGTGGAGGTCGTCGCGGAGGGCACCCTGCTGTCCTTCCGGCGCGACCTGAACATGACGCCGCCGACCTGGCCGCGCCCCGACAGCTCACTCCAGGCCCATCTGGATCTGCTGGTCGCCGAAGAGGACATGGACGAGGCCGAGCGCAAGGCGGTCGGCCTCGGCGCCCGCCCGCTCGACACCAAGGACGACACCGGCCCCCGCGAGGTACGGGTCTACTCCGACCCGGCCGGGCACCCGTTCTCGCTGCGCTGCTCACTGCAGTCGGGGCCGAAGACCGACTGAGCGCGCGGCGATCGCCGCATCCGGCACTGACAACACAGCCGGTTCACCCGGCTCCCAGCCGCAGCCGCAGAAAGCGCGGCCGGTACAGCTCGACATCCCCGTTGATCCGGTCGTCGGAGGGAACGCCCGGCGGGCCGAGCCAGTTGATGTCGTAGCTGAGCAGAAGCTGCCCGGGGGTGCCGAGTTCGGGGTGTGCCTGCGGGTTGTACGCGGCGACGCGGTGCTGTCCGGTGGGGTCGGCCGGGCGGGGCGGGGTGATGCGTGCGGTCGGGCCGTGCCACGGGCCCTGGGCCGAGCACGACCAGTAGGTGGTGATGGCCGACAGGGCGTTGCCGGGCTCCCCGGGCGTGTCCATCGACAGCAGCACCCAGGTGGTGCCGTCCCGTACGACGGTGAAGGAGCTGCCGACGCCGCGTCCCCGGCCCGCGCGGATCACCGGGGCCGCCCGGTCGGCGTGTGGCTGCCAGTCCCGGCCGTCCCAGTACTGCCAGGCTCCGGCCTGGCCGAGCAGGCCGGTGGGCACCCGTGCCAGGTAGGCGTTGGAGGTGGGGCGGGCCGGCCCGTCGTCGCCGCCGTAGACGTATGTCCACGCGCCGTCCTGTACGGAAGCGGTGCCGTACAGCACGCGTCGCGCGGGGTCGGGTACGGAGGTCTGGTCGACGACCGGGGTGATGCCTTCCAGCCGCAGGTCAGGCAGGGAGAGGGTGGCGACCTCGGTGGCGCGGGGGATGCCGAAGATCCACGGTGCCTGTCCCGGCGCGCGGTTCCACAGCAGGACGCGGACGACCTGTTCGGGTGAACCGGGTGTACGGGGTTCCACGTGCGCCTGCACCGGCCAGCGCCAGCCGTCCGGCGTGTCGGGGAAGAACGGGCCCGGGCCGGCGGCGCCGGTCAGGGTGCGTTCCAGGCGGCCGGACCGGTCCATGACGACGAGGGAGTTGTGGGTCAGGGCGGGGGCGCGGCCGGTGTCGGAGGAGCGCCAGGCGTACGGCTGTCCGGCCGGGTTGGGCGGGGGCTGCACCCGGTCGAGGAAAGTGTCGGAGAAGAGCCACAGGGTCCGGCCGTCGGGCAGCCGGACGGAGTGGGTGCCGTCACCGCCGGTCCAGTCGTCGACGCGGGCGTTGTCGTTGCCGTACCGGGTGAACTCGCCGGTGAAGCGGGACTCGGCGGCCCAGGAGCCGATCTTCCGTCCGGTGCACGCCGGGCCTTCATCGCCGGGAAGCGTGAGCAGTACGGCCAGGCCGGCGATCAGGGCGAGCACCGCCGCCACGGCGGCGGTTCGCCTGACCGGCGGCACGCGCATGTCCCTCCTCGGCACGGTGGCGGGCCGCCCACCGTACAGAACCGGACGTACGACGGCCGTGGAACACCCCGACCTGCCGAAAATGTAGCGGTCTGTCCGCCCCTGGGCGGCTACTCACAGGTAGACAGGGCGCCGGAAGGGCGATCGTCGAGCTTCCCAATGGAGCAATCCCAGGTCAACGAGTGCAAGGTCACAGCCCGTGGCCCTGCTGCGGCTAACGACCGTTCGCCTAGCCTGCTGCCATGACCGCCCAGCCCCCCGAACTCCCTCTGGCCGCCGCGTTCGCGGACGCGGACCGCGAGCAGTGGCAGCGCCTGGTCGAAGGCGTCCTGCGCAAGTCGGGCGCCGTGGAGGCGACCGGCACCGCTGCCGAGGACGCGCTCGCCACCGCGCTCGAAGACGGCATCCAGGTCCGCCCCCTCTATACCGCCGAGGACGCGCCCGCCGCCGCCGACGCCACCGGCCGCCCCGGGTTCCCGCCGTTCGTACGGGCCGGCCGCGCCACCGGCAGCACCGTCGCGGGCTGGGACGTACGGCAGCGGCACGCGGACACCGATCCGCGGCGCGCCAACGAGGCGGTCCTCGCCGACCTGGAGAACGGCGTCACCTCGCTGTGGCTGACCGTCGGGGGCGGCGGGGTGCCGGCGGCGGACCTGGCCACCGCGCTCGACGGGGTCTACCTCGACCTCGCGGCCGTCGCCCTGGACCCGGGCGCGGACTTCGCCGCGGCGGGCGACGCGTGGTTCCGGCTCTGCGACGCGAAGGGCGTGGCGCCGTCCGAGACGGCGGGCACGCTGGGCGCCGACCCGCTGGGCGTGGTGGCCCGCACCGGCCGCGCGGACGGCCTGGCCGGGCAGCTGGAGGCGGCGGCCGGACTGGCCCGCCGCTGCGCCGACGAGGCGCCGCGGATGCGGGCGCTGGCCGTGGACGCGCTGCCGTACCACGAGGCGGGCGGCTCGACCGCCGAGGAGCTGGGCTGCTCGCTGGCCACCGGCGTGGCCTACCTGCGGGAGCTGACCGCGGCGGGCCTCGATGTGGACGCCGCCTGTGCGCAGCTGGAGTTCCGCTACGCGGCCACCGCCGACCAGTTCCTGACGATCGCCAAGCTGCGGGCCGCCCGTCGGCTGTGGTCGCGGGTCGCCGAGGTGTGCGGCGCCTCCCCCGCCGCGCGGGCGCAGCGCCAGCACGCGGTGACCTCCACGGTCATGATGACCCGTCGGGACCCGTGGGTGAACATGCTGCGCACCACCGTGGCGGGCCTGTCCGCTGGGGTGGGCGGCGCGGACGCCGTCACCGTCCTGCCCTTCGACGCGGCGCTCGGGCTGCCGGACGCGTTCGCCCGCCGTATCGCGCGCAACACCCAGTCGATCCTGCTGGAGGAGTCGCACCTGTCGAAGGTGATCGACCCGGCGGGCGGTTCCTGGTACGTGGAGCGGCTCACCGACGAGCTGGCCCGCGCTGCCTGGGGCTGGTTCCAGGAGATCGAGGCCGCGGGCGGGCAGGCCGCGGCGCTCGGCTCCGGGATGGTCCGCGAGCGGCTGGCGTCGACCTGGCGCAAGCGGTCCGAGGCCCTGGCACACCGCCGCGAACCGGTCACCGGTGTCAGCGAGTTCCCGTTCCTGGCGGAGCCGGCGGTGGAGCGCGAGCCCGCGCCCGTACCGGCCGGCGGCGGCCTCCCCCGGGTGCGCCGGGACGAGGCGTACGAGACGCTGCGCGCCCGCTCGGACGCGCACCTGGCAACGACCGGCGACCGCCCGAAGGCGTTCCTCGCGGCGCTCGGCCCGGCCGCGGTGCACACCGCGCGCGCCGGCTTCGCCGCCAACCTCTTCCAGGCGGGCGGTATCGAGCCGGTGCACGAGCCCGCCTCGGTGGACGCGGAGTCGGCGGCCGAGGCGTTCGCGGCGAGCGGCGCGGGTATCGCCTGTCTGTGTTCGAGTGACGCGCTGTACGCCGAGCAGGCCGCCGAGGTCGCGGCGGCGCTCAAGGCGGCGGGCGCGCGGCAGGTGCTGCTGGCCGGGAAACCGGGCGGACAGCGGGAAGCATATGAACGAGCCGGAGTGGACGCCTTCGTCTTCGCGGGCTGCGACGCGGTCGGGGTGCTGTCCTCGGCCCTGGATGTCATGGAGGTGGCGTGATGGAGCGCGCGACAGGACGGGCGGGCGCCATCCCGGACTTCAGCACGGTCGACCTGGGCGATCCGGAGGCTCCCGAGGGCGACGCGGCACAGTGGACGGCCGCCGTGCAGGAGGCCACCGGCAAGGGCGTCGACGACCTGGTGTGGGAGACGCCCGAGGGCATCGAGGTCAAGCCGCTGTACACCGGCGAGGACCTGGCCGGGCTGGACTTCCTGCGCACGTACCCGGGCATCACGCCGTACCTGCGCGGCCCGTACCCGACCATGTACGTCAACCAGCCCTGGACGATCCGGCAGTACGCGGGCTTCTCCACCGCCGAGGAGTCCAACGCGTTCTACCGGCGCAACCTGGCGGCCGGTCAGAAGGGCCTGTCCGTCGCCTTCGACCTGCCGACCCACCGCGGCTACGACAGCGACCACCCGCGGGTGACCGGTGACGTCGGCATGGCGGGCGTGGCCATCGACTCGATCTACGATATGCGGCAGCTCTTCGCCGGCATCCCGCTGGACAAGATGACCGTGTCGATGACGATGAACGGCGCGGTGCTGCCCGTCCTCGCCCTCTACATCGTGGCCGCCGAGGAGCAGGGCGTACCGCCCGAGAAGCTGGCCGGGACCATCCAGAACGACATCCTCAAGGAGTTCATGGTCCGCAACACCTACATCTATCCGCCGCGCCCCTCGATGCGGATCATCTCCGACATCTTCGCGTACACCTCGCAGAAGATGCCGCGCTACAACTCCATCTCCATCTCCGGCTACCACATCCAGGAAGCGGGCGCGACGGCCGACCTGGAGCTGGCGTACACCCTCGCGGACGGCGTGGAGTACCTGAAGGCGGGCATCGAGGCGGGGATGGACGTGGACGCCTTCGCGCCGCGGCTGTCCTTCTTCTGGGCGATCGGCATGAACTTCTTCATGGAGATCGCCAAGCTGCGGGCCGCCCGGCTGCTGTGGGCCAAGCTGGTCCAGCGGTTCGAGCCGAAGAACCCCAAGTCGCTGTCGCTGCGCACCCATTCGCAGACCTCCGGCTGGTCGCTGACCGCGCAGGACGTGTTCAACAACGTCACGCGTACGTGCGTGGAGGCGATGGCCGCGACGCAGGGCCACACCCAGTCGCTGCACACCAACGCGCTGGACGAGGCCCTCGCGCTGCCCACCGACTTCTCCGCCCGCATCGCCCGCAACACCCAGCTCTTCCTCCAGCAGGAGTCGGGCACCTGCCGGGTCATCGACCCGTGGGGCGGCAGCGCGTACGTCGAGAAGCTCACCCACGACCTGGCGCGCCGGGCCTGGCAGCACATCGAGGAGGTCGAGGCGGCCGGCGGCATGGCCAAGGCCATCGACGCGGGCATCCCGAAGCTGCGCGTGGAGGAAGCCGCGGCCCGTACGCAGGCGCGGATCGACTCGGGGCGGCAGGCGCTGATCGGCGTCAACAAGTACCGGGTGGACACCGACGAGCAGATCGACGTGCTGAAGGTCGACAACTCCGCGGTGCGCACGCAGCAGATCGACAAGCTGCGGCGGCTGCGCGAGGAGCGCGACGAGGCGGCCTGCCAGGACGCGCTGCGGGCGCTGACCGCCGCCGCCGAGGCCGGTCCCGGCCAGGGCCTGGAGGGCAACCTGCTGGCGCTGGCGGTGAACGCGGCCCGTGCGATGGCGACCGTGGGTGAGATCTCCGACGCACTGGAGAAGGTCTACGGGCGCCACTCCGGCCAGATCCGTACGATCTCCGGTGTGTACCGAGACGAAGCGGGACCGTCCTCCGGCGTGGACCGGACCCGGGACCTGGTGGCGGAGTTCGAGCGGGCCGAGGGGCGCCGGCCGCGCATCCTGGTCGCCAAGATGGGCCAGGACGGCCACGACCGCGGCCAGAAGGTGATCGCCACGGCCTTCGCCGACCTGGGCTTCGACGTGGACGTCGGCCCGCTGTTCCAGACGCCGGCGGAGGTCGCCCGGCAGGCGGTGGAGGCGGACGTGCACGTCGTGGGCGTCTCCTCGCTGGCCGCCGGACACCTGACGCTGGTGCCCGCGCTGCGCGAGGAACTGGCGGCGCAGGACCGGGAGGACATCATGATCGTGGTGGGCGGGGTGATCCCGCCCGGCGACATCCCGGCGCTGCACGAGGCGGGTGCCGCGGCCGTCTTCCCACCCGGCACGGTCATCCCCGATGCCGCGTACGACCTGGTCAAGGACCTCGCCGAGGCCCTCGGCCACGACCTGTGAGCCACGACGTCGATGCCTGAGACACCCCGGCCCCGAGCGGCCCGCAAGCGACCGACGATCGACATCGACCAGTACGCGGCGGGCGTGCGCGACGGCTCCCGGGCCTGGATCGCGCGCGCCATCACGCTGGTGGAGTCCACCCGCGCCGACCACCGGGCGCTGGCGCAGCGGCTGCTGGTCGAGCTGCTGCCACACTCCGGCACGGCCCGGCGGGTGGGCATCAGCGGAGTGCCCGGAGTCGGCAAGTCGACCTTCATCGACGCCCTGGGCACCCAGCTGACGGGGGCCGGGCACCGGGTCGCCGTGCT
Source organism: Streptomyces sp. NPDC033221 (assembly GCF_055577005.1). Lineage (NCBI taxonomy): Bacteria > Bacillati > Actinomycetota > Actinomycetes > Kitasatosporales > Streptomycetaceae > Streptomyces > Streptomyces sp. NPDC033221. The sequence goes on along the minus strand of NZ_JBVIQN010000030.1, from coordinate 8,191 downwards.
GGCCGTCGACCCGTCGTCCAGCCGGACCGGCGGCTCCATCCTGGGCGACAAGACACGGATGGAGCGGCTGGCCGCCGACCCGGCGGCGTTCGTACGGCCCTCCCCCACCTCGGGCACCCTCGGCGGGGTGGCGCGGGCGACGCGGGAGTCCATCGTCGTCATGGAGGCGGCGGGCTACGACGTGGTGCTCGTCGAGACGGTCGGCGTCGGCCAGTCCGAGACCGCCGTCGCCAACATGGTCGACACGTTCCTGCTGCTCACCCTCGCCCGTACCGGCGACCAGCTCCAGGGCATCAAGAAGGGCGTCCTGGAGCTGGCCGACCTGGTCTCGGTCAACAAGGCGGACGGCCCGCACGAGCGCGACGCGAAGTCGGCGGCCCGGGAACTGTCCGGCGCGCTGCGCCTGCTCCAGCCCCCGGACGCCGCCTGGACCCCGCCGGTGCTGACGTGCAGTGCCCGCGAGGGCACCGGCCTGGACACGGTGTGGGACCGCGTCGAACAGCACCGCAAGCTGCTGGAGTCCACCGGGGCCCTGGCGGAGAAGCGGCGCGACCAGCAGGTCGACTGGACCTGGTCGATGGTCCGCGAGCAGTTGCTGAACCGGCTTCAGGACCATCCCGGCGTCCGGGACGTGGCGCCGGAGGTGGAGCGGGAGGTACGGTCCGGCACGCTGACCGCGACACTCGCGGCGGAGCGGATCCTCAAGGCGTTCGGGATGCCGGACGGCGAGCTGTAGCGGCCGGGCCTCACGCCGGGGACATCACCTCGAACAGGTTCCCGGCGTCGTCCTGGAAGAACAGGCCGCGTGGGCACAGCGGGTGGTCGGTGCGGCCGTTGTCCGGGTGGGCGGGTTCGCTGCCGAACGCCACCCCGGCCGCCCGGATGCGCGCGAGGATCGCGTCGAAGGTGTCCGGGTCCACGTCGAAGGCGAGATGGTGCCCCTCGGGTTCCGGCACCGTCATGAAGTCGAGGGTCAGCTGGTCGTTGACGCGTACGGGGGCGAAATGCCCGTGGCGCCCGGCCGGCGGCAGCTCTTCCAGGCCCATGACGGAGGCGAAGAACCGGGCCGCCGCGCGGTGATCGGCGGCGGGCACGATGGTGTGGTTGAGCGTGACGGGCACGAACCCTCCCCAGAGGTCGGTGAGACGCACCACCGTATACGAGGCGCGAACTCACTCCGCTGGAGCCCCGGCCGCGAAGTGCGCGACGGCCGCCTCCTCGAAGTGCCGTTCCGCCAGGGAGACATACCGGTCCGCGCGTCGCACCAGGCACAGAGTGCGGCGGCAGTCCGGCACGTCCAGGCGCAGCCAGCGCACCGGCGCCTCCGGCGTCTCGTTGCGGGCGATGGCCGGGATGAGTCCGATGCCGAGCCCGGCGCCGATCAGGAACTGGGTCGCGGCCGGCTCGTCACCCTCGCAAGTGATGACCGGGGCACGGCCTGCCGCGGCGAACAGCCGGTCGAGCAGCTCGCGCTGCCAGTGGCCGGGGCGGGTGGTCACGAACGGCTCGTCCACGACGTCCTCCAGACCGGCCCGCTCCCGGTCGGCCAGCGGATGCCCGACCGGTACGGCGAGCAGCACATCCTCCTCCATCAGCACCACCGACCGCAGCCCGGCGCCGCCCAGCGGCTGTGAGGCGACGCAGACGTCCACCTCACGTGCCGCCAGCTGCCGCCGCATCAAGGCCGCGGTCGACTGATGGAGCCGGATCTCGACACCGGGGTGCGCGGTCCGGAAGGCCGAGAGCAGCGAGGAGAGCGTCAGCAGCGTCTCGGCGGCGACCACGACCCGCCCCCGGTCCGGTCCGGCAGCGTCCGCCAGCTCGCGCCGCGCGTCGTCCAGTTCGCCGAGCGCCCGCTCGACGCGGCGCAGGAAGGTCACGCCGTACCGGTTGAGGCGGATCGAGCGCCCCTGCCGGTCGAAGAGCAGCACCCCGAGGCCGGCCTCCAGCCGGGCGATCGTCCGGCTCACCGCGGGCTGCGCGATCCGCAGTTCGGCGGCGGCCCTGCTGATGTGCTCGTGCCGGGCCACCACCCGGAACGTCTGCAGGGACGTCAGGTCCACGACGTTCCCGCTCAGACGGTCAGGCCGCCGTCGACGGGCAGGATCGCGCCCGTCACGAACGAGGCCCGGTCACTGAGCAGCCACGCGGCGGCCTGGGCCACCTCTTCGGGGGCGGCCGCACGGCGCAGCGGGGTACGGGCCATGAGCCGGTCGACGACGTCCGGTTCGCGGGCGGCCCAGTCCTCGATCATGGCGGTCATGGTCGTGCCCGGGGCGACGGCGTTCACCCGGATGCCCTGGGGACCGTACTCGACGGCGGCGGTCTGGGTGAGGCTGTTCACGGCCCGCTTGGAAGCGCCGTACAGGCTCATTCCGGCGGACGGCTTCAGGCTGCCGACGCTGCTGTTGTTGACGATGGCGCCGGTGCCCGCGGTGGCGAGCATCGCGCGTATCTCGGCGGCCATCGCCAGCCAGACGCCCCGGTGGTTGACGGCGGTGATCCGGTCGAACTCCTCGACGGGGATCTCGGCGAGCGGGGCGTGCCCGATGCCCATGCCCGCGTTGTTGAAAGCGCCGTCCAGACGGCCGTGCCGCTCCACGGCCGTGTCCACCGCGCGCTGTACGGCGGCCGGGTCCGCCAGGTCGGCGACGACGTGATCGGCGGTGCCGCCCGCGGCCCGTACCTCCTCGGTCACCGCAGCCAGTTCCGGGCCGGTCCGCGCGGTCAGCACGACGGCGGCCCCCTCCCGCGCGAACAGCCGCGCCGCGGCGGCGCCGATGCCGCGTCCCGCGCCGGTGATCAGCAGGACCTTGCCGTCCAGCAGCCCGCCGGCGGCCGCGCCGCGTCCCGCATCCATGCCTGTCGTCTCCGTCATGTCGATCATTGTGCAGGAGACCACGGCGGCACCTCTCCATGACCTCCATGACCTCCGTGCCCGCCGTGGCCACCGTGCCCGTCGTGGCCCGGGATCGTGCCGTCCGGCTTGGCGATCAGGAGCAGTCCGGCCATGCCCATGTCGGAGTGGCTCTGGACGTGGCAGTGGTACATCCACGCGCCGGCGCCCACGCCCTCGCCCGCGAGGAACTGGAAGCCGAAGGAGTCGGCGGGCCCGGTGATCTTGTTGTCGATGACGCGGCTCGGGTCGTCCGGGCCGGTCAGGAGCCCGGTGCGGTTGTCGGCCCAGCGGTGACCGTGCACATGGAAGGTGTGGTAGTACTCGCCGTGCGTGATCGAGATGATCTCCACGCGCTCCCCCACCGTGGCGGTGAAGTCCAACCCCTTCGGCAGGTTGTTGATCGTCATGTCGTTGAAGACGATGGTGAACTGCCGGTCGGGCAGCGGGTCACCGGCCCGTACAGACCCCGGCGGATGCCCCCGGTGCCGTGCTCGCTGCCCACGACGTGGTCGTGGTAGTGCCAGTAGCCCGCGCTGCCCGACCGCCAGGTGCCGTCCGCGCGCCGGCCGGGGGCGTGGGTGCGCCAGGTGTACGTACGGGTGGCGCCTGGTTCCAGGTGACTGCGGTTCATCCGGGTGCCGTCGCCGGCCACGTCGTAGTCCAGGCCGTGGACGTGCAGACTCGCCGCGATATTCAGGGTGTTCTCGCACTCGATGTGCAGTGTGTCGCCCTCGACCAGCTCGATCGGCGGGCCCGGGATGGTCGCCTTGCCCTTCTCCAGGCCGTATCCGAGCTGCCCGCCCGGCAGCTCCTCGATGTACAGCTTGAGGTGCTTGACCGTGCCCGCGGCGACGGCGGAGCGGCCCGCCCCCGCCTGGTGCCCGGCTGCCACGGCCGGGGCCGCCGCCGTGCCGAGTGCCGCGACGGCGGCGCCTCCGGCGAGGAGGCGGCGGTTGAAACTGCGTCTGGGGACGTCGCGTTCCTCGGTCATCGTGCTCCCACGGGAGGAGGGGACGGGTCGGAGGGGGCGTCTGGGACGGTAGCCGCACCAGCTGCGTTTATCCGCACTCAGGACAAAGTCGGGTGTGTTACGGCCATAGCTCTTGGCGAGTCACCGAAAGGGGTCTAGCTTCAACGGCTGCTGCCGTCCGTGGCCACAAAGGGGCGGGTGCACCCGTGCGACGAAACCGGCACCAATTACCACGGCCGCTGCGCGCGTTGGCGCGCACCGGCAGACGCAGACCGCCGAAACGCCCGCCGGCCGGACGCGCTGTCGGCCTTCCCGCGCTGGTGCTGGCCGTGTCGGCCGCCCTGCTCGGCGGCGCGCCGGCGAACGCCTCCGGACCGGACGCCGGACTGCGGCTGCCGAGCCCGCCGGGCGGTGCGAACGTACGCGTCCTGGTCTTCCACGCGTCGGCGGGCGCGGAGCCGCCCACGGTCGACGCGGGGATCGAGGCCGTCGAGCGGATCGGCCGCCAGGGACCGCCCGCCGAGCACTTCGCGGTGGAGGCGACCGATGACGCGTCGGTCTTCACCGACGCGCGCCTGGGCACGTACAACGCGGTCGTCTTCCTGACCGGCGGCGGCGACCTGCTCGACCCCGAGCAGGAAGCGGGTCTGGAGAGCTACCTGGAGGCCGGGGGCGGATTCGTCGGCATCCACGACGCGGCGCGCGCCGAGCCGTACTCGGACTGGTTCACCGGCCTGTTCGGCGCCCGCCCCACGGCCACCGTACCGGGCGCGGCGCAGCGGGCCGTCGTGGAGATCGGCGACCGCGGCCACCCGGCCACGAAGGATCTGCCCGTCCAGTGGAAACGCCCGGACAAGTGGCTCAACTGGGCCACCACTCCCAGTGGTTCGGTGCACACGGTGGCGCGGGTACGGGAGAACACCTACCGGCCGGGACCCGGCGCCAACGGCTGGGACCACCCCGTCTCCTGGTGCCGCGACTACGACGGCGGCCGGTCGTTCTACACCGGTATGGGCGGCACGCCCGACAGCTTCCGCGAGGCCGACTTCCGTACGCATCTGCGCGGCGCGCGCTGCTGTGGACCACCCGGCTGGCCCGCGCCGACTGCCAGGCCGCCATCGCCTCGCACTAAAAGGCCGAGCGGCTGACCGCTCCCAATCAGCCGGGCAGGTAGGACCAGATCAGCGAACCGCACGGACTGGTGACCGCCAAGGACGGCCGGGTCTTCTTCATCGGCCGCGGCGGTGGTGACGCGAGCACCCCGGTCGTCACCGACTGGAACGATCCGGCCGTCGGCAGGGGCGAGGGCACCGTCCACGTCTGGGACCCGAAGACCGGCAAGGTCTCGCTCGTGGGCACGGTAAGCGTCTTCGGCAACAAGGGCGGCGGCGACGAACTCGTCAAGAACGAGGAAGGCTGCTGGGCATCGGACTGGACCCGGCCTCCGAGAAGGTGCTGCTGAAGTGGCCGGTGCAGGTGCACAGCTGCTGCCACGCGGGCGGCGGCCTGGCCTGGGATTCCGAGAACAACCTGTACATCGCCACCGGGGACAACAACTCCTCGCGGTTCAGCGGCGGTTACTCGGGCAACAACCCGCAGCCGACGTACAAGGGCGTCGCCTTCGCCGACGCGCGGCGCACCGCGGGCAACACCAACAACCTCAACGGCAAGATCCTGCGCATCCACCCCGAGCCGGACGGCACGTACACACTGCCGGAAGGCAATCTCTTCGCGGGCAAGGAGCCGGACGAGGGCGGCGGCAAGACCCGCGGCGAGATCTATGTGATGGGCGTGCGCAACCCTTCGCGCATCTCCGTCGACCAGAAGACCGACACGCTGTACGCGGGCTGGGTCGGACCGGACGCGACCGAGCCCAGCACCACCTGGGGCCCGGCCAAGTACGACACCTTCGCCGCGATCACCCACGCGGGCAACCGCGGCTGGCCGTACTGCATGGGCAACAACCAGCCGTACCGCGACCGCAATCTGCCCGACCCGTCGAAGCCGCTGGGCTGGTACGACTGCAAGCACCTCAAGAACGAGTCCCCACACAACGACGGCCTGGTCGCCATCCCGCCCGCCGAGCCGAACAACGTCTGGTACGCACCGCAGGGCGGCGGCCCCGACTTCCCGCGCGACGCCCAGGGCGTCCCCAGCTACAAGCTGTCCGAGCAGAAGCTGCTGCTGCCCTGGCTCAAGGGCGGCGGCCAGGCCGCGATGGACGGCCCGGTCCACCGCCACGACGCGGCCGCCACCGGCAAGGGCGCCTGGCCCGCCTACTGGGGCGGCAAGTGGTTCGTCGGTGACTTTTACGACGGTGACCAGCCATGCCACGCGCTGGTGACGGACCCGCGGACGGCGGGCTCGGGCGGCCTGCCGGCGCACGCGGAGAGCCTGGACAAGATCGTGCCGGTCGGCGCGGACGGCATCCGCAACCTCATGGGCTGGACGTTCGGCCCGGACGGCGCGCTGTACGTCCTCGACTACGGGCGCGGCTTCTTCACCTCGGACGCCAAGTCCGCGCTGTGGCGGGTGACGTACACGGGCGGCGGGCCCACCCCGCGCCCAGCGAAGCTGGCCCGTACGGGACGGGAGGCCGGGCGATGATCAAACGGCGCAGGTGGGCGGTGCTGCTGACCGCCCTGCTGATGCTCGTCGGCCTGACCGCCACGACAGCACACGGACGGCCGCCCGGACAGCCGACGGCACCCGAGCCCCCGGCCGCGCAGCAGACCCTGACCTGGACCGCGGGCGACGACATCACCAAGTACACGACCGCGCCCGCCACCGCAGTGGCCGGGCGGACCACCATCGTCTTCGAGAACAGCACGGCCACCGGCAACACCATGGGGATGCCGCACACCCTGACCTTCGACGTCTCCGACCCGCGGTACAACCACGACGTACAGCTCAACATCATGGCCAACCCGGGCGACGCACAGGGCGGCAAGTACACCACCGAGGTCACCCTGACCCCCGGTACGTACCGCTACCACTGCACGATCCCGGGGCACGAGCAGATGCAGGGCCTCCTGGTCGTCACGGACGGCGGCGGGGCGACGGTGACGGTCACCGCCTCCGACACCGGGTCGGGGGTGGGCACCATCGAATACGCGGTGGGCAGCGCGGCGTTCCAGCCGTACACCGCGCCGGTGCTGGTCCGCGAGCCCGGCACGTACCAGGTCCGCTACCGCGCCACCGACCGGGCGGGCAACACGTCCGAAGCGGTACGGGTGTCCTTCACCATCGCCCCGGGCGGCGGGCTGCCCGCACCGAACTGCCCAGAGTGGGACGAGCGGCGCACCATCGTCGTCGGCACGGTCGACACGGGCGTGCCCAATCGCGTCACCCGCAACCGCTGCACCGTCAATGAACTGATCGAGGACGAGAAGGACTGGTCCTCGCGCGCCCTGTTCCTCAAGCACGTCAGGACGGTCACCGCCAAGCTGCTCGCGGACGGGGTGCTCGACGAGCGCGAGAGCCGGGCCGTCAACGCGGCCGCCGACACCTCCGGGATCGGCGCGCCCGGCCACCACGCCGGATACCGCGCTCTGTTCGACGGTACGCAGGCGTCCTTCGACCGCTGGCGGCAGGTCGGCGGCGGCGCCTTCGGGCCGACCGCCGACGGCGCGATGACCAGCAGTTCCACGGTGTCGGGCATGGGGATGCTGTGGTTCCCACGGCGTACGTACGACGACTTCTCGCTGCGGCTGCGGTTCCGCGACGACGCGCCGGGCACCGGCAACGCCAACGGCGGCGTCTTCGTCCGCTTCCCGTACGTGTACGACCATCCCGAGGAGCCCCGGCCGGAGTGGGTGGCCGTCAAGTACGGCCACGAGATCCAGATCCTGGACCGGCCGGACGGCGACCTCTACAAGACGGGGTCGGTCTACGGCTTCGACCGGGTCGGGCTCGGCGGCGCCGGTGTCACACCGAAGGGCACCTGGAACGATTACGAGATCCGGGTGGTGGGCCAGCACTACTCGGTCTTCCGCAACGGTGTGCTGATCAACGAGTTCGACAACACCGGCGGGAGTTCTTCCCGCCGCGGGCGGTTGATCCGGGGACCGACGGCCGCCGGTTCGCCGCGGGCTATATCGGTCTCCAGGTGCACGGGACGGCCGACGTCATCTCGTACCGCGACGTGCGGATCAAGGAGCTGTAGGGCCGCGGGGGCGGCCTGCGGGGCGGGGGGGGGGGGGGGGGGGGGGGGGCCCCCCCCCCCCCCCCCCCCCCCCCCTCCCCCCCCCCCCCTCCCCCCCCCCCCCAACCCCCCCCCCCCCCCCCCCCCCCCCCACCCCCCCCCCCCCCCCCCCCCCCCC
>NZ_JBVIQN010000029.1:0-127106 GCF_055577005.1 Streptomyces sp. NPDC033221 | reverse complement strand
CACTCTCCCCTCCTCCCCCCCCTCCCCCCCCCCCCCACCCCCCCCCCCCCCTCCCCCTCCCCCTCCCCCCCCCCCCCCCCCCCCCCCCCCACGGCCGTATCACGCCCCTCCCGCGCCCCTCCCGCGCCCCGGGCTGCCGGCGGGACCGGATGGCCGTACCGCCACCCTGCCCCGGCCCTTGGCGAGGACCCGCATATGCCGAACACTGAGGCGATGACCCAGCGCGTGGAACACACCACTGTCATGGACCGCCTCGCCATCGACGACCTGGTCACCGGCTACGCGATCGCCGTGGACGACGGCGACTGGGCCGCCTACCGGGCCCTGTTCGTCCCCGAGGGACGCGTCGACTACCGCTCGGCGGGCGGTATCGCGGGCAGTGTCACCGATGTCGCGGACTGGCTCGCCGAGATGATGCGGCGCTTCCCGGTACGCCAGCACCTGATCGTCAACCGGCGCATCGGCATCGAGCTGCGCGACGGCGGCGCGCCCGGCGACACGGCCACCGTGCAGGCGGACTACCTCAACCCGATGCGCCTCGCGGACCCGCACGACGCGCCGTCCGGCAAGACCACCGGCGCGTCGGCCGCCCCGAACTACACCTGTGCGGGCCGCTACCTCTTCGCCGCCCGGCGCGCCGCCGACGGCTGGCGGCTGAACGAGGTCGTCGTGCACGAGAAGTGGCGCCAGCTGCTCCCGGCGGGCGCCTGACCGCCCGCGCCCCGCCTTCTGTCCATGATCGGCCGACGCGCGCACACTGGGTGCTGCGATCCGATGAAGGGAGCGGTATGCGGGAGTCGGCCGGCCGGTGGGAGAAGGGGCTCGCGTCACCCTGGGGGCGCGGTGCCGCCGCGGTCGCGGCCGGAGCGCTGCCCGCGCTGGCGTTCCCGGCGCCCGCCCTGTGGTGGCTGGCCTACGTGGCCCTCGTCCCATCGCTCCTGCTGACGCGCTCGGCCCGTACGAACCGCCGGGCGGCGCTGGACGGCTGGCTCGGCGGCGCCGGCTTCATGCTGGCGGTCCACCACTGGCTGCTGCCCAGCCTGCACGTCTTCATCCTGGTGCTGGCGGGGCTGCTCGGCCTGCTGTGGGCGCCCTGGGGCCTGCTCGTACGGGCGCTGCTGCACGGAAGTCCGGGCGCGGCGCGGTGTGCGGCGTCCCTCGTCCTCGTGCCGTCCGGCTGGCTGATGGTCGAACTGGTCAGGTCCTGGGAGTACTTGGGCGGGCCCTGGGGGCTGCTGGGCGCCAGCCAGTGGCAGGTGCCGCCCGCCCTGCGGCTCGCCTCGATCGGCGGGGTGTGGCTGCTGAGCCTGCTGATCGTGGCGGTGAACACCGCGCTCACCGTACTCGTCGCACTGCCGTGCGCCAGGGTCCCGGCGGTGGCGGGCCTGGTCGTCTGCGCGGTCGGCGGCTCCGCGGCCTGGCTGTGGGCACCGGTGCCGCGGGCCGCGGGCACCGTACGTGTCGGCGTCGTCCAGCCCGGCGAAGTCGCGGGCCCCGAAGCCCGGATAGCCCGCGGCGAGGCGCTGACCCGCTCCCTGGCGGGGCGCGGCGTCCGGCTGGTGGTCTGGGGCGAGAGCAGCGTCAACCGCGACCTGACCCGGGACCCGGCCATGGCGGCCCGGCTCGCCGCGCTCTCCCGGGACGTGGGCGCCGACCTCCTGGTGAACGTCGACGGGCGGCACGCCGGGCAGCCCGGCATCTACAAGAGTTCCGTACTGGTCGGCCCGCACGGCGCGACCGGCCACCGCTACGACAAGATGCGGCTGGTCCCCTTCGGCGAGTACATCCCGCTCCGCTCCGTACTGGGCTGGGCGACGCACGTCGGCAAGGCCGCCGACCAGAACCGGATGCGGGGCACCCGGCAGGTGCTGATGCCCGTCGGCTCGGCCGGCGGACTGCGCGTGGGGCCGCTGGTGTGCTTCGAATCGGCGTTCCCGGACATGAGCCGCGAACTGGCCCGCGACGGTGCGCGGCTGCTGATCGCGCAGTCCTCCACGTCGACCTTCCAGGACAGCTGGGCGCCCGCGCAGCACGCCTCACTGGCCGCGCTGCGCGCCGCCGAGACCTGGCGGCCGATGGCGCACGCCACGCTGACCGGGATCAGCGCGGTGTACGGGCCGCGGGGCGAGCCGGTGGGCGACCGGCTCGGCACCGAGCGCGGCGCGGCGGCCGTGTACGACATCCCGCTGGCCGAGGGCACCAGCCCGTACGTGCGCTTCGGCGACTGGGCCCTGTACGGCGCGATGCTGGCGCTCGGCGCGTACGCGGTGGTGACGGGGGCACGGGCGCTGCGTGCACGCCGGGGAGCGCGCGAACCGGGCCGGACCCGGGACCGCTGATCCTCCTCGGACGCGCGGCCCCAGAGACAGGGCCCCGGGCACGGGGCCTCGGGCGCATGGCCCCGGGCCCGTGGCCTCGGACCCAGCCCAGGACGCAAGCCCTCGGCCACCCGGCCCCGGGCGCGCGACCTCGGCCCCCCGGCCTCACGCCGCCTGTGCCAGCGCCTCCCGGACCACCCGCTCGCACAACTCGTGCGTACGCAGCGCGTCCTCGGCCGAGACGAGCCTGCCCGCCCGTACGTCGTCCAGGAACGCGAGCACGATCTGCTCGATGCCGCGCTGCCGGGCCACCGGCACCCAGTCACCGCGTCGCCGCACACTCGGCTGTCCCTTGTGGTCGATGACCTCGGCGAGGTTGACCACCTGGCGCTTGGTGTCCTGCCCCGACACGTCGAGGATCTCCTCGGCGGAACCGCTCAGCCGGTTCATGCTGCCGATGGCGCTGAAGCCGTCACCGGACAGGTGCAGCACCACGTGGTGCATCAGCCCGTCCCGGACCTTCGCCCGTACGTCCACGTGGTCGACGGTGCCGGGCGCCAGGAAACGCAGCGTGTCGACCACATGGATGAAGTCGTCCAGGACCAGCGAACGCGGGTCCTCCGGCAGCCCGACCCGGTTCTTCTGCATCAGGATCAGGTCTCGCGGGTGCTCCAGGCACTGCGCGTAGCCCGGCGCGAAACGGCGGTTGAAGCCGACCGCCAGGCTGACGCCGCGCTCCTCGGCGAGCCGCACGATGCGTTCGGTATCGGCCAGCTCGTAGGCGATCGGCTTGTCGACATAGGTCGGCACCCCGGCCTCGATGAGGCGGGTGACGATCTCCGGGTGCACGGTGGTGGGCGCATGCACGAACGCCGCGTCCAGACCGGCGGCGAGCAGCCCGTCCAGGTCGGTGTGGCACTGGGCGGCGGGCAGGCGATACGTTCCGGCGACCCGCTCCAGGGTGGCCGGGGTACGGGTCTGGAGGTGCAGCTCGACATCCGGCCGCGCGCCGAGCACCGGCAGATACGCCTTCTGTGCGATGTCGCCGAGTCCGATGCAGCCGACCTTCACGCGTACTCCCTGGGTTGCGCCGCCGCCCCGGGCCGTCTGCGCGGACCGGCGCGCCGGGTGTGCCGATGATGCCGCCCGCCCCGGATGCCGTACGGTCATCGCGCCGGGCGCGCCGGTGGTGTGCCGGGCGCCCCGGAAGCATACGTGCCGCCCGGCGGCCGCCAGTCGGCGATGCCGTCGAGAGCGCGCAGCGCGACATCCGGGGCGAACCGCGCGGCGCAGGCGACGGCGGCCCCACGCAGCAGCACGCCCGGCACGGACCGCCAGGTGGTCAGCCGGGCGACGCGCTCCGACCGGCGCACGACCTCCGTGGTCCGGGGCAGCCGGTCCCGCGTGTACGCGTCGAGGGCGGTCGGCAGCTCCCGGCCCGACGCGACGTGGTGGGCCAGCACGATCGCGTCCTCGACGGCCTGGCCGCCGCCCTGGCCGAGGTTGGGGGTCATCGGGTGCACCGCGTCGCCGAGCAGGGCGACCCGGCCGCGGTGACAGGCGGGCAGCGGGCGGCTCGCCGTACGGACGTCGTTGCGCAGGATGCCGGCCGGGTCGGCGGCTTCGAGGATCGCCGGCACGGGGTGGTGCCAGCCACCGAAACGGCGCAGCAACTCGGCCCGTTCGCCGTCGGTCGCACGGCCGCCGGGCGGCACGACCGCGGTGGCGTACGCGTACACCCGGCCCCCGTGCAGCGGCATGCTCCCCCACATTTCGCCGCGCCCCCACGTCTCGTGCCCGGCGAACGGGCGGCGGGGAGCCGGGACGACGAGGCGCCAGCTGGTGAACCCGGCGTAGCGCGGTTCCGGATGACCGGGGAAGAGGGCGCGGCGGGCGGCGGAGCGGATGCCGTCGGCGGCTATGACGAGGTCGGCGGTGAGGGGGGTGGGGAGGACGGCGGGAAGGACGGCGGTGGCGAGGGTGGGGCTCTGGGTGTCGGTGGTCGGGAGCAGGCGTACGCGGGCCGGGCGGTCGGGCCGCGCGGGGTCACCGGGATCGATCACCTCGGCGGGCGCTCCGGTCCGTACGGCCCCTTCGGGCAGCCGCGCGGCGAGCAGGCCGACCAGCTCCGCGCGGTGGGTGATCACGACGGGGCCGCCGAAGCGCCGTACGGAGGCGGCGTTGTCCGTACGGGCCAGCAGGCGGCCACGCGGGGTCCTCAGCAACCCCTCGGTCTGCCAGGCGGCCATGGCCCGTATCTCATCGCCCGCGTCGATCGTGTCCAGCGCGCGCTGGGCGTTGGGTGCCAGGGCGATACCGGCGCCGATGGGTTCGAGCGAGGGAGCCCGTTCCAGGACGGTGACCTCCCAGCCCCGCCGGTGCAGGGCTACGGCGGCGGTGAGACCGCCGATTCCGCCACCGATGACGACCGCTGTGCGCTGCATGGAACCTCCTGAGGAGCCGTACCAAGGAGCCGCGCCGAAGAGCCGTACCGAGAGCCGTACCGACCCGAACCAGCGACTACATCTGTAGTCCGACGTTACTACACCCGTAGTTGAAGCGATAGGCTCACCTGCCATGACGACCGGTGACACCGCACCCCGAACCGAACCCGCCGCGCCCCACGACCGAACCGCCGCCCCGCGCCACGAACGCATCACCGACGCCGCCCTGTCCCTGCTCGCCGAACGCGGGTCACGCGGACTCACCCACCGGGCCGTCGACGAGGCCGCCGGACTGCCGCAGGGGTCCACCTCGAACCTCGCGCGCACCCGCGCGGCCCTGCTGGAAGCGGTGGTACGGCGGCTGGCGGAGCGGGAGGTGGCCGTCCTCATGTCGCCGGAGATGCCGAGAGCGGCCAGCGACGGCATCGAAGCGCTCGCGGACGCCCTCTCACTCGCCCTGCACCGCTCACTGACCCGCCACCGGAATCTGATCGTGGCCCGCTACGAACTGGCCCTGGAGGCCACCCGGCGCCCCGAACTGCGCGCCTTCTACGACCGGACCGGACAGCAGTTCCGCGCACCACTGATGGCAATGCTGACGGCAGCCGGATCGGCAGCCCCGGAACGGCACGCGCTGAACGTGATCGCCTGGTGCGACGGCATCCTCTTCTCCTGCGTCGCCGGACAGTTCCACGCCACGCCGCCCACCCGGCAGGAACTCCGCACCGGCTGCCTGGAATTGCTCACCGGAATGCTCGGCCGCGGCTGACACCTCGCGGGCCCGCTCAGCGACGGCCGACGCGAAGTCGGCATCTCCGGCCGACGCCGCCACTCCGGACCACCGGCCAGGGCCATCGCTCAGGTTCCCTGATCACAGCCATCGCTCAGGGCCGCTGGTCAAGATCACCGGCCAGGGCCGGTGATCGCGACTCCCGGTCAAGGCCACCGGTCAAGGCCGCTCACATCGTTCACCCCTGCGGGGCCTTCACAAGGTCTCGCGTGATCGGCAGAGTTGGGCGGTGTTCCGTATTCCCGCAGCGGCGGTCCTCGCGGTGACGACGGCCCTCGTCACCACCGGCTGTATCACCGTCGTCCACCGCCCGGCCCCCGAAAGCCTCCTGCCGCGCCCCGCGCTGCCCGCCCCTTCCGTGGAACCCAACGGCCCGGAGGTCAGCCGGCCCCCGGCGCGCGAGCGGCCGGCGCCCCCGCCCGGAGCCGCCGCGCAGCGGTCGGCGCCCGCCCGTCCGCCCGCCGCAGAAGATCAGCGGGCGCGGCCGGAGCGGCCGGAACCCGCGGCAGCAGACAAGCGAAAGGGAAAGAACGCGGGCCGAGACGTACAGGGCAAGCCCAAGGCCCCCGGGCCCCGCCGGTACGGACCGCCCTGGGAGCACACCGAGAACCGCCGCCCGGCCGCCCCGGCCCCCGGCCTGTGCAAGCTGGCACGTGAATACGGTCGCTGGCAGGACGCCGACCGCGCCGACACCCTCTGCCGCCACGTCTACGGCGACTGACCCCCCGCACCGCTCCCACCCTCCGAGCCACCCGCATCACCCGTACGCCCCGAGCCGCCCCAGCCGCCTGACCTGCCCTCCCCACCGGCACCACATACCCCACCAGCACCGCCCCCATCGGCGACCCGGCCCCCCAGCCGTTCGATCGACTGCCGTACCCCCCTGCCGTACTCGTCGTCGGCCAGCCTCGCCGCCGTCTCCCTGGCCCGGTCGAGCTGGGCGCGGGCCTCGGCGGGCCGGTCGAGGGCGGCGTAATCGGCGGCCAGGCTCAGGTGGAGGGACGGCAGCAGCGCCGCCATCGCCAGGGCGGATCGGCGCGCCGGCGGCTGCCACTCCCGGTCCCGGCCCCAGTCCCGGTCCCGCTCCTGTTCCCTGCCGCGCTCCCGGTCCCGCCCCGACGCCTGCCCAGCCGAAGCCTCCCCGGCCGCCGTCTGCCCGGCCGCCGCCTCCCGTGCCGTTTCGAGGGCGGTGAGGTCCCAGTCCAGTTCATCGGCGGGGTCGTCCTGCGTACCCGCCAGGTAGTGCGCGAGCGTGCAGCGCTGGAACGGGTCACCGTCCGGCCCGACCTCGTTCCACAGCTGCGCGAGGCGGTTGCGGGCCTCTTCCCGGTCGCCGCCCCGGTGCAGCATGACCGCCTGCCCGATGCGGGTCAGGACGACGTCACCGTCCGCCTTCGCACGCTGATCGTCCACCGCCGCACACTCCCGCGCTCGTCCGCCGCCGCGTACGGCCTGCCTCCCCCGACGCTAACCGGCACCGGTCCGCGCCGCGCGGTGTGCGCGACGCGCCGCGGCTCCCCGGCTCAGCCCAGGTCGGGGATGCGCCAGTCGATCGGGGTGTGGCCCTGCGCGGCGATGGCCTCGTTTATCCGGGTGAAGGGCTGCGACCCGAAGAACTTCTTCGCGGAGAGCGGGGAGGGATGCGCGCCCTCCACGACCGCGTGCCGCTCCGTGTCGATCAGCGGCAGCTTCTTCTTCGCGTAGTTGCCCCAGAGCACGAACACCGCCGGGTCCGGCCGGGAGACGACCGCCTTTATCACCGCGTCGGTGAACTTCTCCCAGCCCTTGCCCTTGTGGGAGTTGGCCTCGCCCGCCCGCACCGTCAGCACCGCGTTCAGCAGCAGCACGCCCTGGCGGGCCCAGGGCATCAAGTACCCGTTGTCCGGTACCGGGTGGCCCAGCTCCTCCTTCATCTCCTTGTAGATGTTGCGCAGCGACGGCGGCGTCTTGACGCCGGGCCGCACGGAGAAGCACAGCCCGTGGCCCTGGCCCTCGCCGTGGTACGGGTCCTGCCCCAGGACCAGCACCTTGACCTGGTCGTACGGGGTGGCGTCGAGGGCCGCGAAGACCTCCTCGCGGGGCGGGTAGACCGGCCCCTTCGCCCGCTCCTGCTCGACGAACTCGGTGAGCTCCTTGAAGTAGGGCTTCTCCAACTCCTCGCCGAGGGCGCCGCGCCAGGACTCGGGCAGCATGTCGGTCATCACTGAACAACCTCCGGTGTGCGATCCGTTCTCGACAACGAACTTACCGGCGACCACTGACAACGCCCGCACGCCGCCCGGCTCCCGCCCGCCCACCGCCCGGCCCGCGCCCGCTCACGCCGTGTCGAGCCGCGCCCGCTGCACCACGTCCAGTTGCAGATCCAGCGCCGCCAACGCCTCGTCCAGCTGTGTCACCGAACTCACACCGAGAACGGGGACGACCGGCACCCGGCCACCCATCAGCCAGGCCAGCACCACCTGGTTCACGGTCGCCCCGGCCTCCGCCGCGACCTCGTGGACGACCCGCAGCCGCGGCACCGAACCGGGGTGGTCGTACCGTTCGAGCAGCGGCTTCTCCGGCCGCGCGTACCCGCCGTGCATCAGCGTCGAGTAGCCGAGCAGCGTCAGGTCGTCGTGCGCGGTGGCGTAGTCGAGCAGTTCCTCGTCGGTCTCTCGCTGGAGGCCGGATTCCGCGTCGTACCGCGGCCGCAGATAGGTGTGCCGCTGCTGTACGGCACGGAAGCCGGGCAGGCCCTGGCCGGCGGTGATGCGGCGGGCCTCGGCGAGCCGCCAGGTGGCGTGGTTGCTGAGCCCGAGGACGCCCACGGTGCCGTCCTGCACCAGGCCCGCGAACGCCCCGACGGTCTCCTCCAGCGGTACGTCCCGGTCCTCGGCGTGCGCGTAATACAGGTCCACCCGGTCGGTGCCGAGCCTCCGCCGACTGCCGTCGATCCCGTCCCGTACGGCCTTCTCCCCCAGCCCCTCCAGATTGGCGGGCCACTCGGGGCCACGGGACGGATCGGGCCGGGCACCGACCTTGGTGGCCAGCACCGTACGGTCTCGGGCGCCCCGGCTGCGCAGCCAGCGCCCGAGCAGCAGCTCACTCTCGTCGCCGGTCGCGCCCGGCACCCAGCAGGCGTAGTTGTTGGCGGTGTCCAGGAAGGTGCCGCCCGCCTCGGCGAAGCGGTCCAGGATGGCGAACGAGGCCGGTTCGGCGACGGTGGTGCCGAACGGCAGGGTCCCCAGGCACAGGGCGCTGATCGTGGGCCCCATACCACCGCCGAGTCTGCAGTAGCGCATGGTGTGCCTCCTTCTCGGAGTGCGTCGCGAGCCCTCGTACGCACGGGTCCGGGACAGGTGTGGTGCCGGTCCTGTCCGGACCGGCACCACAGACCCTGCCTCTTGGAGCGCACACCAACGCAAGCCCCGCATTTCTGGAGCGCGCACCGACGCAAGCCCGTTCAGCGCACCCGCACGCGGGGCGTGCACACCAGCACGCGCCGGCGCATCGGCAACCCGCCACCGCCCCGCCGCCCGTCGGCACGCCCTGACCGGCCCCCGCTCCTCCGCGTCCTCAGACGCCCGCGTTGAGGAACAGCCCGCCGTCGACCTGGAGGGTCTGCCCCGTGACCCAGCCCGCGGCGTCGGACAGCAGGAACGCCGCCGCGCCCCCGATGTCCTCCGGGACGCCGAGGCGCCCCATCGGATAGCCCGAGGCGGCCTCCTCCTCGCGGTTCTCGTACAGCGCGGCCGCGAACTTGGTCTTGACCACCGCGGGGGCGATGGAGTTGACCCGTACCACCGGCGCGAACTCGTGCGCGAGCTGGAACGTCAGGTTGATCATCGCGGCCTTGCTCATGCCGTACGCGCCGATGAAGGGCGAGGCCGAGACGCCGGCGATGGAGGCGATGTTGACGATGGCACCGCCGTTGTCCTTCTGCCACGCGTGCCAGGTGCGCTGCGCGAAGCCCAGCGCGGAGACGACATTGGTCTCGAACACCTTGCGGGCGACGTTCAGGTCGAGGTCCGCGATCGGGCCGAAGACCGGGTTCGTACCGGCGTTGTTGACGAGGTAATCGACGCGGCCGAACGCCTCCATGGCGCGTTCAACGGCGACACCCTGGTGGGCCTCGTCGTGGGCCTTGCCCGCGACGCCGATGACGCGGTCGGCGCCCAGCGCCTCCACGGCCTCCTTGAGGGCGTCCTCGTTGCGGCCGGTGATGCAGACCTTGTCGCCGCGGGCCACGAGCGCCTGCGCGATGCCGTACCCGATACCCCGGCTGGCGCCGGTGACCAGCGCCGCCTTGCCGGAGAGCGGGGGCAGCTGCTTGTCCTGTGCAGTCATGTTCGCCACCTCCGGCGTCAGTTGAGCGGGCCGCCGGCCACGTACATGACCTGGCCGGAGACGAAGCCGGCCGCCTCGCCCGTGAAGAAGGCGATGGCGTTGGCGATGTCCTCGGGCCGGCCGACGCGCTGTACGGGGATCTGGGTGGCGGCCGCGGCCTGGAAGTCCTCGAAGCCCATGCCGACACGCTCGGCGGTGGCGGCGGTCATGTCGGTGACGATGAAGCCGGGGGCGACGGCGTTGGCCGTGACACCGAACTTGCCCAGCTCGAAGGCGAGGGTCTTGGTGAAGCCCTGCAGGCCGGCCTTGGCGGCCGAGTAGTTGACCTGGCCGCGGTTGCCGAGCGCCGAGCTGGAGGAGAGGTTGACGATCCGGCCGAACTTGGCGTCGACCATGTGCTTCTGACAGGCGCGCGACATCAGGAACGCGCCCCGCAGATGCACGTTCATGACGGTGTCCCAGTCACTGTCGCTCATCTTGAACAGCAGGTTGTCGCGGAGCACGCCCGCGTTGTTGACGAGGACGGTGGGCGCGCCCAGCTCCGCGGCGACCCGCGCGACCGCCGCCTCCACCTGCTCCGCGTCCGAGACGTCACAGCCCACGGCCAGCGCCTTGCCGCCGGCCGCGGTGATCTTCTCGACGGTGTCCTTGCAGGCCGCCTCGTCCAGGTCGAGGACGGCGACGGCGCGGCCCTCGGCGGCCAGGCGCACGGCGGTGGCCGCGCCGATGCCGCGGGCCGCGCCCGTCACGATGGCGACGCGCTGCTCGGTGGTGGACATGCGGGGTTCTCCTCACCCTCGAAACCTCGACGAGCGGTCCGCCGCACCGCAACCGCAGGTGAGCAACCGCTTAGTAGCTTCAGCAGGGCTGACGCTAGAAGCCCGGCCACCCCCTGTCAACGCCTCCCCGGCACGCCTTCGCACTTCAGGACGGCCGCCGGGCCCGGTACGGACCGGCGGCCCTCCGGCTCACCTCACCAGCAGGTCGAGCAGCCGCTCCGCCTCCACGGTCGGGTCCACGGTCAGCCCGGTGTGCACCGGGCCGGGCTGTACGACGGTACTGCGCGGCGCGATCAGCCACCGGAAGCGCCGCCCCGCGTCGTCCCCCGCAGCCTGCCCGGCCCGCTCACCGCCCACGCAGATTCCCTCGACGGCACGCAGCGCCGCCTTGACCCCTTCGACGTCGGCCGTCGCGTCGAGCGCCCGCAGCCGCCCCTCGTCCAGGTACGTACGCGCCTCGACGAAGCTCCGGGCGCGGCAGTACACAACCACCCCCGCATTGATCATCTCGCCGCGTTCGACCCGCGGTACGACCTTGAGCAGGGCGTACTCGAACACGTCACGTCCGTTGTGCAGGCCGCTCACTTCACTGCCCTCCGCGGCAACTCGGTCGCCAGCCAGCCCGGCACCCGGGAGGGCCCGTCCTTCGTGGGCTCCCCGATGCCGATCCGCTCGCCGATCACCGGGGCGCGGCCCAGCAGCGCCCGCACATAGGCGCCGCGCAGCTCGTCCGGCGAGTCGAACCCCGGCTCGCCCACCAGCCACTCGTCCGGCACCGCGGCGGCGACCTCGGTCAGCAGCTCCTCGGTGACGCGCGGCGCGAACTCGGCCGCCGCCGCCTCGATGTCCGGCCCGAAGCTCGCCAGCACATGATCGGAGGCGTCGTACGGCTTCGCGGCCGACTTCTCGGCGGAGGGCCAGTTGTGCTGCCAGATCATCGTGGCACCGTGGTCGATCAGCCACAGCTCACCGTGCCAGACCAGCAGGTTCGGGTTGCGCCACGACCGGTCCACGTTGTTGATCAGCGCGTCGAACCAGACCACCCGGCCCGCCTCGCGCGCGGACACCTCGAAGGCCAGCGGATCGAACCCGAGGGACCCCGGCAGATAGTCCATTCCGAGGTTCAGGCCGCCACTGGCCTTCAGCAGCTCCTGCACCTCCTGATCGGGCTCGCTCAGCCCGATCACCGGGTCCAGCTGCATCCGCACCAGCTCCGGCACCCGCAGCCCGAGCCGACGCCCCAGCTCCCCACAGATGACCTCGGCGACCAGAGTCTTGCGCCCCTGCCCCGCCCCGGTGAACTTCATGACATACGTACCGAGATCGTCGGCCTCGACGATCCCCGGAAGCGACCCGCCCTCACGCAAGGGCGTGACGTAGCGGGTCGCGATGACTTCGGACAACATGCGGATCAGGCTACTTCCTGGGCTTTGTCGCAGGTCAGCGACGTGCGGTCGATTCGGTCCACAGATGCTGATGCAAGCATACCGATACGAGCGCATCGAATACCACCCCGACCACCCTCTCCACCCCGGAAGCCCCGCGGAGGGGCCTGGGGAGAATTTGGGGAGTTCCAATGTTCAACCACAACGTCCGCCGGATTGCCGAGCAACCCATCGATGACCCGACGCCCTCGCCCCCCAGCCACCTGGCCAGGGTCACCACCGACTCGCCGGCCTCAAGGACCACCGACGCGTACGTATGGCGCAACACATGGAAACCGTCCCGGTGCGCAGCCTTCCATTGCCACGGCTTCGCGCCCGCAGGCCGCGGAGGGATGATCCCAATGCGAGCCAGCGGAGGCTTCCAGATGTAGGTGTTGTACGTGTTCACCGCGACGGCATTGCCGAACCTGGTCGTGAGCAGCAACAGGACCTTCCTCATCGGCTTACCGGGCTCACCCCATGGCAGCTCCACCTCCACTGCTGGATACTTCTCGGAGTGCTCCCTCAACTCACAGGCGACGGAAGCAGGCATACCTGCGACACGCGTCTTACCGCCCTTCGGGAGAGTGAAGTAGAGGCGCCCACAGAATGTCTGAACTTGCCTCCTCGCATAGATGACACATTTTTCATAGTCGATGTCATCTGGGCTCAGCCCGAATACTTCACCCTGCCGCAGACCGCACCCCACACCGAGAACCACCGTTATCCGGTAGCGATCGCTTATGCTGTCCCGCATCTGGCGAGCCGTCTCCAAGGGCCATGCTTCGCGTCTCACTTCGTCAGCTTTGGGCCAACGAACCGATTTTGCCCGCATGGGGTTGCGGATCAATCGCTTGTCATCGATGGCCGTCTCGAAGATGTTGGACAGAGCCCCGAGGATGGCTCGCGCGTACTGCGGCGTCGAGCAGCGGTGACGTCCCTCAGCGGGACTTGGCCCAGGTGCGGAAGGACGTGAAGCAACACCTTTCGACTCTGGTTCTGCCTGGTCTTGATGGAGCCAGACATGCCAGGGAACCAGAAGCGCTGTACATAATCCTCAAGGAGGATCGACCCGTCACGGGGATCGACAAACTCTCCACGCTCTTGATCGGTGCTCGACCTCCGAATCCATGCCTTCGCGTCCTCCAGCGTTTCAAACGACCTGCCCCGCACACCCGGAATCCCCGAAACCCTATAGCGAGATCCCTTGCCGTAACGGCTGGTGCGCTCCCGCTTACCGGTGACAGGGTCCTTCTTTTTCTTGATCCAGCGGTCTTCTATGTACCCAGCCAAAAAGAACTTTCCTCGATTCGATCGGCGAAGAGGCCGCGTCAATGTGTCAGGTGTGGGGAGTACGGCGGCCGAGGACGGAGACGGCGGCAGACGAGGACGACAGTGAGTTTGCAGTCATGGGGGGCTTCCGGGTATTGGCAGGACAGCGGGCAGCGACGTCGGCGTGCGAGCTCGACGTTGTGCGTGTCCGCTTGGCTCCACCGCCAAGCGCAGCCGGTTGCGGACTGTTCGAGTGTCCGGACGATCCCCGGTTTCCCTAGCCGGGGATCGTCGGCTATGTTGCCGCATGCCGCCTAAGGCGACGCGCTCGCCGTCGCCAGCGGTGACAGCCAGTCGGCTCTTCCCGTGCCTGATGCTCGTCTGTTCCTTAACCCGCAGACCTGTCTAGCGGAGACGTTCAACCCCTCGTAGCGACAATGCATCCTGTCCGGCCTCGGCTACGATTCATTGCACCGAAGCGGCCGGTGGCGCGTACACACGAAGGGGCTGGCAGACAAACTCATCTACTACCCGTCCGCCGTTAGGCCGTTCCTTGCGGCTCTTGGTCGGGCGTTGGACTGATCGTCGGCGCAAGGCAAGCCACCTCGTGATGCGCCGATCGTCCCTCCAGGCGCACCAGTGACAGCCATCAGACGGTTCCAAGAGCCGTCAGAAGCGCCCTAGTACTCCAGTCGCGCTTCGCGATTCCCGCTGGTCAGGCAGTGTTTTCTCAGCCTGGGTAGCTGACGTGCCGTCGGGTAGAGCTTTCGGGAAACCCGCCGCGGCGCGTGGTGCGGCGCCCTCGCGCGGGCAGGCGCTGAACGTGGCGGTAGATGGTGCAATAGGCCGGTGGACGGCTGAGCTCGAGGAGCTGTTCCTGCGGGTCGGCGGGCGGTTCGGCCGCGTAGAGCCGCGGCGGGGCATGCGCGACTATGGAGTCCTTTCAGAAAGCTGGGAGTTCTGCGGGCGAGAGTCATGCAGTGGGCGAGTTGGAGGAAGGCGTCGTGCATGTCGTCGCGTGCTTCCCAGCGGATGCGTAGGCGACGTGGGCCGTGGAGGTGGGCGATAGCTGACTCGGCAACCCAGCCGGATGCGGCCCAGCCCCGAGCCGTGTGGCTGTCCGCGGCGTGCGACCTTCGGGGTGATGTGCCGCTCCCGCAGGCAACGGCGGTAGACGTCATGGTCGTAGCCACGGTCTGCGTAGAGGGCTCGGGGCTTTCGCCGGGGCCGTCCTCGCCGCCCTCGAACGGGCGGCACGGCGTCGACCAGAGGGAGGAACTGTGTGACGTCGTTGCGATGGCCACCGGTGAGGGACACACGCAGCCAAGTGCCGTGCGCGTCGGTCAGCACGTGATGTATCGAGCCCGGCCGTCCCCGGTCAACCGGACTCGGCCCGACTTTTGGGCGGCTTCGCCCCCGCTTGGCCTGCACATGCGAGGCATCGATCGTGGCGCGGGAGAAGTCCAGACGGCCCGCGGCCCGCAACCGGTCCAGCAGAACCCGCTGGAGTTCGTCCCACACCCCGGCCTCCTGCCATTCAGCCAAGCGCCGCCGGCAGGTAGGGCCCGAGCCGAACCCCAACTCCTGTGGCAGGAACTCCCACTGGATTCCGGTGTAGAGAACGAACAGAATGCCCTGCAGTGTCTTGCGGTCATCGATCCGCTTGCGGCCCGGATATCGGTACCGGCGAGGATGCCGGGGCAGTAACGGTTCGATGAGCGCCCACAGCTCGTCACCGACTTCCCATGGCTTCGGCTGGGACATCCTCACCCCCGAGGAACGAGATCACCGTCCCTTCCACCGTGCCACACCAAGATCTTTCTGCAAGGACTCCTAAGTCACAACTGCCAGCGGCAGCCGGACCGGCGGGGGCAGCGGCGGGATGGCCGGCTCGGCCCGCATGCCCTGGATCAGCAGCGCGGCGAAGCGCCGTGAGGCGGTCACCGCGGCGGCTGGCGAGGTGGTCCGGATGCCGCCGTTGGCCATGAGCACCATGATCAGGTCGTCCAGGACGAAGTCCGGGCGCAGCTTGCCACCTGCCTTGGCTCGGCGGGCGAGTTCAGCGACCTTGCCCAGTGCCTGCTCCCGGTCCGCAGCGAAGTCGATCGCGCGGGGGAAGGCCGAGACGAACGCCGCGGTGAAGCCCCGGTCCTGCGCCTGCATTTCACACACCGCCTCGATCACCAGGCAGAAGCCGCGCCATGGGTCAGGATCGGCCAGTCCCTCGTCGACGATGGCCGTGCAGGCCGTCATCTGCTCGCGGAACGCCTCGGTGACCAGCGCCTCCTTGGTCGGAAAGTGCCGGTAGAGGGTCGCGGGTCCGACCTCGGCACGCCGCGCGATCTCGCGCATCGCCACGTCCAGCCCCTGCTCGGCGAAAGTCGTGCGGGCCACGGCGAGGATACGTTCCCGGTTGTCCCGGGCATCGGAGCGCAGGGAGTGAGGCAAAGGGATCGTCACCGCTCTCACTTTAGTCAAACGGACGGGGTGTTCCGATAGCGTCCGACGCCATGAGAGCCCTGACATTCTCCGAGTACGGTTCCGCAAGTGTCTTGGAAGTCGCCGACGTACCGGAACCGCACGCGGGACCAGGCCACATCCGGGTGCGCGTGCGGGCATCGGGCCTCACTCCCGCCGACTGCCACCTCCGTTCAGGGCGGTTCCGCGACATGGTGCCGCTGTGCCTGCCCCACGTGCTCGGCATGGATGCCGCGGGTGTGGTCGACGAGGTCGGCACAGGGGTAACCGGTATCCGGCCAGGCGACGAGGTCTTCGGCATCGTCGAGGTCGCGGAGCTCGGCGGTGCGAACGCCGAGTACGCCGTCTTGGCAGCCTGGGCGCTGAAGCCGGACGCGCTGAGCTGGGAGCAGGCCGGCGGCGCGGCCGGGAACGTGGAGACCGCCACGCGGGCCCTCGACCGGCTGAAGGTCGACACCGGTACGACCTTGCTGATCGAGGGCGCGGCCGGCGGGGTCGGCACGGTCGCCGTCCAACTCGCAGCGGCCCGCGGCGCGACCGTCATCGGTACAGCCAGCGCGCACAACCACCAGTTCGTCGCGGGGCTGGGGGCGACGCCGGTCACCTACGGCCCCGGGCTGGGCGAGCGGGTCACCGCCCTGGCACCGGACGGAGTCGACGTCGTCCTGGACTGCGCCGGATCCGGCTCGCTGCCCGATCTGGCGGACCTCACCGGAAGCCCGGACCGGGTGGTGACCATCGCCGACATGAACGCCGCTAAGTATGGAGTCCACCACACACGCTCGGCGGGCCCAGGAGCGGACCCGCAGGCGGTCGAAGGACTTGCCGTGGCCGCCGCTCTCGCCGGCCAGGCCCGCTTCACCGTGCCGGTCGCGGCCGTCTTCCCCCTCGAAAACGCAGCCGCGGCGCACCAGTTGAGCGAGACCGGCCACGCCCGGGGAAAGATCGTGCTCACCCTCTAGTCCCGCACTTCGCGGGTCGTCGATTCGTATGATGTGACCGGCTTGGGGGTGTCCGGGGCCAGTGGTGTGGCGTTGGTCCGGGTGTGTCGATGACTTCCCGGTCTCCGCGGCCACGGTCTGTCCGTCAGCGCCTTGATGTGGTGGTGACGTCCGTGGTGGAGAAGCGTCTGGGCGCTCTGCCTGTCGCTGCCGAGTTTCTGCGCCGGCTGGATGTCGCCGGGATTGTCGACGAGGTGTGTCCGGGCGGCGCGAGCGCGCATCTGACCCACGGGCAGGTGATCGAGACGCTGATAGTCAACCGGCTGACCTCACCCGCACCGCTGGTGCGGGTCGGCGACTGGGCTCGCACCTGGGCGGTGGAGGAGGTCTTCGGCATCGAGCCGGCTCTGCTCAACGACGACCGTCTGGCCCGGGCCCTGGACGCGATCGCGCCCGGGCTGGAGCGGATCGCAGGGACGGTCGGTGCCCGGGCCGTCGCCGAGTTCGGCATCGATGTGTCCCGGCTGCACTGGGACATGACCAGCATGTCCGTCCACGGCGCCTACCCGGTCGAGGACCAGGACGAGCAGAACCCGGTCATCGGCTACGGGCGCCCCAAGGACCGGCGAGTGGCCCTGAAGCAGGTCCAGGCCGGACTCGCGGTCTCCGCCGACGGCTCCGTCCCCCTCCACGCCCGTGTCTTCGACGGCGGTGCGGCCGAGGTCAGTCAGGTCGTCGGCGCGATGAAAGACCTGCAGGGCATGGCCGACGAACAGAAGTTCCTGATGGTTGCCGACTCCAAGCTGGTGTCCCATGCGAATGTCACCGCACTGCTGGCGGCCGGGGTGGAGTTCACGTCCTGTGACTTCGGAGGCTTCGGATTGAAGCTATACGTTGCGGGGGATCTTGCGGACTGAAGGGCTACCTTGCGGACAGGGGCGGGGTTAGCTGGTCGTGGTCCATGCGTTAGAGGTTCTGCCGGGCGGTTCCGCCGGGCCGCTGGCGGCCGGGTTCGAGGTCGCGTACATCGCTCCGGAGAGGACGGAGTTGCGGCGCCCGCTGGCGAACGCGTGGGCGGTGTCGTTCGAGCACGCTGCCCCGGTACGCGCCTTCGCGTCGTACCGCCGGCAGCGCAACCTGCCGGGCCTGTGGTGGTCGGCGGCGAACGGGCGGCCTCTCTCGCACGCGCCGGACTACTTCGCCCGTCGCGACGACGGGACGGCCGTGATCGTCGACTGCCGCCCGGCTGAACGCCGCGGCCCGCGGGACGTGGTGAAGTTCGAGGCGACGGCGGCGGCCTGCACCGAGGTGGGGTGGGAGTTCCGGCTGCTGGGCGCCCCGGATGCGGTCGTGGTCCGCAACGTGCGGTGGCTGTCGGGCTACCGGCACCCCCGGCACCGGGTGGAGCCGGCCACCTCACGGCTGCGGGAGGTGTTCGCCGAGCCGCTGCCCCTGATGGACGGGGCCGCGGAGACGGGTGAGCCGCTTCGGTGCTGCCGGTGTTGTTCCACCTGCTGTGGTCGCACGAGCTGACGGTCGATGTCTCGGTGCCCCTGCACAGCAGCTCCCTGATCGCGCCGGGGGTGAGCCGATGACCGCGGGTGAGAGTCCGGTGCTGCGGCCGGGCGACTGGCTGACCTTCGACGGCGGCGAACATCAGGTGGTCGCGCTGGCCGGGACGGCCGTGCGACTGCGGTCGGCCGGCGGGGCGGAATCGCTGGTGCTGGCCTCGTATCTGATGGCGGCGCCGGACTTCGCTGTTACCGGCACCGAGCCGCTGCCGGAGCTGGAGCCGTTCGGTCTGCTGCAGACGCTGCCGGAGCCCGCGCGGGCGGCGGCGGCCGAGTGGCAGCGGCACGTGGTGGAGGTGGAGACCGGACTGCCGCCCGGCGCCGAGCCGGGCACGCCCGCGCGGCCGGAGTACGACCCGGCGACGCGGTCGCTGACCGAGCGGATGAGGGCGAAAGCGGCCGAGCTGGATGTGAGCCTGCGGACGGTGGAGGGCAAGCGGTCGCGCTACCTGAAGCAGGGGCTTGGGGGGCTGGTGGATCAGCGCACGACGCGGCGGTGGGAGACGACGGGCCGGGCGGACGCCCGGCTGGTGGCCGCGATCCGCGAAGTGCTCGACGGCGAGACGAACATCTCGACCGGCACGCGGTCGCGGCTGATCCGCCGCGTGACAAGACGGTGGAGGCCGCGCACGGTGAGGGGGTCGTTCCGCTGCCGAGCACGCGCACCCTCTACAAGCTCATCGACGCACTCGCCACGGGGCGGCACGCCTTCGGATCGGCGGTCACGCGGCGGCAGACGGCGAACCGTCCGGCAGGGCCGTTCACGCCGACGTTCGCGGACCGGCCCGGAGAACAGGTACAGATCGACTCCACCCCGCTGGACGTGATGGTGGTTCTGGACTCGGGGGTGACCGCGCGGGCGGATCTGACGATCGCGGTCGATGTCGCCACCCGCACGATCTGCGCGGCGGTGCTGCGGCCGGTGGGCACCAAGGCGGTGGACGCCTCGCTGCTGCTGGCGCGAATGCTGATCCCGGAGCCGATGCGGCCGGGCTGGTCCACCTCGCTGCGGATGGCGGCCTCGCGGATGCCGCACCGGCAGCTGCTCGACATCGACGCGCGGATGTAGCAGGCCGCCGCGAAACCGGTGATCGTTCCGGACACCGTGGTGATCGATGGCGGGAAGGTGTTCATCTCCGACACCTTCATCCGGGCCTGCGAACGCCTGGGCATCTCCGTCCAGCAGGCGCGTCCGCGCACGCCGACGGACAAGGCGATCGTGGAGGCGACGTTCTCCGCGGTCAACACGCTGTTCTGCCAGCACCTGGCCGGCTACACCGGCCGGGACGTGACCCGCCGCGGCGAGCGCGTCGAGCAGGCCGCCGTCTGGACGATCCCCGAACTCCAGGGATTGCTGGAGGAGTGGCTGCTGGCCGGGTGGCAAATGAGGCCGCACGACGCGCTTCGTGACCCGTTTCGGCCGGGGAAGGCGATGTCGCCGAACGACAAGTACGCCTGTCTGGTCGCGGCAGCCGGCTACCTGCCGCTGGTGCTGCGCGGGGAGGACTACCTGGAGTTGCTGCCGGTGGCCTGGCGGGTGATCAACGACTACGGCATCCGCATCGGCCACCGCACCTACGACGCGCCCGAGCTCGGGCCGTGGCGGCGCCAGCACTCCGGCCACGCGGCCAAGCGGGGGCTCTGGGAGGTGCACTACGACCCCTACGATCTCTCCCGCGTCTTCGTCCGCACCACCGGCGGCTGGATCACCGCGCCCTGGGTCCACCTGCCCCTGGTGAACGCCCCCTTCGCGGACTTCACCTGGGACCACGCCCGCCGCCTGGCCACCGCGACCGGTCTTGACGACTCCAGCGAGGCCGACGTCGCCCGCGTCCTGGACGCGCTGCTGACCCGGGCCGAGCACGGACCTGACCTGCGCTCCGCGCGGGTTATCGCCCGCACCCGCACCGCCGCCGCACTCCCGGCGCCCGCCGCACCACCCGAGACCGAGAACACGCCCGACCCTGAGCCCGACTCCGCGGCAACGCCGTCCGCGGAGGTGGTGCCCTTCGGGGTCTTCGACACCCACGCCGAAGCCGAAAGGTGGCTATGAGCACGCCCGCGACCAGCACACGCCAGCCGGAGTCCGGCGAGCAGGCCCCGCCGGACTCCCCGCTGACGACCAAGGAGGGCTGGCGCCGCTACGTCGAGCACGAGACTGTCCCGCCGAAGCTGCTGCCCGCCGCCGAGCGGGCCGCGCAGACCGGGCGGGAACGGGCACGGGCGGATGACCGGCGGTGGGAGTATCACGCGGACCTGCCGCTGGTGAACACCCCGACGATCCGGAAGGTGATCTCGACCGCCCGGCTGCTGATCCAGCTCAACCGCCATCAGGTCTCCGCCCGTCGCGGCGTGATCCTCTCGGGCGCCTCCGGCACAGGCAAGACGACGGCGCTCACGCAGCTGGGCCGCGCGCACGAGCTGGCCACGCGCCAGCGTCACCCGCGCGACCGGGCCCGGCTGCCGGTCGTCTATGTCACCGTCCCGCCGGCGGCCACGCCGAAGATGCTCGCGATGGAGTTCGCCCGGTTCTTCGGGCTGACCTTCCCGGCCCGGGCCACCCACACCGATGTCGTCGACGCCGTCTGCGCCACCGCCGCGCACGTCCACGTCGACCTGGTCCTGGTGGACGAGCTGCACAACCTCAACCTCGGCTCCCGCGCGGGGGCGGAAGCCTCCGACCAGCTGAAGTACTTCGCCGAGCGGCTGCCGGCCACGTTCGCCTACGCGGGCATCGACATCGAGAGCCAGGGCCTGTTCGCCGGAACCCGGGACCGGCAGATCGCCGGACGGTTCGTCGTGATCCCCGCCGCACCGTTCTCCTACGCCACCACCGCTGACAAGGACGCGTGGCGGGGGCTGGTCAGCACGCTGGAATCCATGCTCCGCCTCCACGAGCACGCCCCGGGCACGCTCACCGCGATGAGCGACTCCCTCTTCCACCGCACCGGCGGCATGATCGGCAGCCTGTCCCAGCTCATCCGCGGCGCCGCCGTGCTGGCCATCGAGGACGGCAGCGAGACGATCACCGAAGAACTGCTGGAGTGCGTCCCGACCGACTTCGCCGCCGAGCAGTCCGAACAGCTCACTGCCCCGGCCAAGGTGACCAGGCGGCGGAGGCGCGCGGCCTGATGCTCCTGCGCACGCTGCCCGACCCGGTCCCGCCCGCCCGGCACGAGATCCCTACCTCCTACATCACCCGCCTGGCTACCCTCCACGGCCTAGACGTCAACGGCCTGTGGTTACAGGTCACCCAGCCCGCCTACCTTGGGGCCAGCCGCCGCGTCGTCGTCCCCGAACGGCTCGCCGCACTGACCGGACGCTCCGTCCACGCCCTGGCCGGCGCGATGCCGGAACTACGCGACCCGCCACCGAACTGGGAGATGTTCCGCCACCAGCCGCAGACCGGCTGCCACCGCTGCGACGCCCGCCATCCCGGCGGCAAGGTGGTCCGGCTCCTGCCCCACCACACCTACGTCTGCCTGCGGCACGGCACCTGGATCGGCCCGCCCGACATCGACCACCCCGCCGTCGATCTCGCCCGGCTCCCAGACATCATCGACGCCCAGCGGCGCCACCTGCTCCTGCTGCGGCGCCACGGCTGGGCCACCACCTACGACGCGGTGCTGACCGGCCTGATGCTCTGCGCGCACATCTGGTCCGTGGACGGACGCCCGAAACCCTTCGGCTCCTGGGACACCTGGGACGACCGCCTCCACCTCCTGATCCCCTTCGACCGGGAGAAGCAGGACTACGTCAACTACAGCACCTCGCGGCTGTTCGCCGCGGTCTATCCCGAAGCCGTCGCCCTCGCCCCGCTGATCGCATCGTCCTACTGGCGTCGGCTGGCCGACGGCACCGAAGCCGAGCAGGAACGGTTCTTCGCCGAGGTCGCAGGTCGCGTCACCTACCCCTACAGCCCGCCTGACCGCGGCGGTGACGCCATCGCACACTGGGCCCTCGCCGACTCCTGGCGCCCACCCAGCCAGCCCCTGACCACCTACACACCCGGCCGCGTCCGCGGCACCCTCCCCGACGTCGCGGCGCACCGGCTCGCCCGCCACGAGAAGAGCACGATGTGGTTCAGCCGCAGCCGCCGGGACCAGGGCCGCACGCTCCTCTTCCACGGCCACCTCAAGCCCGTCCTCCTCCGAGGCCGCGAACATCAGTATGTGAAGTGGGAGGGCACCATCTGGCACAGCACGCGCACCGACGACCTCATGAGGCAGGACGTCGCACAGCGGCGCAAAGCTTCAAGACGGGGTCGTACGCCTGCGGCAGCGGCGGAGGGCCTTCACCAGAACCGGACGCACCGGCGAGGCTGTTGAAGGGCTTCCTCCCGTTGCCCGGGGAGGCGAGTCCGAATCATTTATGCATATCGCTGCGCGGAGTCGTGGGCCTGTCAGGAGGGCCCGTCTGTTCGCCTGCCTGGTACGTGGCCGCGTGGTGAAGTCGTTCGGCTGCCTGCTGGAGGTAGGCCGTGACCTGTGGGTCGGCGTCGAGGGTGTAGTCGGTGTCGAGGGCGGCGAGGGTCTGCGCGACGCCGGGCAGGTGGTCGCTGGAGCAGTCGACGGTGCAGGAGTTTTCGTCGAGAGGCTGGATGCGGCCGGCCAGGGCCCAGGTACGGCGGCGGACGGTGTCGGCGGGGGCTTGGACGGTGGCGATGGCGCGGTGGCGGGTGGGGGCGGTGGCGATCTTGTCGGCGACGTAGGCGGCGGGGTCGTCACCCGGTACCGGGCGGGGGGTGAAGCGGTGCCGGGTGGGGGCGAGGTGGGTGATGCGGTCGAGGCGGTAGATGCGCCAGTCGTCTCTGTCGGTGTCGTGGGCCAGCAGGTACCACAGGCCGCCGGAGGCGACCAGATGGTGGGGTTCGGCGCGGCGCGCGGCGGAGGCGCCGTGGCGGGTGGTGTAGTCGAAGGTGACGGTTTCATGGTCGCGGCAGGCGGCGGCGAGGGTGGCCAGCAGTTCCGCGTCGACGCGTGCTCCGCGGGTTTCCCAGCCGATGGTGGCCGTTGCCTGCTGCAGCGCGGCCACCTGGGTCCGTAGCCTGGTGGGGAGGATCTGTTCGAGTTTGGCCAGGGCGCGCAGGGCGGTTTCCTCCATGCCGATGAGGTGGCCGGCGGCGGTGCGCAGGGCGACGGCGGTGGCGGTGGCTTCGTCGTCGTCGAGCAGGAGGGGTGGCATGGCGGTGCCGGAGGCCAGGCGGTAGCCGCCGGCGTGGCCGGTGGTGCCTTCGACGGGGTAGCCGAGTTCGCGCAGGCGGTCGATGTCGCGGCGGATGGTGCGTCCGGTGACGCCGAGGCGGTCGGCGAGTTCGGTGCCGGACCATTCGCGGCGCGTCTGCAGCAGGGACAGCAGGCGCAGCATCCGTGCGGGAAGGTCGCTCGTCATGTTTCCCACAATGGCGCCCTTCACGGACGTGAGGTGTCCTAAAGGCCTCTTAGCGTGAAGGGCATGTCCGAGAACAAACCCCTCCGAACCTCATCGAATGCGGTCGATCCGCGCAGGTGGGCGGCGCTGGTCGTGGTGCTGGTCGCCTCCTTCATGGACGCGGTCGATGTGACCGTGGTCCATATCGCCTTGCCCGACATCCAGGCTGCGACCGGCGCGTCGACGGCGCAGGTGCAGTGGATCACCGGTGGGTACGCGCTGGCGTTCGCGCTGGGGCTGATCACCGGCGGCCGGCTGGGAGATCTGTTCGGCCGAAGGAAGGTCTTCCTGCTGGGGGTGGTCGGCTTCACGCTCACCTCGCTGGTGTGCGGGCTCGCCGGGAGCCCGGAGCTCTTGCTGGCCGGGCGGATCACGCAGGGCGCGATGGCGGCGCTGATGGTGCCGCAGGTGCTCTCCATCATCCATGTCACCTTCCCCGAGCGGGAGCGCGGCAAGGTCTTCGGGATCTATGGCTCGGTTATGGCCCTGGGCACCCTCGCCGGGCCCCTGGTCGGCGCCCTGCTCACCGAGGGGGATCTGTTCGGCCTCGGCTGGCGGCCGGTCTTCCTGGTCAACCTGCCGCTGGGCATCGCCGGACTGGTCGCCGGGGCACTGCTGATCGGCGAGTCGAAGGCCGAGCGGGCCGCCCGTCTGGACCTGGTGGGGGTGGTGCTGGCCACGGCGGGCCTGCTGGCGCTGGTGCTGCCGCTGACGCAGGGCCGGGAGCTGGGCTGGCCTGCCTGGACGTACGGGTCGATGGCCGCCTCCGTGCCGGTGCTGGGCGCGTTCGTGGCCTGGGAGCGGCGCCTGGCACGGCGCGGCGGATCACCGCTGGTGGTGCTGTCGCTGTTCTGGCGGCGCAGCTTCGCCGGCGGACAGGGCGTGCAGCTGCTGTTCGGCCTGGCCTCGGGAGTGTTCTTCCTGGCCTGGACGCTCTACCTGCAACTGGGGCTGGGCTTTTCGCCGCTGAAGGCGGGGCTGTCGGGGATGCCGCTGTCGGCGGCCATGATGGCCGGCGCCGGGCTGTCCATGCAGCGGCTGGTGCCGCGCTTCGGCCGCTGGGGGCTGCAGGCCGACGGGCTGCTGGCCGCGGTGGGGATGGTGCTGTTCGTCGGCCTGGCCGGGCACTACGGCACGGAGATCGCCGTGTGGCAGACGATGCTGCCGCTGGTCCCGATGGGCCTGGGCATGGGGATGATCATCGCTCCGCTGACCGACGTGATCCTCTCCGAGGTCCCCCACGAGCACGCCGGCTCCGCCTCCGGGCTGACCAACACCACCATGCAGCTCGGCCAGGCCGTCGGCGTGGCCCTGTCCTCGGTCGTCTTCTTCGGCCGGCTCGGGCCCGGCAGCCCCGCCGCCCAGGCGCAGCAGATGCCGCACGCCTTCACCGGCTCCCTGTGGTATGTCGCCGGCGCCTTCACCGCCGCGTCCGCCGTCCTGTTCGCCCTGCCCCGCACCGCCGGCACCAAGCGACCGGCCACCGCCAAGGCCGCCCCCGACCAGAAGGCCGAGCCGGTCCCGATCGGCTGACACGCCACCGGCCCCGCGGCCTCACTCCAACGGCCCGCACCACGGGCCCCCGCACCACAGGGGGCAAGGCTCGACACCACAGGGGGCAAGGCTCGACACCACAGCCTGTTCCCGCTCCCTTGTGACCCCGTACCGCACCCGCGAAAGGCATTTTCATCATGGGTTTCATGTCTCCCGGCCAGGTGGTCTGGTTCGAGATCGGCACCACCGACCCGAAGGCCGTCACCGACTTCTACGGCCCCCTCCTCGGCTGGAGCTTCGAGGTCGACCCGGACTCCTCGGTCGACGGCCGCACCTACACCCGCATCCTCGCCCCGGGCGCAGCCTGGCCGATGGGCGCCATCCAGCAGGGCGACACCGGCGGCGAGGCCATCAACCTCTCCGTCCTGTCCGCCGACGTGCACGCCGATGTCGACAAACTCACCGCGCTCGGCGCGAAGGTCATCGTCCCGGCCACCACGGTCGGTGAAGTGACGGTCTTCGCCCGGCTGGCCGACCCGCGCGGCAACATCTTCTCCCTGTTCTCCCGCGGCGGCTCCGAGAAGCTCGCCGAGCGGGCGGCGGCGACCGAGGAGCACATGCAGCAGGCGTCGTATGCGCCGCAGCCGGGTGCGATGGCCTGGTTCGAGATCGGCACCACCGACGCGCGGGCCACCACGGACTTCTACGCCGCGGCGTTCGGCTGGCGGTTCGAGAAGGACGAGTCAGCAGGCGGCAAGCCGTACTTCAGCATCTTCGTCCCCTCAGCCGAGTGGCCTTCCGGCGGCCTGTGGGACCACAGCAGCAGCCCCGATGGCGCCGACTACGCCATGCCGTCCTTCCTGGTCTCCGACGTCACCGCCACCACCGGCGCCGCACAGCAGGCGGGCGCCCGGGTCGAGTACGGGCCCGAAGCCAACCCCGACGGTCTGGTCTTCTCCCGCATCCTCGACCCGCGCGGCAACCGCTTCGGCCTGTTCTCCCAGCCCGCCCAGCCGGCTGACTCCTGAGCCGCACAGGGGTGGGCCGGCCCGGACGCCGCCCCGCCGAGGTTCCCCTGCGCCACCCACATGATCTACGACCGGCCCCTGACGGCCGTGCAACCGAGGAAAGGACCCATCCGCCATGAGCACCACCCACTCCACCGGCACTCTCAGCGGCTCGGTGATCTCGTACGCGATCTGGGCCGACGACGGCCGCCGGCTCGCCGAGTTCTACGCCGCCGCACTGGGCAGCGAGGTCGGACAGCCCTACCCCGACGAGCACGGCAACGAGGTCGCCTTCCCCGTCACCGTCGGCAACACGATGTACATCTTCTGGACCTCCAGCTCCTTCACCGCGCCCACCTGGCCCCAGCAGGAGCTGCCCTTCCACATGGACCTGGCCTTTCCCGATGTGGCCGCCGCCGAGAAGCGGCTGCTGGAACTCGGGGCGACCAAGCCCGACTTCCAGCCCGGCGACCACTGGACGGTCCTGCTGGACCCCTCCGGCCAGCCCGTGTGCATCAGCCAGGCCCAACCCTCCTGACCGCAGGAGTTGGCCGGACCGCACGCCGGAGGCACCGGCGCACTGCCCTGCCCGGCCCGGCACACCGCCCCCGCTCATTGAAAGGAACCGAGCCCTCATGAAGATCGCCCTGTTGGGAACCAACTTCGGCCAGGCGCACGCCGCCGTCTACGCCGCCCGCGACGATGTCGAGGTGGTGATGTTCGGCCGCGACGCGGACAAGACCGCGCAGGCCGCCGGACAGTTCGGGTTCGCCGCCGGCACTGACCTGGACGCCGCCTTCACCGACCCCTCCTTCGACTTGGTCGATGTCTGTCTGCCCATCGCGCTGCATGCGCCGATGGTGCTGCGCGCCCTGGAGGCCGGCAAGCACGTTCTGACCGAACTGCCCATGGCCGGTTCCCTGGAGGAGGGCCGCAGGATCGTGGCCGCCGCCGAGTCGAGCGACCGGCACGTGTTCGTGGACATGTTCGAGCGGTTCATCCCCGCCAACCAGGCCCTCAGCGACGCCGTAGGCGAGGGTACCTACGGCCGACTCCAGGAACTGACCTGCTGGAACGCGGTCGCTCTGTTGTGGCCGGGCGCCTCGCTCGGGCTGAAGGCGCTGCCGATGGAGGCCATGCACAGCGACCTGGACCTGATCACCCGGGCCCTCGGCACACCGGACCAGGTCCACGTCACCGCGGTGGGACGCGACGCGGACGCCGGCGCCCTGGAGGCCACCCTGGCCTTCGACGGCGCGATCGCCCGCAGCTCGGTCTCCTCACTGCGGCCCAAGCCGTGGGGTGCCCGCAGCGGCTACACCGCCGCCTTCACCCACGGCGTCCTTGAGTGGGTCTCGGCCATGGGCTACGACGGCAAGCCGGCCGGGACTCTCACCGCCTACAGCGACGAGGGGGCCCACGAGGTGGAGCTACCCGTCGCTGACCAGTACACGGCGATGATCGACCATGTGCTGGCCGTGCTGCGCGGTGAGGCCGCCAACGAGATCAGCCCGGCCAGCGCCCTGGCCGCACTGGAGCTGACCTGCCAGATCGACCAGCAGGTCAACCCCGCCACCTGACCGTCCAGCCCTGTCCCTGTTGCCACCCGGTCCCGACCGCGTGGCAACAGGGCCCCAGGCCGCCA
Source organism: Streptomyces sp. NPDC033221 (assembly GCF_055577005.1). Lineage (NCBI taxonomy): Bacteria > Bacillati > Actinomycetota > Actinomycetes > Kitasatosporales > Streptomycetaceae > Streptomyces > Streptomyces sp. NPDC033221. The sequence continues at coordinate 99,187 of NZ_JBVIQN010000029.1, read as the reverse complement.
CCCCGCCCGCACGCCCCCAGCCAGCCAGAAAGCACCGCCATGTCCCGTAAGACATCTGCGCACGGCGAGATCGTCATCACCGGCGCCCGCGTCCATAACCTCCAGGATGTTTCGCTGCGCGGCCCCAAGGGTGTCATCACCGTCTTCACCGGGGTGTCCGGTTCCGGTAAATCCTCCATCGTCTTCGACACCATCGCGGTCGAATCGCAGCGGCATTTGAACGAAACGTTCCCCTTCTTCGTCCGCAACCGGCTGCCGAAGTACGAGAAACCCGAAGCCGACCTCATTGAGGACCTTTCCCCGGCGATCGTGGTCGACCAGAAGCCGCTGGGCGGCGGCTCACGCTCCACGGTGGGCACCATCACGGACATCGCCTCCCTGATCCGGCTGCTGTTCTCCCGCGCCGGGTGGCCCAGCGCCGGCATGTCGACGGCCTATTCCTTCAACGACCCCACCGGCACCTGCCCCACTTGCCAGGGCCTGGGCTACACCATCCAGCCCGACCTGGAGAGGTTTTTCGACCAGGAGCAGTCCCTGGACAGCGGGGCACTGCGCTTCCCCCTGTTCAACGTCGGCGGCGTTCAGTGGTCCCTGCTCACCCGCTCCGGGACGTTGGATACCGGCAAACAGCTGAAGAAGTACACGAAGGCCGAGTGGCACATCCTCCTGCACGGCCGCGGCCCAAAGACCCCGGCAGGCGGAGCGGCCAAGAGCGTCGATGACGAGGGCATCCTGGACCGCTTCCACCGCCTCTACCTCAACCGCGACCTGTCCACACTCTCCCAGCGCACCCGCCAGGCGGTGGAGGAGTTCACCACCGAGGGCGAATGCCCCACCTGCCACGGTGCCCGCCTCAACGCAGCCGCGCTGAAGACGAAGATCAACGGACACGGCATCGCCGACCACATGGCCATGGAAGTCACCGACCTCATCGACGTCCTGGGCAAAGTCGACCACCCGCTCGGCACACCGCTCGCCCAGGCCGCCGTCCACGCCCCGGAGCGCATCGAACAGATCGGACTGGGCTACCTCCACCTCGGCCGGGAGACCGGCACCCTCTCCGGCGGCGAGGCCCAACGCCTGAAAATCGTGCGCAACCTCGGCTCCAGCCTCACCGGCATGACCTACATCTTCGACGAACCCTCCACCGGCCTGCACCCCCGCGACGTCCACCGCATCAACGACCTGCTCACCCAGCTCCGCGACCAGGGCCACACCCTCCTGATCGTCGAGCACGACCGCGACGTGATCACCCGCGCCGACCACATCATCGACATGGGCCCCGGCGCCGGCACCCACGGCGGACAGGTCATCTTCCAGGGCACCGCGGCGCAACTGCGCCGCGCCAAGACCCCCACCGGCCGCCACCTCGATGCCGCCATCCCGCTCAAGACCGATGTGCGCACCCCCACCGGCAAACTGAAGATCACCAAGGCGCATCTGCACAACCTCAAGAACGTCAGCGTCGAGATCCCCACCCGCGTTCTGACCGCCGTCACCGGCGTGGCCGGCTCCGGCAAATCCACCCTCATCAGCAACGTACTGCGCGCCCAGCATCCCGAGGCGGTCTTCATCGACCAGCAGGTCATCGGGTCTTCCTCCCGCTCCACTCCCGTCACCTGGGTGGGGGTCATGGACGCCATCCGCACCGCCTTCGCCCAGGCCAGCGGCGCCAAGCCCGGCCTGTTCAGCTTCAACTCCACCGGTGCCTGCCCCGAACTGGAGTGCCGACGGGTTCCCTCCGGGGTGCTATGTGAAAGTTATGGCTGTTCATGCAGGTCGGGGCCGGTGGTCGATGCTTCACCCGATCGTGTGGCTGGCCGATGTGCTGACGCTGCAGCGGCAGAGTGCGGCGACCGCATCTGCGGAAGCAGAACGTGCGGTGTTCCAGGATTCCCTCGCCGAGTACGTGTGGGCCCGCGATGTCGCAGGGCTGTCGCCGCGGACACTGGAGTCGCTGGTCCAGCCGGTGCTGGAGATCTGTTCGTACTACGACGTCATGCCCTGGCATCTGAGCTCACGGCAGCTGGACCAGTACTTCGCGGGCCCAGGTAGGCGCCCGCGGCACAACACGATCCGCTCGAAGATCAATCGGATCGATCTCTACTACGCCTTCCTGGAGCAGCGGTACGCCGGCGAGATTCACCGGCGCTTCGGCGCGGTGGTCCAGTCGCCGGTCGATGCGTTCAACCGGCCCGTTCACCGCGGTGATTTCGGGCTGCGTATTCCGCCGTCGGCGCGGGCGACGAAAGAGTTCTTCGCCGCGTGGCGCGTGGCGCGCGGCTCTGCCGCGGGCGCGGAAGTATCCCGTGGCGGTCCGCAACTATGTGATGTCGAAGCTGACGTACATCTCCGGGGTCCGGGCGAAGGAGCTGTGCCAGGTACAGCTGGGGGAGGTGCACTGGGAGAACGGCCAGTGGGGCCGGTTCCTGGTCCACGGCAAGGGCGCCGGCGGCTCCGGCCCGCGTGACCGGGAAGCCTTCCTCTTCGAGGAGGGCCGCGCGCTGTTGTGGTGGTACGTCGAAGTAGTGCGGGGTGAGTTTCCCGATGATCCCTGTGATCCGCGGGCGCCGCTGTTCCCGTCCGAGCGGCTGGCGAATTCGCTGGCCGGCATGGAGGGGCTGCTCGCGCCGCCGGTGGGGCCCGACACATTCCGGCGGGCGCTGAAGATGGCCTCGCGCGATTATCTGCGAGGACCGGTCGATGTGCTGTTTCCGCATCTGCTGCGGCACGCGTGCGCGACCCACAACTATGAGCGGGGGATGCCGTTGTGGGACGTGCAGGTTTTGCTCGGTCATGTCTGGGCCTCCACCACGGTCGGGTACCTGGCGACCGCGAAGGGCGATCCGGAGCGGGCGAGCCTGGAGTCGTCCCGGCGAGCGGTTCGCCGGCTGAGCACGGAGGCGTGATCCGGTGAAGTGGAATCTGCGCTGGGCTGCGGCCAAGCGCGACATCTGGCGTCCGACCCAGTTGCAGGCGGCCTTCCGCCAGGTGGGGTTCACCCCGTCGTTGAGCAAGGTGGCCGCCCTGTGGTCGAACAAGCCGGTCACTGTCCGGCTGGAGGACCTGGACAAGATCTGTGCCGCCCTGCACTGCACGGTCGCCGACCTGATGGAAGCCGAGCCGGTCGCGGCAGCCGAGCAACGCCCGGAGAGCGAGCAGCGGGCGGTCGGCGAGAGCAGGCCCGTGCGCCCGGTTCCCCGCCCGGGCAGCGGCGGGGCCCGGCGCCCGCTGCCGCCGAACTGACGCGGGTCAGGCCATGATCAGGGGATTTGCTCGGCTGGGGTCGTGCGCAATGTGTGCGGGCTGGGGAGCGGTGAACGGGAAGACGCTGTGCCCGTGGTGCGCGTGGGCGTGGCGCCGGGTGGCTGCGGGCCGGGACGGCTGGAGCCAGGCACGGTGCCGCCGCTGCGCCTGGAGTGTTCCGGTGACGCGGTCGGGCGTGTGCGCGCCCTGCCTCTTGGCGGCCCGCCTGGGCGAGGACGATCCCTGGGCCTGGGGCGAGCTCCGCGGCGAGGACCTCGCCCCGGGCCGGCCACGCCAGCTCGTGCTGGGCATTGAGGGAATTTCCCTGCCCGAGGCCCGGCCGGTCCGGATGCCCCAGGGCAAGCCGGGGCGGCGCTACAGCGTTCCCGCCTGGTTACGGGCCCGGTCTCCCGAGCCGCTCCAGGACGATCCCCGCATCTGTACGCCTCAGGTTCCCGGGCAGCTGGGGCTCTTTGCCACCCCGGCTCGCCGGTTCGCCCGTACCCATGCGGCCCGCATCCGCGACCGGCACGTCCCCGGCTTCGAGGCCGTCGCCGGGCACCTGCGGCTGATGGCGGACGAACGCCGCATCAAGGTCCGCACGATGTGGATCTGGCGGTTGGAGGGCTTCGCCCGCCTGGCCCTGTCGGCCCGCGACCCCGACCAGCACCAGGTCGCCGCCGAGGCCCTGCACGGCCTCCTGTACTACGACCCGGTCCTCGGGCAGGCTCTGCAGCGGGCCGGTCTGCTTGCATCGCCTCCCCCTGCCCGTCTGGTCCCGCCCCGCGGCACCGGGCCCACCCGCCAGGGCGGGCAGCGCGCCCCGGAGCTGCGGGGACAGTGCACGCACTGCCTGGCCTGGGCGAACGACCGCCGGACCCTGTGTGCGCCGTGCACAAGCTGGTGCACTGAGATCCGCAAACACGGCGGCAGCGAGACCGAGTGCGAACGCTGTCACCGCACATTGCTGCTCAGCGGAGGCATGTGCCGCAGGTGCCGGATCGTCGTCGCCGAGACCGAGGTCGACGCCGCCCAGGTCGCGATGGTGGGCGGCGATCAGCTGTGGTTCGCCGGCCTCCACGCCGCCGCACTGGCCACCGGACCTATGCCTCCGGGTACGGCAGCACACCACGGCCGCTTCGACCTCAAACGCCGCCGCGCCCGGGCCGCAGCCCAGCGCCGCCTGTCCGAGCATCTTCTCGACCCGGCCCAGCTGGAGCTCTTTGCGGCCCCGCCCAGGGACTGGTCCCGCCTGGACACCACCCACCCGCCCGCCCTGACCGAAGCGGCCGCCGCCCTGGTGGCCGACTTCACCACCTACATGCGCAGCCGCGGCTGGAACACCAACGCCTTCAATGGCAACATCCGCACGCTGCGCATCGTGACCGGCCACCTCGGCACCGAGCTGCTCATCCGCGAGACGGACATCCGGGCCCTGGCCTCCCTGCGCCCCAGCCTGAACGGTGCCCGCGTCCTCAACTACCTGCGCCTGCGCGGGCTCCTGGAACCCCAACCACCCCAGGAACCCAACATCGCCCGCGCCCGCCACCACGCCTGCTCCGTCAGCCAGCCGGCCTTCGCCGCCGCGCTCCACACCTTCATCGACGTCCTCACCGGACAAAGCAGCATCCCCAGCCGGCCCCGCAGGCCCAAGACGGTCGAGAACTACGTGGTCACCGTCCTGCCCACCGTCCACGCCTGGAGCGCCGCTGGCCTCACCGACCCCCGCCAGATCACCACGGAGCACATCGAGGGCGTCCTGGACCCGCTGTGCGGCGATCAAGCCCACCGCCTGCACACCGCACTACGGTCCCTGTTCCGGGCCCTCAAACGCGAACGCCTCGTCTTCCGCGACCCCGCCCGCAACATCTCGCTCACCATCAGCCGACCGCTGCCCGCCTCACTGCCCGCCGACCGCATCGCCGGCCTACTGGACCAACTCGACGACCCGCGCGACCGCCTCATGACCGCCCTCGTCGCCATCCACGCCCTCCTGCCCGGACAACTCACCCGCCTCCTGCACGGCGACCTCGACCGCAGCAAGGGCCGACTACGCCTACGCCGGCCGGGCCACAGCGACCACCTGGTCTACCTCGACGCCTTCACCCTGCGCCTGGCCACCGCCTGGGAACACCACCGTCACCGACGCTGGCCCGACAGCTCCAACCCCCACCTGTTCGTCACCCGCAACACAGCCGTTGACGACTCCGGCCCACCCATCAGTGCCGACACGGTCTACAAGACCTTCCGACGGCTCGGGCTGCCGCCCAGCGTCCTGCGCATCGACCGGATCTACGACGAAGCACGCCACAGCGCCGATCCCGTCCGGCTGATGCAGCTCTTCGGCCTGTCCAACCACTCCGCCACCCGCTACGTCCTGGCCGCGCACCCGGACAAGAAGAACGGCCCCATCGCCCCGTGAGGCATCACACGGAGACCCACTGGCCGTTTGTTCCATATTCTCGGGCGTGACGCTGACGACCATCTCGGCGCGCCGCCATCACCGGCTTGTCTGCCGCCCAGTGCGCAGGTGGAGGGGCACAGGTCCCGGTGATGGCCGCACATTTCGGCGCCCAGTCGGTACCGGACGGAACGGTGATCCGAGCATCCATACTGCCCGGGTTCTTCGCGCCAGCGGACTGCCCTCGTGAGGCCGAAGCCCTTTCCTTTCCCGTCAGGAGCGGCGACCGGTGCCGCTCTGTGCGACTGTGACGGGGACGGCGCTGATGCCTTGCAAGAAGCTGAGCGGGGACCAGGGGAGCTGCTCGGCGGGCACGGCGAGTTTCATGTGTGGCAGGAGCCCGGTGAGCGCGACCAGCACGGTCTGGATCTCCGCGCGGGCGAGTTCGGCTCCCGCGCAGTAGTGGCGGCCGTGCCCGAATGCCTGGTGAGGGGGAGCGGGCCGCCCGGGCAGCAGGCGGTCGGGGTCGGGATACGCGGCGGAGTCGTGGTTGGCGTGGTCGAGAGCGGCCAGGACGACGTCGCCGGTGTCGATCCGGGTCCCGGCAATAGTCATTGGGCGGGACGCGAAGCGCCAGGTGGACAAGGCTGTGGCCGACGTCAGTCGCAGCAGCTCTTCGGTGATGGGCCGCAGCAGAACGGGGTTGTCGCGCAGCAGGCCGGCCAATTGGGGTTCCTCCATCAGCCGGACCGCACCGTGCGCGAGGACTGAGACCGTGTTGAGGGTGTTCCCTGCGATGAACTGGAAGAGGATTCCGACGGCTTCGGACGCGCTGAGGGTGCCGTCGCGCCACGCCGTGGCAGCCAAGGTGACGATGTCGTCGCCGCGCCGGTCGTCGGAAGGCGCGTTGCGGCACTGCCGGAGCAGTCTCATCGCCATGCTGCGGACATCGGTAACGACCCTCAGATAGCGGGGATCGCCCGAGCTCAGCGGCCCGAACAGCGTCGCGCCGCCCTCCCGGACGAGTTCGCGGTACTCGTCGGGGACACCGAGGATCGCGCACAGGACGCGCACGCTGAGGGGCTCGAACACGTCGCCGACGAGTTCCCCGCCGCCCCGAGCCACGAACGCGTCGAGCAGCCGGTCCGTCTCGGCGCGGATGAGGGGCCGCCACCGCGCCGTGGCCCGGGCGGAGAACGCGTGCTGGGTGACGCGGCGTAGTCGCGTGTGGTCCGGCGCATCGAGGCCGAACAGGTGCCGCACCCCGGGCGCGTACCCGTCCTCAGGGTAGCGGCGCCCCCCGAAGGGCGGCTTCCCGTCCGGCAGGCTCAGCCAATCCTTGATCAGCCGGTCGTCGTCGAGGACTTGCTTGACCTCTTCGTATCCGGTGACGATCCAGGTCGGCAGCTCGTCGAACAGCAGAACCCGGTCGATCGGGCCGGGCAGCGCGGCGAGGGCGGCATGGATGGCGTGCGAGCAGCCGTGCGGAAGTTTCGGCAGCGGACGCGCGGGGCTCTCGTCGCCCAGGGCGGTGGGACGGTCGTCCGCGCCGGGACGGGCGTCGTCGTTCGGCATGAATTCCTCACGTCTCCCTGTCCTGCGGCGAGTCCTGCAGCGGCCCGTCCGTAGCGAGCCGCCGCGCTGCGGCGAGGCGCTGCCACTTGCCGCTGGTGGAGCGGGTGAGATAGTGGGGCGGGACGAGGTGCACCCGTAAGGGCGCGGCGCCGAGTTCGGCGCCGACATGGCCGCGGAGCCGCTCCGCCAACACGGGGCGGTCATCCGCCGGAAGGTCGGTTTCGGCGACGAGTCCGATACGGTCGTCGCCGTCCGGTCCGATGTCGGCGAACGCCACAACATGGCCGTGGTAGACACCCGGCACCTCGTGGGCGAAGTGCTCCACGTCGGCAGGGAAGTAATTGCGGCCGTGCGCGATGACCATCTCCTTGCGGCGGCCTCCGACGTACAGGTTGCCGTCCAGCCAGAACCCGAGGTCGCCGCTGCGCAGCCAGCCCTCGTGGAAAAGCTCGGCAGTCGCGTGCTCGTTTCGGTAGTAGCCGGGTGTGACCGCGGTGCCGCGCAACTCGATCTCGCCCAGACGCCTTTCGCCGCACACCGCGCCGTCCGCGACGATGCGGAGCTGCAACCCCTCGACGGCCGTGCCCACGCGCACCAGGCCGGTCGCCCCCGCGTCGTCGCGCGATACCGGACGGACCTCTCCCCGCGTGCCGAGCAGGTCGCGGTCGACCCACGTGGTTACCGGGAGAGCGCCGGGAGGGGGAAAGGCGATCGCCAGGGTCGCCTCGGCCATCCCGTACACCGGGTACATCACCGACGGCGCCATGCCGGCGGGCGCGAACGTCTTGGTGAACCGTTCGACGGTGCGCACGGAGATCGGCTCGCCGCCGTTGAACGTCAGCCGCCACGACGACAGGTCGATCCCGTCGGGCATCCGTCCCGCACGCGCCGCGTCGACCATCAGGTCGTAGCTGAAGTTCGGGCCGGTCGTCAGCGTGCCGCCCACGGCGGACAGCAGGCTCAGGAACTCCTCGGGGCGGCGGACGAACGTCCGCGGCGTCACCGCGTGGGTGCGGCCGCCGTTGAGGATGTTGGTGAGCATTCCAAACAGGCCGAGATCGTGGTAGTGCGGCGCCCACTGCACCCAGACATCGCGCGGTGTCATCTGCGCCGAGACTGCGATCGCGGCGAGCCCCGCGAGGATATTGCGGTGGGGCAGCATGACCCCGCGCGGCGCCATCGTGCTGCCCGAGGTGAACTGCACGACCGCGAGATCATCGGCGCCCACCTGAGGCAGGGCCCGTCCTGCGGGCAGGTCGATGTCACTCTGCACGAGGCGCAGCACCGGCACGAGCTCCCGCAGCTGGCCCGCCACGACTCGGTGGGCGTTGTCGGTCACGAGGGTGCGCATTTCGGCGGCCTCGGCGAACCGCCGCAACTGTGGTGCCTGCGCAACGGGAAGGACTGTCGCGGCCGCGCCCGCCCGCATGATCCCGAACAGGACCTTGAGCAGGTCGGGGCCGAGGCTCATCAGTACGCCGACGATGTCGCCCGGCCGGACACCCTCCTCCAGCAGCGCACGGGCGAAGCGCGCCGACGCCTCGTCCAGCTCCGCCGGCGTCGTCCGGCGCGCCCGGGCGTCGGCGTCCGGGAACTGCACGGCCGTGTCGCGCAGGGATACGGAAGCGGCGACTTCGGCCAGCGCCGCGCCGAGTGTCGGTTGCGACCAGGCGCCCGAGACCGCGCCGCGCTCGTCGAGTCGCTTCACCCCCAACTCCCGTCCGGCTCGGGTTCGAAGATAGCGGTGAACTCCTCTTGGACGAGCTGGTGGAAACGCGACGGGTCGGTGAACGCGGCCGGGTCGATGTTGAGCGCGACGCAGGAGGTGTCCCCGTGCGAGACCATGGTGGCGTTGCACGCGCTTCCGGCACGGGGCGCGAACGTCATGTCCTCGACGAACTCCGCCCCGGCGATGTAGCACGGCCGTGAGTAGCCCGGCACGCTGCTCACCCACAAGTCGATTTTGCTCAGCATGTCGTACGCGGACATCCGCAGGGCGATCCCGGGAATCCAGCTGGCCATCGCGCTGACCAGCGGGATCACCTCCTCAACGAGGTCGTTCCGCTCCCGCTTGATCAGCTCGTGGACCGCCCGGACGCGAGCGGCGGGATCGATGTCGCCGAAGGCTCCCCGCAGCAGCATGACGCCGATGTGGTTGCCCGGCCCCCGATGCCCGAAATCCCGCAGGTTGACGGGCATGGCCGTCGACAGATTTTCCGCCGTGGCGTTGAAGTGCCTGTGGTACTTCTGACAGGCGCCCAGCACGGCCGCGACGAAGACGGCGGCGGTGCTGGTCCCGGTGCGCTCCGCCGCCCTGCGCAGTGCTGACCCGGGCACTTCGACGGTTTCGAACCGGCGTCCGAGACTGCGTCGGCGCAGCAGCGCCGAGCCAGGCTGCAGTTTGTACTGACCGGCGGGCCAGGTGATGTCCGGCGGGCGGCAGGCGGCGGGCGTCGGATCTTGCATCAGGGTCTGCGCCTTGCCGAAGAAGTACTGGGCGGCGCGCCCGGTCTCCTGGGCGATCGCGGTGGCCATGGCTTGGAGGTGTTGGTCCAGCCCGGTCAGCGCGGGATGGTGGGCTCGCGCCATCGCCTCGAACTCGAACGGTTGCTCCTCGTCCTGGCGGGCCTCGGGTGTCGACGGCAGCAGCCGCCTGAGCATCTGGACAATGCCGATACCGTCGGCGAAGCAGTGGTGCCATTTGAGGATGAGGGCTGCCTTGTCTCCCTTGTACCCTTCAACCAGGGTCGCCTCCCAGGGAGCACGCGTCCGGTCGAGGTCCTGTCCGGCCCACCACTCGACGGCGTGGAGCAACTGGCGACGGTCTCCCGTCCCGGGGAGCCGGATGCGGCGCAGATGGTCGTCCAGGCGGAACTCCGGATCCGGCGACCATGTCGCGGGCCCGGTCTCGGTGGCGAACTCCAGGACGCGCTGACGCAGCCGGGGCACCCTTTCCAGGCACCACTTGAAGCACCTTCGCACCCGCTCCCAGTCGGGCGCCGAGGCCAGCACGTAGATCGCGACGACGTTCATGGGCAGTCGGGGATCACGGCTGACGCGCCACATCCACGCGTCACCGCCGTTCATCGGTCCGGGGAGGGCCCAGTCGTGTAAGGGAGCGTGGTCGATGCTCACGGCCAATCTTCTTTCGTGTCAGCTTCGTGAATGGCTCGTTCGGCTTGCGGGCGACGCACCGTTGCAAGACCGTTTACACGCCGGGACGCGGCACGACGCCTTATTTCGCGCTCCTGACAGGGAAAACAGAATCCGCCGGGAAATCACCGAACGGCATGCCGTCATTGCCTCGGTGACGCGTGATCGCATTCACCCGGGACGGCGTCTACGAGGTCCGGCAACCGCGAGTTCTGCATGGGCACTTCACACGGTCAAGTTATTAGCTTAACGTGGCCCTCATGGCTGGGCAATACCCAACTGCGTTCGTCTTCAGCGGTGGTGGAAACGAGGTGGCGTCGGAGATCGGAATGATCTTCGCGCTGACCGAGTCAGGGATTCGACCGGACCTTATCCTGGGTTCGTCCGCAGGCGCATGGCTGGGGGCGATCTTCGCCGCGCAGCCCGATCGCCGCGGACTCACGGCCATTTCCAACTTCTGGGCGCAATACCTCGGATCACCGCGACTTTCTCGTACGTTCACCAGGGCCGTATTACGCCTCTTCTGGCTTCCGGTGCAGGAGGACACCCAGCGCGCGCTGCGCGTCGTACTGGCGCGCCATCTGCCGATACGGCGGTTTGAGGACCTGCCGGTGCCCTTCCAGTGCTCCGGCATCAGCCTGCGTTCGGGGCAGATCGAGTGGTTCTCCAAAGGTGAACTGCTGACGGCGCTGCTCGCCGCGTCCGCGGCCCCCGTCCTGCAACCGCCGGCCTTTCGAGACGGCACGTGGTACCTCGACGGGGGACTGGTCGACCTCGTCCCCCTTCGGCGAGCCCTCAGCCTGGGAGCCCGCACGATCTACATCCTCCCGGCGACCGATCTCAGGCCGATGTTCCCATTCTCCCCGCGCGTGGAAGTCCCACCCGTGAATACCACCCTGACGCTGAGGTTCCAGGAGGCGCTGCAGCACGTGCCCGAGGGAACGGTCGTCCATATCCTCCCGCTCGGGCGCAGGAATCCGCCGCTCGGGCTCGAACTGTACCGCCGCATGCTCCGCCTCGAACTCACCAACCCTTTCCGTGACTCGGAAGAAGAGGCCCGGCTCGCCTACCGGGCCACCACCCGCTATCTGGCCGAGCATGCGAACACATAACGGCGGACAGCGAGCAGCGGGACGGCGCGGAAACGGACGCCGGCCCGCTCGGGCTTCCGACTCGCAACGCGCGTCCTACGAGTACTGGCCGCCTTACGTCACCGCGGCGGGAGATCACGCGCGGCTACCAGTTCCAGATGGCGCACATAGCGCGCGATGCGTTCCTGGGCCTGGTGCCCTTCGGGACGCAGCCCGCCGATGTCCAATAGCGCGAGCTTGCGCACGAAGGGCGCCACCACCGCTTCATAGTGGATGCGCGCGCCGTAGACGCCCCCGGCGACGATGTCACGCGTCATCGCGGCGAAATCGGCCGAGACGTGTCCCGGAAGCCGGAAGCCGGGCAGCACGTCGGCGACAGCGGTGAGGACGGCATCGGGATCGCGTTCCAGCGCGGCCTGCAGCACGTTCCGGTAGAAGATCATGTGCAGGTTCTCGTCGGCGGCTATGCGACCCATCATGCGGTCGCAGACGGGATCACCGCTGGCCGAACCCGCGTTGCGGTGGGCCACCCGGGTCGCCCACTCCTGCAGCGTCGTGTAAGCGAGGGCCTGCAGGACCCCGTCTTGGTCGAAGCGGTACCCCGTGGTGAGCTGACGCATGCGAAAACGTTCGAGCGCCACCGGATCGACTTCCCGTGCGGTCAGCAGGTAGCCGCGCAGCGCGATGGAATGGCGGCCCTCCTCGGCGGTCCAGCGATGCACCCAGTCACTCCAGGGGGCACGCTCACCGAACGCCCGCAGGAGAATGTGGTAGTAGCTGGGCAGGTTGTCCTCGGTCAGCACGCCGAGGAGCAGCGACGCGCGGGCCGCCCTTGACAGGCGCGACTGCCCGGGGACCCACGGTTCGCCGTTCTGCGGACCATCGAAGTCGCGTCCGCGGCTCCAGGGGATGTACTGGTGGGGGAACCACTCCCTGGCCTCGCGCAGGTGGCGGTGCAAATTGTCCTCCACCACCGGCCCCAGGTCGGCCAGAACCCCGCGACCGCCGGTGGTGATGCCGGCGATCCTGCTGCTCATATCGGCACCCCCTGAGCGAGTTTGGCCAGGTCGCCCACAGTGCGCGCCATGAGCAGGTCCTCTTCGAACAGTTCTACGCCCGTCCGTTCCTCAACGAGCACGACGATCTGCAGCAGCCGCAGCGAGTCGCCGCACGGGAGCCCCAGCAGCAGATCGTCGTCGGCGATGTCGCCGGGCTCGACTCCGAGCACCTCCGCCACCGTAGCCCGCACCACGGCGGCTATGGAATCATCCATCCGTGCTCTCCAACCGATTGCCGATATATCGGACGTCCTTCGAGGTGTGACACCAGGGGCTGGCGTGAGCACCCGTCAGGACGGTGCGAATTGGCAGTCCCGCCACGCAACCGTTCGCCCACAGCGTCGTCACAGTGACCACCGCATTTTCGGTCTTGCCGTATCGGCCCAGCCACTGGCGGCCCATGTGCGCGGTCGCCGTCCCGTCCTTGGGATCCCCGAAGTCGTCGATCACCAGCACCCCGCCCGCATGCGGGGCCGTGCGGATCGCCTTGCAGCTGCTCCAGGCGGCGGGCATTGACCCGCTCATGCTCCCACGGAGATCCGGAAGGGAGAACTGCAGTCGCTGCACCGCCGGGTGCTGGGATCCGGCCACTGGTTCCGCCCCGGCCAAGCAAGTCAGCGTCGTGTTCCGCTCTTGCGGGACCAGCAGCCCGGTCACGTACTAGCGGAAGTCCTGCCGCTGGGCCAGCGATTCGAGCAGATCATCGAAGTCGACGGCGTAGCCCTCGAGCGGTCCCGGCGCCGGTGGACACGGACGACGAGCGGTCATGGCAATCACCCCTGTTCGTCCTTTTACTGCGACGACTGCCCGACGTCAACAAGCCGCCGACGATCGGATGTTCGACATCCCGTGAGTTCGCAGGTTTCACCGACCTGTCCGGACACACCTGCCACGCCTGACACGGTGCGGCCCTGCCCGGGCGGAGCGAGGAAGTCAGTCACGCGCCCGCCGAGGCCCGGCGAGACGAGAACGCTGACGCCGGAGCCGGCAGTTCTCGTCGAGCAGTCGCCAGTTCTCCTCCACCAGTACACGTTTCCTCTCCCGAAGTGCGCGTGCGTGCTCAAGGGCTGTCTCCAGCCGCTTCACGAGAGCCGATAACTGCGTTTCCACCGGCATGAAGGTTCCCCGACCCGGCCCCGTCATGGCGGCACCGACGGAACCCGCCTGCCGGGCGGCGAAGGTCAGGCGGTAGGCTGGGGCTTCTGCCGCCCGGTCCCGGATCTGCTGCCAGGCCGCCGCGGCACCCGGGCCCGATGTCACCAGCAGGGCCGCCAAGTCCAGTTCACCCGCGCTGTCCATCTCCCCAGCGTCCCGCCTGGGCACCGTACCGGTCAACGCGCTCGCACGTCCCACGAGCACCGACGCGGCCGGGCGGCGCGAGCGAACCAGCGCGGAATGCCCGGCCACCGCCCGGCCGAGACCGATTCTTCACCGGCACCGCCAGCGAGCCAACCGAAGGACGAAACGTCATACCGCACAGGCGGGCCGGCCGGACTCGGCGACAGGGCGGCGCAGGTGCGGCCCCGGCTGCGTACTCATCCCGTCGCAGGACAACACCGGGGCCTGGCCCGCACGCTCCATACCGGTGCAGGCCACAGCGGAGCCTAGTGCCCCGCAGAAGGCGACGGCACCACGGGCCCCACCGACACGCCAGCCCGGACACTGACCGCAGCCAGCTTAAAGATCCACGGAGACCGCGAGCCGGGTACCGAGGATATGGAACGCAACGGACGGTAGGGGGTGCTCCGGCACAATGACCCGCAGGTTCGTCGCCAGAGCGCGCCAGGAATCCGGGAACCTGTCGGTTTCCCTGCGGCGGCAAAGGCACCATCACCGCCGACATGGCCTTCGCCGACCCCATCACCACCACCTGCGAAACCTGCCAGGGCACCCGCTACAACGACCAGGTCCTCGCCCACACCCTGCACGGCCGCACCATCGTCGACATCCTGGGAATGACGGCCCAGCAGGCCGTGGACGTCTTCACCGCACCCGCCGAGAAGAAGATCCGCGGCCCCCTCGAAACCCTGATCGAGGTCGGCCTCGGTTACCTAGCCCTCGGCCAGCCCGTCTCCACCCTCTCCGGCGGCGAACTCCAGCGCCTCAAACTCGCCGGCCAGCTCGGCCGTACCAGCACCATCTACATCCTGGACGAACCCACTACCGGCCTGCACATAGCCGACATCGAAATCCTCCAGCGCCTGCTCGACCGGCTCGTCGACGACGGCAACACCGTCATCGTCATCGAACACAACCTCGACCTCATCAAACAAGCCGACTGGATCATCGACATGGGCCCAGAAGGAGGCCGCCACGGCGGCCAACTCCTCTTCACCGGCACCCCCAACCAACTGCTGCACCACCCCACCTCCCACACCGCCCAAGCACTCCGCAACGACCTCGCCCCCTCCCCCAGGAACTGAGAGACCGCCCCTGTCCCTGACTCATAGGCACCGCACCCAGTCAGGCGGAGCAGGGCGGATGGAACAGTGCTGACCGAACCGAACCAGACGTCGCGCATCAACGGAAGATGCAAGATCCCACTGCGCAAACCTGTCCCACGTCGGACGCAGCATTCCTTCATTCCCCCGCTAGAGGGTGTCTGAGAAGCCCCGTTCAGGGCAGGTGACTTGGTAGTTCCTGCACTTCGGGGAGGCGGGATGACCGGGCGACGGCGGGCGTATCCGACGGATCTTTCCGACGCCGAGTGGGTGGTGCTCGAGCCACTGCTTCCGCCGCCGAAGCCGGGCGGCCGCCCACCCAAGCACTCACGCCGCGAGTTGATCGACACGTTGGCTTACTGGGTGCGGGCCGGCTGCGCCTGGCGGCTGCTCCCGCACGACTTCCCGCCGTGGCAGACGGTCTACCACTACTGGCGGCAGTGGCGGATCGAGGGCCGTTGGGAGGAGATCCTCGACGTCCTGCGCGCTCGCGAACGCACTGGTCAAGGCCGGGAACCGACGCCGAGTGCGGGGGTGTTGGACAGCCAGAGCGTCAAGGCCACCGAGCGGGGTGGCTGGCACGGGTACGACGGCGGCAAGAAGGTCCTGGGCATTAGGGCGCTTCTGACGGATCTCCGCGGCATCGCGACTCCCCCAGCTACCGCTGGGAGGTGCCCCCAGGCACGCACCCTCGCCGCACGGCGCAAAGGGACAGGTGGCTCCGCCACATGACCCTTCACACCGCACTCCCCCTAGCTCTTCGAGCAGGGGGGACCCCCAAGCGCACGCACCGAACGCCGCTCCGTCCCCCACGGAGATCCATCAGAAACGCCCTAAGCGTCACCTCCTGGTCGACGCTCGGCCTTGTCCTGGCCGTCTGCGTCAGCCCGGCCAACGTGAGCGATCGCGACGGCGCGGCGGTGCTGCTGGCCCGGTGTGCCGGCAAGTTCCCCCGCCTCCGGCACCTGTGGGCCGACCAGGGCTATCGCGGCCGCGACTTCCTGGCCTGGGTTCAGGAGGAAACCGGGGTCACCATCCAGATCGTGCAGCGCAAAGACGGCGGCTTCCGTGGTACTTGGGCCAAGGCCGACGCCCCAGCACGAGTAGTGCCGATCTTCGCGGTAGTTCCCCGCCGCTGGGTGATCGAGCGGAGTTTCGCCTGGCTGGGCCGCTACCGCAGGCTGTCCAAGGACTACGAGTACTTGGCCGACAGCCAGGAGAGCGCCATCTACTTGGCCACGGTCATGCTCCTCCTGCACCGCACCGTCAGGGCCCATCCCTGAACGGAGCTTCTCAGGCACCCTCTAACCGGGCGAAGAGCTGAGCCGACCTGCCAGAAAACTCCACCAAAGCAGCGATATTGACCCTGGATGTGTGCCTGAGGTGTTGGTGAGACGCGTGCTGGATGCTGGAAGTGACCTTTCCGGCCAAGGCCGGTCAACTTATACCGCGCTAATCATCCAACCCGAAGCGAACTCCTGTTCCCGGCATTTCTGAGAATAGGTATCGAGCCATTCCGGACGTGAAAATTGTGCACTGAAGATCAGAGAGTGGAGCGAGAGGACTGCCGGGACAGTCATCTCCCGGGTCCCGCCCACGGGTGCGGTAGCGGGATCCGGTTTCCCTTGTGGCACGCGGTATGGCTGGTCTTCATCTGTAGACACTCATTCCCCATGGCGGAGTCTCAGATTCGTCCGAGAGAATGCCGCACGACGAGGCTGGTTCGGTTTCCCCGGCCCACCGCTGACGTACTTCATCTGCTACCCGCCGGGAGCCGCGATGAGTCAGAAGCCCGAGAACAGGACTCCGCTCTGCATCGCCCCCTTCGTCTCGCTGGCCATCTGGGCCGATGGCGAGTCGGTCATCTGCTGCGAGGACAAGGGGCCGGAGGCCGGTCGTCTGGGCTTGGTCGGCGACATGTCCGAGCTGGTCAACAGCGAGAAGATGCGTATCGCCCGCCGGCAGTTCCTGCGCGGTGAGGTGCCGGAGGGCTGCCGGGCATGTCTCGACGAGGCCACGCGCCAGCCGACCGTCCACAACTACTACCAGGAAAGATTCCACTGGCGGGATGTCGCAGATGCCTACGATGAGACGACCGGCGACGTCAGCCGGACGCAGTACCTGTTGATCGCCCTCAGTAATCTCTGCACCTACAGCTGCCGGATGTGCTTCGACAAGCTCAGCACACGGCTGAATTCGGACCGCCACCGAATACTGGGCGTGGAGCCGGTCGGATACCGGCGCAACGACATCGACAAGGTCATCAGCTTCATCCGGGCGAGCCCGATCCGTATCGTCACGTTCCACGGCGGCAACCCCATCAACGAGCCCCGTTTCCTGGACGTGCTGAACGAGCTGTCGAACGATGTGTCCGTGGAGATCATCTCGAACGGTTCCACGCTGACCTCAGGAAAGGTCGACATCCGTCCGCATCTCACGCGATTCCGGCACGTTCACTTCAACATCAGCCTGGACGGCACTCGGCGGACGACCGAATACGTGCGCATGCACAGCGACTTCGACGACGTGTTCCACCACTTCACCGAGATCAAGTCCCTTCCCAACACGACCGTCAACCTGCACAACACCATCACCAACCTCAACCTGTTCGACCTGCCCTCCTACTACACGATGGTCCTGTCAGGGGAGTTCGCCGACGCCGACTCGATTTCCAGCTACATCGCCACGGTGCCCGCCGTCCACCGGATCACCACGCTCCCGCCCGAGCTGCGGCGGCTGGCGCGCGACCGCATCGAGGGTTTCCTGCGGGTACTGGGTGACGCGGGTGGGACGACGCCGACGAACGCGTTCGACTTCAAGGCGAACAACGCGCGGGCGTACGCGCGAAACGTCCTCCACCGGATCGACTCGGTTCCCTATTCCCCGCGCCTCTTCGCCGAGTTCCTGGATCTGACTCGGAGGACCGACGCGTTCTACGGCGTCGATCCACTGCCGGAGTACAGCGATTACCTCACGCCCGGCACGTCCGGCACGTCCGGCTCATCGGGGCCGCTCCGGCCGGAACCCCCACTCTCATCCGCTGCCCAGCCTGCCGCTCCCGATGTGGTGGCGGCGAAGGGAGTCGTCGTGCCGCACAATGCCCCCGAGCCCGCCGAAGGCACCCAAACCCTCGCGGGCCCCTGCCCCTATGTCGGACAGCGCAGCTTCCGGGTGTCCGAGTGCATTTTCGGTTGGAACGCCGCGTACTTCCAGAACTGCACGGCTGTCACGGTCCGGATCCAGCTCAACCCCGACGCGGGGATCACGCCCGCCACGATGGCGACCCTGCGTACGACGTGGGAGACCGGCATCGAGAACAAGTGGAGCAACCACTTCGTCTGCGCCGGGCCCTACGGCACCTCCGTCATCACCGTTGACGTCCAGTGGGTGACCTCCAGCCCCCACCACGTCGTCCGGGTGCGCCAAGGCCCTGCCCAGACCGACATGACGACGTGGGACACGTCCGACAGCGGCGACGTCGCCGCACACGAGTTCGGCCACATGCTCGGAAATCCGGATGAATACGCCGATACCCGCTGCCCGAACCGCAACCCCGTCAACACGGGAACGGTCATGGACAACAACACCGGAGCGGCGCTGCAGCGCCACGTCGCCCGGATCTGTGTCTCGGCGCCGCTCGCGGCCGAGGTCTTCTCGATCGGCCTGGATCTCATCTAGGCCCGACCGCTTCACGACGAGGACGAGGACGAGGACGAGGACGACATGAGGGTAACCATCGAATCCTTTACGCGGCCCGACGTCGAGCGCATGAAGGCCGCGGTCGCACGGCTGGCCGACGGGCCGGAGGGCGATCAAGAGGGCGCTGCCGCCGACGACGTGACGATCGACCTGTACATCTCCGGCGGCTGCCCGGGACAGCGGGTCGACTTCCGGGCCTCGGTCCCCTCCAGGGGCGAGGCCGAGGTGACCCATGTGGACGAGCTTCGGGACGTCGACGAACGGTTCTCACAGGCGGTTCGCCCCGAGGAACTGACAGCCCTCGCACGGCACTTGGACGTCGAGTCACTGATGGAGCTCCCCTCGAACGCGGACGAGGGGTACGTGCCGGACTCGCTCGTCGGTTCGGTCGCCATCACGTCGGCGAACGCCCGGATCACGTTTTGGTTTCCTCTCGAGGACGAAGATCCCCCGGAGGGCGAAGAGGTGGCAATGAGGATCGACCGAGGGCAGGTCCCGTTCGTGCTGCGCGCCTCGATGGCTCCCCCGGGCGTCCGTCCGGCCTTTGCCCAGTTGGCAGCGGTCGTCAACCGGCTCACCGGCCGACCGCAGCTCTGACGCCGGATGAAGGCCATCCACGTCAACTCCACCGTGCCATCCGTGCCGTACCTGGGGCGGGTGAAGGGACCCGACGGCTACGCGGTGGAGGACTTCGAACTCCTCACGACCATCCTCTCGGCGGCCGCATGGCGCCGCTTCAACGGCCCGGTCAAGCTGTACACCGACCGTGTCGGGGAGGCGTACTACCGGCGCCTCGGGATGACGGAGCTGTGGGAGGGCGGCATCGACACGGACGTGCTGGAGTCGCTGCCCGCCTCCATCAACCACGACGTGTTCTGGACCGCCGGCCGCGTCGCGGCCCTCCGGGCGGAGGCGGCACCCTTCGTCTCACTGGACACGGACCTCGTCGTCTGGGGAGCGATCGACGGCCTGATCACCTCGGAGTTCATGGCGCTGCACAAGGAGCCCCTGCACCACGGTGTGTACAGACCCCGGTGCGAGCTGAGCACGCCCACCGGTTACGTCTGGGAGGAGTGGGACTGGGATGCGCTCCCGTGCAACGCCTCACTGACGTACTTCGCGGCTGACCGGCTCACCGAAATGTTCCATGCCAGGGCGATGGAGTTCATCCTGGGGAACCCGATCCGGCAAGAGGCCGAGAGCCGTCTGCCGGTCCACGACGTGTTCGTGGCCCAGCGGCTGCTGCCGATGTGCGCGCTGAGACTGGGGGTGCAACCGGCGTACTTCCTCGACTGGCCCAGGCCCGAGCGCAACAGCGAGACGATGGCCAGCGGCGAAAGGAACCAACTGGTCACCCACGTCTGGGCCTTCAAGGATGCGCTCAAGAGCGACCCGGACTGCCGGGAGTCGTTCTGCCGACGGTGCGTGGCCCGGATCCGCCTCGACTACCCCGAACTCGTGGGAATGCTGCATCACATGCCCAGCATCCGGCGGTACCTGTCGTGAGACAACCGCCGCCTGCGAGCCAAGGCAGTGCGCGGGACCGTCAGCCGGGGCGCCGCGGGAAGGGGCGACTGTGAAGGCGATCCACGTCGTTTCCACCCGGCCCACCACGAATTACTACGTCTCACGAGCCGGAGGCTCCCCCTACCGGCAGGAAGACTTCGAGGTCCTCACGACAGTCCTGTCGGCCCTCGAGTGGCGCCGGCACAACGGAGTGATCCGGCTCTACACGGATCCTCCGGGCCAGGAGTTCTACGACCGGCTCGGACTCCTGGACCTCTGGGACGGCGGGGTCGATGCCCGACTCCTGGAGTCGGCGTCTCAAACGATCAACTGCGGCGTCTTCTGGTCCTTCGGGAAGATCGTGGCCTTGCGGCAGGAGGAAGCGCCGTGCTGTGTCATGGACATCGACCTCATCGTCTGGGACGGCATCCGGCAGCTTGTCACCGCGGAAGTGATGAGCTTGCACGAGGAGTCACTCGGCTTCGCCGCCTACGTCGGCCGGGACCGCCTCGTCGCACCACCCGGATTCGACTGGAGCGGCCTTGACTGGTCGGTCGCTCCTTGCAGCGCCGCGCTGCTTCTCTTCACCAAAGACGCATTCAAGGATGAATACGCCGCCCGAGCGCAATCGTTCATGGAGGGCAACCCGGTCCAGTCGGAGCCCGACGGGTCGGTGCCCACACACCCGATCTTCGCGGAACAGCGGCTGCTGCCTATGTGCGCAAAGGCGAGCGGCGTGCGCATCGGTTCATTCCTACGTGACTACACGGGGGCCGAGCTGTGGTCCGGACAGAAGAACAAGACATTCACCCACCTGTGGAACGCGAAGTCCCTCCTGCACAACAACCCCAGGAAGAGGAGGGAGCTCTGCGCAAGGTACGCCCACAGAGTGCGACGGGACTACCCGGAAGTCGCCGAGGTACTCGCGAGCTCCGAGCTCCTGCGGGAACACTTTCGAACGGCGGACGGCCTGCCGCACGCATAACCACCTGGCCTGCGCACTCAAGAAACCGGAGCCCCTCCCCTCCCCGATGTACAGGAACTCTTAAGTCACCTGCCCTGAAAGGGGCTTCTCAGACACCCTCTAGTTGCTTGTCGTCGGCGGCTTCGACGAGCTCGTTTGCCAGCGCGGCAGCGGTGGTGTAGCGGACGCGGTAGCCGGCCATGGCAGCCGCAGTGCCCAGCGCGATCAGCAGGTGCGACTTGCCGGTCCCGGAGTCTCCCATCAGACACAGCGGGTAACCCTTAGCGATCCACTCGCAGTTCGCCAGACCGTGGATGACTGCCGGGTCGACGTTGGGATTGGCGGCGTAGTCGAACTCGCGCAGGGACTTTTCGCGGGGAAGCGGGCGGCCCGGATGCGTGGTTCGGCCCGCCGCCGGTCGCGGTCCTCGCACTCGGCCATCAACAGCTCGGCGAGGAACCCGGCGTAGGAGAGCCCTTCGCGTTCGGCGCGGGCGATCGTGTCGGCGGCCTGGGCCCGCATGGTGGGAAGCCGCAGCATCCGGCAGGCGGTGTCGATCGCGGCGTCTGAAGCCTGTGCGGTGAGCGCGTGATGAACGGCGGTCATGACGGAGATTCCTTCCAGCGGAGGCTCAGCAGCTCATCCCACTGCTCCAGGCGGGGCAACGGACGGCGGTCATCGGGCAGGGGGCGAGCCAAGCGGCGTGGAGTGAGGTGGCTGACCTGCGGCAGCTGCGGATCCGGTTCGGGCAGGGAGGGAGATTGCGCGGTGACGGTGGGAGCACGGCCGGCCGCCTGGGCGGCCTTTCGGGCCTCCAGCGCGACGGCGTCCTCGCTGCAGGTGCCCAGCCTGACGGCAGCACGAAGCCCTGCGAGCAGGTCGGCGTGTTCTTGGTGACGGTGCAGCAGCAGGTCCACCGCGCTGCTGGCCTCCAGGTGGTGGGCGAGGAAGGCCAGCGTGGCCTCGGCCCTCGCCGCCGGCCAGCGCTCCGGTCGCGGCCCGGGCGAGGGCGGTAGGCGGCGGGTACGAAGCCGGTGTACAGGTGCGCCCGCAGGGATGTCGGAGTGGGGAAGCGGGCGGTATCAAGAAGTTCGGCCGGATCCGGCAGGCTGACACCGCGTTCGCCGGGGCGGGGGTTGTAGATCGTCCGGGCCAGGAACAAGAGCAGCGGGGTACGCAAGACATCGACGGCCGCGGAGGCAAGCACGGGCTGCCAGCGGGCGGCGGAGGCGGTGCTCTCGCCCCCGGCGTCCCGGCGAAGGTAGGCGGCGACGTCGTCCAGGCCGAGAGGAGGCAGCTCGATGGCCGCGGCGCCGGCCAGGCGAACCGGCACACCTGCGGCAGGAGCGAGCATGGCGGCGTACTCGGCGAGGCGGCTGGAGAGGACGAGTGGCCGCCCTGGTGGCAGGGCATAGTTGATGGCCTCCAGGGCGACGGGACGCTGGCGGGCCGGAAGCTCGTCAAAGCCGTCCAGCAGGGGCAGGATCAGGCGCTGGTCGAGCAGGGCGCGGGCGCGGGTGAGCGGCGGACCCTGCCGGACGGGGGCGGCCAGCCCGGGATAGTCGGTGACCAGACGCTCAGCCAGCCAGTCGTCCAGCTCCTGGCGGGAAGGATCCCATGAGGCGAGCGGGAAGACGACGGGAACCGGACCGCCCGGCGCGCGTCGTTCGACCAGGCCGAGCACGAGGCGTACCAGAAGCATCGTCTTGCCCGCGCCGGGCTCGCCGAGCACGGCCAAACGGCCCCCGGGTACGCGGTTGAAGACGTGGACGATGTCGCTGCCGGCCCCGGCCAGTGCCTGCGGGCTGTCGGCCCAGGGATCGGAGAGGGCGTCACGACCGGTAGGGGAGTCGGCCGCCATGCGCATGAGCAGGGGCCATTCTTCGGCGAGTCCGGCCTCGGCCGGACGCCAGGAGACCGGAAGGGCGTAGGGATCGTACAGCCGTCGCACACGGGCCTCGGCCTCCCACTGGCGACGGACGGCGAGCGCAAACTCGTCCGCGGTTTCGCTGAGCGAGGCAGCGGTGGCGCGTTCGCGGCGGTTCGCGCGGTAGCTCAGCCAGGAAACGGCCAAGGAGGCGATGCCGACCACCACACCGGTAAGTACGGAGCTGACGTTGAGGGCATGTTCCAGCCGCTGAACGCCTTGGCGGTCGGCGGCGGCCCAGGCAATCACCCGTGCGATCCACAGCAGACAGATCACGGCGACCGCGCCCGTCAGAACACGTTTCCAACGTGCTCCGGCAGGGATCCGGCTCTCCCCCGTCCGCATGTCCGCCAGGATGCCTCAAGATCGCACGCCACGGCAGGGGTGTGTTGCGCACGAAGCGACCGCCCACCTGGCGTACGCCGGTCGCCGTGACTCGGGCCGGCTCCTTACACGGTCTTCGTCTCCCAGAGCAGGGCGAGAACGCCCAGCACAGCGTGCAGTCGGCATCGCCCGCATACCGGAACCACCAGAGACAACCAGTCGCGGCTGTCTTGAATTCGAGGAAGGCGCAGCGACCGAGGTCAGCATCGCATCGGTGTGCCGCTCCACCGCTTCCAGGACGGCCAGGTCCTCACGGCAGGACGCAGCGCGGCCTTCTCATGGACGGCGCGAGCGTGTGGCGGTGCTCGTCATACGCCGTCTTCCTGGTGCTCACCGGGTCGGTGGGTACCGTGCGGCCGCCGGGAGGGTGCCGGCCGGGACCACCCGCCGACTGGTGATCTTGGCCGAGGCTCGCCGCCCATGACCGGACGAAACGTCTGGGCTCCCGCGCCCGCCAGTCCCCTGGCCTTGCCGTTGTGGGCGTGCACCGCTCAATGGCCGCGAATCGCACTGCGCGTTCACCGGCACTTGCCGGCCGTTTGCACCCGGACCGGTTACTAACGTCTGTCCGGCCTGTCACTCTCGTACCACACGGATGGTCCATACACGAAAGGGATCCGAGATGCAGTCGATCACCCGGTTAGCGTCCCGTGCCACCGTCCTGGCGACCGCCTTGGGAGCCGCCGTCGCTCTCTCCAGCGGCCCCGCCACTGCCTCGCCCAGCCTTAAGGGCTGGTCCCCGCAGTGCGACTGGGGCAAAGCCTGCATCCGCCTCGCGTCGGACGCAGGACGGTGGTGGAACCTGAACAGCTGTGGCTACAACCCCATCAACGACCGCTACTCCTGGGCCAAGGCCCACGGCAACGCCTTCACCGTCACCTACGTCAACGGCACGTGGGACCGGGTCGAGGCGTGGACCGAGCGGCCGCTGGACGGCAACAACACGGTCATCAGGGTGGACGTGCACTGCTGAAGCCGAAGAACGGACGATCTCACTTCTGCAGGGTCCGCTTCCCGCCCCGTGACCCGGAGCAGCCCCGAGCTCCGCTGGCCGCGACCGTACCGGGCGGGAAGCCCTGCGCCGCCTGGTTGAAGGAGCCGGCCACCCACGGCACAGCAGCTTGACGGCCACGCCCCGGCCTGCGGATGCTTCGGGGGGCTGCGGTCCTTCGTGCGCGTCGCGAAGGACCGTTTCTGTACGGGCCTACGCCCGTGACGGGGCCCAGTGAGGCACGGCAGGGCGGCACCGGCTTCGCGATCGGTACCTGTCGGCCTCCGGAGCAGTTCCGACCTGTCGGAGGCGGTCCCGCAGTCCAGAAGCCCGCGCTGTGCGGCTGGCCTCGTTCCTGGCCGCATACCGCGACTGCCCGGCGAAGCTGCCCCGGTTCAACCAGGGCCAGCCCGGCGGTCTGGCCAGGGCACGACCGCTCCGTACCGCAGGCTGGGTGTCTGCTGCCTGCGTCGACGACCTGGGCGCAGCGGCCCAGTGGGCTGTGACGGCAGGCCGGGGAGGGCTTGACCTGCCAAGGCGGATTCAACTGGCCGGCCCGCCTCGCACGGGTGCCGCTGGCCTCACCGTGTGCCGGGCCCTCGCGGGGGAGGCCGGCGACCGCCGCTGGGGCATGCTCCAGCTGCCGAAACGATGTACGGGGCGCTGGCAGCCTGAGTTCACAGAGGCTTGCCCGGCATTCCCTGTTCTGTTCAGCGCAGCATTTGCGGGCCTCGCAGGTATTTCGGGTGCCGACCGGTCGGGGCTGCTTCAGCACCCCTTCTCGATCTTGAGGAGGTTCTTGTAGTGGTTGACGGTGTACCAGGTGGCGTGGGTGTTCACGTTTGCGCAGGGTGCCCCGCTCATTTTCGTTGCAGTGCTTCCAGGCGGTGCCGGCCTTGTACGACTTCCTCTAAGAAGAGGCTCGTGCACAGCGTGCCTCTTACGCCCCGCCACACATAGCCAGGCATAGCGCTGGTGCATCAACGCTTACTCTCAAGGGAGTTGATGTTCCTCACCTCCGGGAGGTTGACCTATGGCTGCCGTGCACGTGACCGTGTGGGATGACCGCGAACAGGCCGGAGGGGGCCGGGCCCCGACAGCTTCGAGGGCTCCGGTGGCCCCGGCGGCCGCTGCTGCCCCCGCCCTCTTCATCCACAACATCTTCACCTGGGGCAGCGACTCCACCTACGGGTTCGCCGCTCAGCGGACCCTCGCGGACAGCCGGCAACTCCTCCTGATGGATCGCCGGGGTTACGGCGACAGCCCGGACACCGCGCGCAGCGACTTCGACATCGACACCGAGGACGCCGTGGAGGTTCTGGGCGATGGAGCCCGCGCGGTGGGGCCCGGCGGCGCCCACCTCGTGGGACACGGGAACGGCGCCGTCGCCGCGCTCCTCGCCGCCGCACGCCGGCCCGGCCTCGTTCGCTCCCTCGCCCTCATCCAGCCCTCCGCCTTCACCGCCGCCGCGCACCATCCGGTCGTCGCCGGCCTCCTCGACCGGGTGCGCGACGGCGCCCCGGGCATCCCGGACGGCGTCACGCCGGAGCAGTATCTGCGGGCGTCCACCGAAGGGCTGGGAATGGCCATGCCCGAGCCCACGCCGCGCCGGCTCCGTGCCGTTGCCACCTCCATGAGGGAGCGCCCCATCTGGGAGGCGGAGATCCCACTGGACGTGATCCGGGGCGCCGCCCTGCCGATTCTGGTGATCTGCGGAACCTGGGAGCACGCGCCGGCCGCGTACCGCGAGCACGTAGGACTCCCCCTCATGGCCGTGGCCGAGTCCCTCACAGACTCCCTCGGGGGCCGCCTCCTGCGGGTGCCCGGGTACTACCCGCACACCCAGGAGCCCGCCACCGTCAACGCCGCTCTCCGGGAGCTCTGGGGCTGACCCAACTCCGCATCGGCTGCCGACCCCGCGCGAGACCACCGCATACGCGCCCCCCACCACCGGCCACCGGCCGAGCGGGACGTATGACCCAGCCCGCTGCCCGCCCACCACCCCTGCCACCGCCCGGCCGGACGCCGTCACGGACCACTTCTGGGCAGAACTCGACGGCCGCCACCCAGTCACCTAGCGTGTGCGCCGGCCCCTACCGGAAGGGCTGTGCCGTCGCGCTCTACCACCTGCGCGAGAGAGGAAGCCCCTGGGGAGAATCTGGGGAGTTTGGAGACCGCTGGGGAGAACCGGCTGCAAAACGGCATAGAGCTGAAAGGCGCTGAAAGCCCGTTCCGTGCAGGTCAGAGACGTAGGAGCCCGCATAACCGCAGGTCAGCCGGGTCCGGTAGACGACTTCATGACATACGTACCGAGATCGTCGGCCTCGACGATCCCCGGAAGCGACCCGCCCTCACGCAAGGGCGTGACGTAGCGGGTCGCGATGACTTCGGACAACATGCGGATCAGGCTACTTCCTGGGCTTCGTCGCAGGTCAGCGACGTGCGGGCAAGGGGGCACACCAATACCGATGCAACCATATCGATACGTTCGCATCGATTCAACTCCGGTCGCCACCCACCGTCGAGCCGACCCTGTAGAGCAGCCCCTCCAGAAGACCGCATTGATGACCCCATCAATGACCCCATCAATGACCGCATCGATGACCGCATCATGACCGCGTCACCGGCCCACGAAAAAGGGTTTGAGAGCGGCAACGCCCCGTCGCTACTCTCCTGCTGGGCCGTGAAGGCGTCGTAGGGAGGTGAGCCCCGTGAACACAGTCACCCATGGGTGCTCCCTCAATCCGCCACGGTCCGGCGGCTGACGTTCGGTGTCGCCGGGAGCGCCTGAGATCGAGGCACTCCCAGAAGGAGACTCCGATGAACACCAAGCCTTCCCCAACCGGCCTGAGCGAGAACGCGGTGATGATCACGCGCGTCGCGGACCGGCAATGGCATGCACTGGATGACGACCTGGTGGTCGGCCGCGGGTATGCGGAGCACCGGGCCGACGGACGCTTGTTCGTCAGCATCGACGCCTGGCGCGACGCCATGTTCGACCGGCTCGCCGAGGCGATGCTGGCGGAACTGCCCACGCCGCTCTATACGGTGGTCGACGAAGCCGACGTCGAGCTGACGGCCGGCTGGCTGCGGGCCGGTTTCACGACCCGGCGCCGCGAGTGGGAGTACGTCGTGCCGACCGACCCGCGGGTCACCCGGCTCGACGACGTCCTGCCGCCTTCGGGCGTGACGATCGTGCCCGCCGGTCAAGCGGACGAGGGCCTGCTACGGGCGGTGGACCGCGCGATCCGTGACGAGATCGAGGCCACCGTCGGCCGGCAGTCGATGCCCGCGGAGGTGATCCCCCTCCCCGAAGGCGACACCATCGTCGACCCGTCGAAGTACGCGGTGGCCGCGGCACCGGACCGCTACCTGGGCCTGATCCGGGTGGTGACGGTGAACCGGCCGCGCATCGGGCTGATCGCGGTCCGGGCCGGTGAGCAACGTCGCGGCATCGCGCGGGCACTGCTGGCCCACGCGCTGGGGACGCTGCACCGCTCCGGGTCCGCCAGGGCCTGGGCCGAAGTCCACGAGTCCAACCAGGCGGCCGCGGCGCTGTTCGAGGGCATCGGCGCCCGGCCGATGAGCAGCAACCTGGAGCTGGTGCGATGACGAAGAACAAGAACGTCATCGAAGTCGAGGGCAAGGTCGTCGAGTGCCTGCGCAGCGCCATGTTCACCGTGGAGCTCGAAAACGGCCACCAGGTGCTCGCGCACATCAGCGGGAAGATCCGCAAGAACTACATCAAGATCATGCTGGCAGACCGGGTGCTGGTGGAGCTTCCACCGTACGACCTGACGCGCGGCCGGATCGTGTTCCGGTACCGGAGCTAGCGGCGGTCGGCATCTTCTCCGGTAGCTGACCCTGGGGCCCCGGTCACGGCGTTTCCGTGACCGGGCTCCGATGACGGCTCCCACGGCCTTGGCAGCCGCAGCACGTGTCGGCAGGAATTGCGTAACGCATTACGTAGATCGCTCCCGAGAGGCGCGATGACGCCGCCCCCACACCTAGCCTCGACGACGCCATCCAAAAAACCTCCCTGCCTGACCACAGCCCGAACCGACATCTGCCCGAGGCGCCCTGGGGCCCGTCTTCACTCGTATCGGGTGGCGATGTCTGGTCATGCACGAGGCGCAGGTGTACGCAGGTGCGCATGTCCGCAGGCACATCCACGCACCCCTGCGCCATGCACGGCCCGAACAAGACGGACGTCAACCTGTGCCGCCCTAGGGAACTCGAGATACGAAAGGTCTGCTGGATGAAGATTCGCCGCGTACTGACGGCCGCCGCGGCGGCTGCCGTGATAGCGCCCGCCGCCGTACTGGCCGCGCCCGCCGCCGCATTCGCAACGGGACCGGTGTCCGAGGCCGGTTCCCGCACACCCGCCTCTCCCGGCTCCCCCACTGCCGGTGGCACGGCATCCCAGGGCCGCGACGGGGCCACCGGCGCGCCTGACGCCACCGGTGCAGGCAAGAACGCCGGTGATTCCGACAGTGCGGGTCAGTCCTGCGCGTTCGAGTCCGACCAGTTGAACGTGGCCGTCCGCGGGCTGCCGCATCAGCTGACCGCGGGCGGCGCCTGGACCCCCTTCTCCATGTCGCTCACCAACACCACCGGCAAGTCCCTGGAGGAGGTCCAGCCCTTCCTGCTCGTGTCCTCCGCCGAAGACGTCGACCGGCCGTACTGGGAGCTGGAGACCGAGTACCGCGACGCCAAGACGGGGCAGTGGAAGTCTTTCCATGACGCGACGCCCGAGGACCTGTTCGGTTTCTTCGCCGTCGGTCCGCGCAGCACCATCACGCTCCAACTCCGCACCCGCGCGGTCAAGGACGCCAAGCCCGGCGCCGGATACGCGCTCGCCGCAGGCGACTACCGCAACCGCGACGGTTCCTGTGGTTCGGCCAAGGAAGCCTGGTACGACTTCACCATCCTCCCGGCGGGCGCGAAGCCGTCCCAGCATCCGACCACCAAGCCGGGTGAGCAGGGCAAGCCGGGTGACGCGGTCGGGCACAGCCAGAGCGCCACGTCCGGCGGCGGTACGGGTGGTTCCTCTTCGGCCGGTGTCCTCAGCACGCAGGGTGGCGCCCGCCTCGCCGCGACCGGCTCCTCGACCGCGCTCCCGGCGATCGCTCTCGTCGGCGGAGCCGCGATGGTGGGCGGCGCCGGTGCGGTCATCGGCGTACGCCGCCGGAAGGGCACAGCTGGTCCGGCCGCCACGGACGCCACCGCGTAAGCCCAACCGTTTCCGCAAGCACCTGACCACCTGATACCCCAAGGACCCACGGCCTCGGAACACAATGACACCGGAAACAAGGGCGCCAAGGGTCCGAAGAACCGGGAAAGAGATCTCCATGAAACTGCGCCGCGCCCTGTCGGCCTCGGCCGCGACGGCCGCCCTGCTCCCCATGGCGGTGGCCGCCGCGCCCACCTCCCAGGCGGCCCCGGCCGCGGACCTCCCGAAGTGCTCCGACGTCGGGCAGCCCCACAACAACACCTTCGTGGGCCGCTCGTTCGGCATACCCAAGTCGATCACTCTCGGCACCCACTGGACGACCTACACCGCCACGCTCACCAACGCCTCGGCGAAGGAACTGAAGTCGTTCGAACTCAGCGCCAAGGTGCTCAGTTACGTCTACAACGAGGGCGAGCGCGACCTGAGCCCTTACAGCGACCTGCAGTACTGGGACACCACGCAGCGCGCCTGGAAGACGCTGCGCCAGGCCGATGGCAAAGCCCGTGGCCCCATCCCCGGCCCGAAGACGCTGAAGCCCCGCGAGTCCGTCCACGTGCAGCTGCGGTTCAGGGTGAACAAGAACCTGCCCATGGACCAGACGTACGACGCGTTCACCAGCCTCACCGGCACCTTCGTCGACAGCTACCAGGACACGGACTGCACGGCCGAGGGCGACGCCGGCGGCAGTTTCTCCCCTCGCGCGGGCTGAAACCAGCGAGGAGCGCTGTCGGCGGTACCACGTGGCGATGGACCGTTTGTAGCCCGACCGGGCACCCGTCCTCAGCCACGAACACCGGCACATCGGTCTCACCGGGTTCGAGCCGCCCCCGAGCAGCTCCCATTCCTCACGCTGGTCGACACATTGTCGATTCACCGCGGGGGCGACGCTTCCACCCATCTGTTCGACTTTCTCGACGAACGTGCTGGGCGCACCACCGTGGTGGTGCGCCCAGCACTCGAACGATCACACCGATTCGGTTCTGCCCGCGTGCGACAGGGCCAGGTCGTCCTGCGGCGGGTGGGGTGCGACCGGCGCCGGTGGTACGAGACTCCGCGCGCGCCGGCGACGAGGTCTGACGTGCTGGCGCACATCGTCGATGCCGCGCCGCATCGTGGTGCGGAGCCACTTCCCGACGGGCCGTTCGACGATGCGGTGGATGAGCCAAGCGGCCACCAGCATGAGTACGGTCACCGAAACCACCAGGACCGGGGCGGGGACCCGGTTGCGGAAGTGGTGGATGAGGGTCATGCCGATGTTCATGTGGATGAGATACAGCGGATACGTCAGCGTTCCCGCGATGGTCAGCCACTTCCACTGAATCCGGTCGAACAGGCCCACTGCGATGGCGCCGACGAGGGCGAAGCCGACGACGATGATGACGCGGGCGGGCCAGGAGGGCAGCGTGCTCGCGACGGCCTTGCCGAGGTTGGTGGCCAGGCGGTAATCGATGTAGCGCTGAGCGAGCAGGAGCTGGAGGATGACGATCGCCCACAGGACCGCGTTGGGCCGGTGGCGGCGCATCAGGTAGAAGGCGATACCGGCGATGAAGAACGGCGCGTACTGCGGCATGGCGAACGAGGTGAGCAAGGGCGTTTGCAGGGCCGGCGCGAGGGCCGCGGCGACTGTCCAGACGCCGCACAGGACCAGGCAGTTGCGGTAGGTGACGCCGAACAGCATGACCACGACCATGATCAGGTAGAACTTGAGCTCCACGAAGAGCGTCCAGTACACCGGGTCGATGTGGGGCGTGTTGTTGCCGCTCTGGAGCATGGTCAGGTTGGTGATCACATGGTCCCAGCCCCGCACGGACGCGACCTCCGGCCACGCCTTCACCACCACCACCGTGATCACGATGGCGGCCCAGTACGCGGGGAACAGGCGGGTGAGCCGGGAGACGGCGAAGTCACCCGCCGTACGGCCCCAAACGCTCATGCAGATGACGAAGCCGCTGATCAGGAAGAAGACCTCCACCCCGAGCCACCCGTACTGGGCTGCCGTGTGCGCGGTCGGGAAGATCGTCCCGGTGGCGTGGCCCCAGGGCCGGGCGAGGGCGACATAATGGTAGAAAACCACCATCAGCGCGGCCAATAGCCGCAGCCCGTCGAGTGCGGCAAGTCTGTGGCCCGAGCGGCGCTCGGTCATGGTGTCCCCCTAAGCGCTCTGGTCGGGAACGCTTTGGTCCGAAGGATGCACAGGCCGCGAGAGCCTGTGAGTGGATTGGTGTCGCTCGCATGTGCCGAGCAGGAGAAGGGGAACTTCCGTGCGGGGCCCGGCCACGTCACCGGCCCGGCAGACTTTCCGCGCCCGCCGGGGCCGCGCCCTGAGGGGCTGTCAGGCGAACTGGAGCATGGTCCGCCAGGTGGTGCCCCCCGAAGAGGCTGCCGGTGGCCGCGCCGATACCACCCTTGCCGTCCCCCTTGTAGAGGTGCAGGGTGCCGTCGCCCCAGATGGCCATGAGGTCCGGGCCGAGCGCGAGGCCACTGCCACGGGCCGGGAGCACGTCCGCCGAACCGGGCCCGGGTGTCCCAGCGCCGTGAACGGCGGCGGACACGCACAGAAGGTTTACGCCCCGGCAAGTCCCCGTCGTGCCGTCTTCGCCTACTTGCTCGTACGGATTTCGACCAGGGTGTACTCGCGGCGATCCGGATCAGTGGACTCTCCGACCGGCGTCCACTCGCCCTTGGGGACGTCGACCTGCTGCGACTTGCCCTTCGGCTCAGTGAGGGTGACGTCAGCGGTGTGCTCGGCCGATCCCTTGATGGTGTGGACCGAGGGGATTTCCAGGGAGAGGTAGCCGGAGGCCCCGGTGGTGCGGAAGCAGACCGTTTTGCCCTTCCGCGACTCCACCATCAGCAGCCCGGTGGCGGAGGAGCAGTCGGCGAGGGTGATGTGCCCGTCGCCCCGCTTGAGGATGATCCCCTTCTCCGCCTTGATCTTGTCGGCGTTCGGGTAGCTGAAGTCCTCTACCGCGTAACCGGGCTGACCGTCGGCCACCGATATCGGCGCATCGGTTCCGTTGGCGTAGGAGGAGGTCGAGGTGACGACGACCGCCGCGGCACAAGCCGCGACAGCCGCACCGGTGGCGATGATCCGCCGTGCGAGCTTCATACGAGATACCTCGTGGGGCAGGTGGGGCGATCGGTGCCGCGCGCCCGCCAAGGGCCGAGGCGGTGTTCGGCGTGCCGGGCAGTCCGATCATAGAGACGTCAGATCCAAACACATCCCCTCACCCGGCGCTAGACACATAGGTCGGACATCGCCTGATGAAAGGGATCAAAGCACCTTTGTGCGCTTTCTCATTTCTTACTTAGGCATCTCCTGGTAGAAGAGCTCTGCTGTGCGTGCGTAGCGTTGCGGCGCGCCTGTCGTGTCCCTGCCGTAACCACCCGCGTCGACCCGGGACATGGCGGCGCCTGGCACACCTCTCCGTCTGGGGCGCCGCCATCGGTGGGCCATCTCCAGGCATCGATTCCGAAGGACCGTTTTGGACACCACTTTCTGGAGCCGGCGGCGCGTTGTCGGCGCCATCGCTGCCACCGCGGCCGTCGCTGCCTCGAACATGGTCCTCAACCCGGTGGCGGCCTGGGCCGACGCTCCGTCGAACGACGGTGATCCCCTGAACCTCCCCGACACCGACCGGGCGAAGGTGGTCAATGCATGGCTGCTGGGCGGCAAGGCCACCCGCGCGGCCGCGGAACTGGCGCTGATCGGCTCGGACGCCGATGTCCAGACCTTCCTGACCGTCGAACTGCCCGCGGCCACGGCGGAGGACAACCGCGTCGCCGTCTCGTCCTCCCTCGTCGGAGCAGGCAAGGGCACCCGCCGCGACGCCGGCGAAGCCCTTGACCACGGTGACGCCGCCATCTCCGACTACCTCAAGGGCGGCTTCAAGGCCGGCATCCTGGAAGACCTGCGCGTGGCCACCTCGATCGTGATGGCCACGGGTGACAAGGCCGTACGCCGGGAAGGCGGCGCCGCCCTGGACGCGGGCACCCAGGAGGCGTTCGAGGAGTACCTCGGCGAAGGCCAGTACACCGCCCGCCTGGAAGACGCGCGCTTCGAGGTGTCCACGCTCTTGGTGCAGGCGGGCCCGGAGGTGAAGAAGTACGCCTCGCGCGCCCTGGACGGCACGGCCAATGACGTCGAGTGGTTCCTCGACACCGGCCAGCACATCGCCCGCGCCCGTGACCAGGAAGCCGCCTCCATCGGGGAACTCGTCGCGGTCGTCGAGCGCGAGGGCAAGAAGGCCGACGCGAAGACGAAGCTGGCCGAGGAGGCCGCCAGTCGCGCCAAGACCGCCGCTGACGAAGCCAAGAGAGCAGCGGACAAGGCGGCGGTCGAGGCCAAGGCGGCCGAGAACGATGTGGCCCTGTCCGGCAAGGCGGCCCGTAAGGCCGCCGGGGCCGCGCACGATGCTGCCAACGCGGCCCGGATCGCCATCCGCGCTTCCCACGCCGCCGTACAGGCATCCCGCCGCGCCGCCTATGCGGCCACCGCGGCGAGCCATGCCGCGGCCATCGCCGGGTCCGCCGCCTCCGCGGCCTACCGGGCCGCCATCGCCGCCTCGAAGGACGCCTCCAAGGCATCGGCCGCCAAGAGCGCCGCCATCGCCGCCCGCGACGGCGCTGCCAAGGCACGCAGCGCGGCGAAGGCCGCCGATTACGCTGCCACCGCGTCGGCCCAGGCGGCCGGCGCCGGGGCCGCTGCCGCCTCCGCGGCGCGGAACGCCTCGGCCGCCGCGAACGCTTCCGCCACGGCCGCCACCGCCGCCGGCGCGGCACAGGCGCATGCGGCGGAGGCCAAGCGGCAGGCGCGGATCGCGAGCGCCAACGCCGCGATCGCCACCAACGCCGCCGGCACCGCACAGGCTCTGGCCAACGCGGCAGCGGCAGCCGCCCGTACCGCGCGCGACGCCGCGAACAGCGCCGCCGATCACGCGGAGAAGTCTGCGGAGGCCGCCGAATGGGCCGCCCAGTATGCGGGCCAGGCCGTCGATTACGCGAACAAGGCCACCGCCTTCGCCGACGAGGCCACCAAGGCCGCGAACGCCGCCACCGAGGCCGTGGACAAGGCGGTCGAGGTGGAGAAGCAGGCGCGGGAAGCCGAGTGGCAGCGCCTGGACGAGGACAAGAAGCAGGCGATGGAAGAGGCGCGTCTGCTCGCGCAGCTCGAAGAGCAGGAGCAGGCGGATCTCGCGGGCAAGCGCACGCTGGCCGAACGGACGGCACAGGCGACGAAGGACGCCATCGCCCAGGCGGAGTCGGCGCTGAAGTCCGGCAACACGGGCCTTGCCACCACCCTCGGCCGCAAGGCGGCCATCGCCCTGATGGACTCGCACGGCTCCTGGTCGCGGGAAGCCGCCCGGTTCGCCCTGTCCGGCACCGACGCCGACATCCACGCCTGGATCGACACCGACCGCCTGATCGCGCAGCGGCAGGACGACCGGGAGACCGTTCTCTACATCGCCCGGACGTCCACCCCGGACATCGCCGAAGCAGCGACCAAGGCGCTGCAGAGCGACGCCCCGGACGCCGCCACGACGTTCCTCGGCACCGGCGTCATCGAGGCCGCCCTGGACGACAACCGTGTCGCGATCGGCCGCGTGCTGGCCTCCTCCCCCGGCAAGGCGGTGAAGAAGGCCGCGAGCGACGCCCTGGACGACGGGAGCGCCAAGGCACTGCACGCGTTCTTCAACGACGCGTTCGAGGCAGCGCAGCAGGAGGACGAGTCGGTTGCGACCTCCACACTCATCGCCGGCGCGGGTCCTTACACCAAGGCTCACGCCCAGGTCGCGATGGAAGGCCCGGCGTGGATGCGCCGCAACCTCCTCATGTCCACCCAGTACAAGACCGCGCAGCTCGACTACGACTCCGCGACGCACATCGCCGCCATTCAGGGCGCGATCGCCGCCGCCGGAAAGATCGCGCACAAGGCGCAGGAAGCCGCCGGCCGTGCGCAGGAGGCGGCGGCACACGCCCGCAACAATGCCGCGAAGGCCTTGGAATGGGCGGACCAGGCGCAGAAGTCGGCCAAGAAGGCCGACGATTACAAGAAGCAGGCGGAGTCGAACGCCGACGCCGCCGAGCAGTCGGCCAAGAACGCCCAGCACTCGGCCGACAAGGCAAAGCAGGCCGCTGCCGGCGCCCGCACGGCCGCCCGCACGGCCAACTACTCCGCCAACGTCGCGGTGGACGCCGCTCGCCGCGCCGTGGCCTCCGCGAACTCCGCACAGTCCTCGGCCGCGTCCGCCCGCGCCTTTGCCCTCCAGGCCGGCAAGGACGCCAAGACGGCGGCAGTGGCCGCTACCCAGGCGCACCGGATCGCCACGACCAAGCGCAAGGCCGAAATAGCGGAGGCAGCCAGAAAGGCCGCCGAGGAAGCACGCCGGGCCAAGGAGGCCGGGAAAAACCCCGCCGACACTCCGGAGAACGACAAGACCGATAAGCTTCCCTGGGATATAAAGCTGGCGCGGGATCTGGCCAACTTCACCAATACTGCCAGCATCTTCACCGGTTTCTTTTCCGCTGGTTCCAGTTTCGCGGCCCTGATGCTCTCCATGACCCCCGCCGCTCCCGCTGCACCGTACGCAGCGGCCGTCGCGGAGTTCTCAGCATTCGCTTCCCTCGGTTTCAGTGCGCTCAACGTCGGCTTCACCGGTTACGGATACGGGCTGGGCAGCTCCGAGTTCAGGCAGTCCGTCGGGAGCGCCCTCCTGGGCCTGGTCACTTTCGGCCAGTCCAAGTGGATCGGAAAGCTCGCCGACTTCGAAGGCATCTCGAAAGCCACTCGAATCGGCACGAAGATCACTCAGATCGGTCACGACCTCATCTCGCCGATCACTGGCCTACTGGGCTTGTGACCTGCTCGCACTCCTGACAGATACGCTGCAGGAATACACCCGAGGGTCGGCGCGCACACCCCGCCGACCCTCGGGTACCGTCGAAAGGACCAGCGTGCTGGCACGACTCCCCCTTCCGTATCTGCTGCTGATGGCAGCTTGCGCCACTTTCATCCTCTGTTTGACCGTGGGTAGGACCTTGAGGGTGCGCACGGTGACACTGGCATGCTTCGCGGCTTCTTTCGCATGCTGTCTCGGCATGATTGTGGTAGGGCGACTTCAGTACCAGCATTGGAATGCCGAGCAGATGCTGGTCGTCTATTCCTTCGGATGGATCGGTCTCACCATCGGTCTGATCCCCGTCAGAAAACCGTATCTGAAATACGCCGAAGAGCGACGCCGTGGCATCACGAGGGAAAAATACGAGTACCCGAAATGGTACGCACTGGTGACACTCGCTTCGAGCACCTTCTTCGGTCTCGTAGGGTTCGCTTTCGCAAGGTGATGACGCACCACACACCTGTCGCGGGAATGACGTGACGCAGGGGTCGCCAAGACCAGGCCGAGGCCGGTGAGCGGATCAGACCCTTTCGAGGATCGTCTTCAGCTCGGACAGCATCATGGTCCAGCCGCCGCTGACGCCCTCGAGCATCTTGGAGTCGTCCGAGGTGAAGCCGTCGTGGGTGATGGTCAGCTTGACGCCCAGTTCCGGTTCCTCGGCCGGCTCGATGTCGAAGGAGACCTTCGAGCGCTCCTTGACGGCTTCGGTGAACTCCGCGTCGCTCATGCCGAACATCTTCTGGTGCATCGGCTGCAGCGTGTGCCAGGTGTAGGCGAGCCGCTTGCCGGGCTCCGACTCGGTGACGACCTGGCCGAGGTCCTGCGGCTCGCCGCCGTCCTCGACCGGCCACAGCACCTTCGAGCCGGTCTTCCAGTCGGAGGAGGGCGCGTAGCCGCCGTGGTACTGCTTCAGGAACTCCAGGCTGGTCAGCCCCTCCCAGAGCTTCTCGGGTGTGGTGTGGATGTAGATCGTGTAGACGAACTCGGGCTTGCTCATCGCCGTTCCTTCCAAGGTGTGCTTCAGATTGCTGAGTGCGGCCATCCGGCCCCGCTCGTACTGGCCTATCCAGCGGTCGGCGAGGTCGTGGATGGGTACGGGGTTGAGGTAGTGCAGCCTTTCCCGGCCCTGGCGGACCGCCGTGACCAGACCCGCGCCCTCCAGGACCGCCAGGTGCTTGGACACCGCCTGCCTGCTCATCTCCAGCCCCGCGGACAGCTCGCGCAGACTCTGCCCGGCCCGCTCGTTCAGCCGGTCCAGCAGCCGTCTGCGGCTCGCGTCCGCGAGCGCCTTGAATACCTCGTCCATGTCGTCCGACCCCCTCACCTCCAGATTGGCAACCCTTTGGTTGCCTGTCAAGCCGAGGGCGGCCGCGGTACGGATCGGACCGCGGCTCCCGGACGCCGCTGCCTTTTGGCCCGTCCGGCTATGGCTCCCTTCGCGCAGGCGCCCTACTGTCGACTGCAGACGGGGCAGGCCCCGGCCATGAAGTTCCGTACGCCGGCCGCCTGCCGTCGGAACGAGCCCGCGCACGCTCTTTCGCTCCGCACCGCACATGCCGCTCGGAGTACCGCTGCCGACGCGCTCGATCGCATCGTTTTGGTGGGATCGGTCGCGCCCCTGGTCCCGGTCCTGATCCTGCTCTTGGACCGGCACCGGCTTCGGTGGTGGCGTTGGGTGTTGTGTTGTCCCAGTGGGTCCTTGGGTCCTTGGGTCCTTCGGACGGAGGTAACCATGACGGAAGACACCTCGGGGGCGCCGGCAGCCCCGTCTCCGTCGCCGAAGCCCCGTCGTCGCCAGAAGCCGTTGTCCGTCACGCTCCCGGGGTGTTGGGGCGCGCTGCTGTTCGCCTGCCTCTCCTTCACCCCGTCGCTGCTCCCGCGCGGTGGCATCCTCCAGGGGCTGATCTGCGGCATCAACGCGGCCCTCGGCTACGCGGCCGGGGTACTCGCCGCGCGGATGTGGCGCGCGTTCGCCGATCGGGATCCGCGGCCCCCGAAGCGCAGGTCCTGGTCCGCCTTCTTCCTCGGCGCAGTCATCCTGTTCGGCCTCTTCTTCGGCTTCGGGCAGTACTGGCAGTACCAAATCCGCCGGCTGATGGGGGTGACTGACTACAACGTCCCGCTCGCCGTGGCATCGCCCCTCATCGCGGTGCTGGTTTTCTACCTCCTTCTGCTGACCGCGCGCGGCATCCGCAGCCTGTACCGCCGGCTCGTGCGCCTGCTCAAGCGCTGGATCGGGCCGCGTGCCGCGTCCGCCGTCGGCTGGACCGCCATCGCCGCTCTCGTCTGGGCGATCTTCACCGGGCTGCTGCTGGACGGCCTCGTCAGCCTCGCCAACGAGACCTTCTCGCTCCGCGACACGACGACCGAGGAAGGAGCACACCGGCCCACGACGACCCTGCGTTCGGGCGGGCCGGGCTCGCTCGTACCGTGGGACTCGCTGGGCCTCCAAGGACGCAACTTCACCGGCACCGGTCCGTCGGCGGCCGCCATCGGGAAGTTCACCGGCCGCCCGGCGAAGGAACCGGTCCGGTCCTACGCCGGACTGGCGTCGGCCGGCAGCGCGGAGTCCCGGGCCGCCAAGGCGGTCGCCGATCTGACCCGTCAGGGCGGCTTCCAGCGCAAGAACCTGCTCGTGATGACGACGACCGGCAGCGGCTGGGTCGACCCCGCCGCGGTGGACTCCTTCGAGTACCTCAGCGGCGGCGACTCCGCCACCGTCGCGACCCAGTACTCCTACCTCCCGTCGTGGCTCTCCTACCTGGTCGACCAGACCAAGGCCCGGGAGGCGGGCCGCGCCCTCTTCGACGCCGTGTACGACGCCTGGTCGAAGCTGCCGCCCGACCAGCGCCCGCGGCTGTTCGTCAGCGGGGAGAGCCTGGGGTCCTTCGGCGGTGAGACCGCTTTCAGCGGGGAGTACGACCTGCGCAACCGCACCGCGGGCACCCTGTTCGCCGGCCCGCCGGCCTTCAACACGCTGTTCCGGGAGTTCAGCGACCACCGTGACGCCGGCAGTCCCGAGGCCCAGCCCGTCTACAAAAGCGGGCGGACCGTCCGGTTCGCCAACGATCCGACCGCGGGCATCCCGCCGGCGGACCGGCCCTGGAACGGCAGCCGCGCCCTCTACCTCATGCACCCGTCCGACCCGATCGTCTGGTGGAGCCCGCGCCTCGTCTACAGCGAACCGGACTGGATCGGCCAGCATCCAGGCTCCGACGTACTCGAACAGATGGTGTGGCTACCGTTGGTGACTTTCTGGCAGGTCACCGCCGACCTTCCGTTCGCCACCGGTGTCCCGCCCGGCCACGGGCACACCTACACCACCGAATACGTGGACGCGTGGCACGCCGTCATGCGGCCCGCGGACGTCACTGCGCAGGACCTCGGCCGACTCAAAGACATCATCGGTGGTGATAAGTGACGGCGTATGCCGCGCGTCTCGGGGGGGGCGGCAGGGGGCGGGGACGGTGCGGGAACGCGCCCCCGGGTCCGGGCCCGGGCCGTCACCCCGGCCGGTCGCCGTAGTCCCGTAGTCTCGTATCGCGTAGTCACCGCAGCAGGAAGCCGGTCAAGTAGCCGAACGCGTTGGCCGCCCAGTGCAGACCCATGGGCGCCAGCAGGCTCCCACTACGGCGGCGCAGTTCGCAGAAGAGCACGCCCGCCGCCCCGGTGAACAGCACCGCCGCCGCCACGGCGACCGCCGCCCCGAGCGCGGAGCGGCCGAACAGCGGCGTCAGGGCCGGCTTGTCGGTCGCCAATCCCAGCGACGGCAGGACGTGCCACAGCCCGAACAACACGCTCGACACGGCCGTCGCCCACACCGCGCCCCGGGCCCGGCGCACCAGGCCGTACAGCACACCCCGGAAGGCGATCTCCTCCAGCAGCACCGTGCCGACCGGCACCGTGACCAGGACGCGTAACGCCACTTGGCCACCGGTCAGCCCGCCGTACCGCTCGTCCGCGAACAGGCCCCGGGTGACCGGCAGCAGCGCCGCCGCGGCGTAGCCCACGCCGACCAGCCCGATCAGGACCATCGCCCAGCCTGCGCCGCGCTTCAGCGTCGCAGCATCCAGTCCCGCATCCGCCCAGGTGCATCCGGCCCAGAACAACACCCCCAGCAGCAACACGCACACCACGACGGCAGTCAGCAGCCCGAATGACGGCGCCCATCGGCTGTTGACCAGGTTGGCAAGCGCCAGCACCGCCACAGTGATGCCGACGGCCACACTGGTGCTGATCGGCCGCGTCACGCGCACGGCGCCACCGGCCGATCCGATTCCCTTCCGACTCACGGCATGGTCCCGGTCTCCGAGAAGGCGGCCAACCGAGCACCGCAGGCGGTGTATCGGTCGCTCCGCACATCCTGCACCCGGCGACCGCCGCGGTCCACAGGTGCCGGTTGGCCGACCACGCGCCGGCTTTTCGACTCCCGGCTCTTCGGCTTCCGGCTTTCGGCTCTGCGACTCCCGGCTCCCGCCCCAGCGCGAGCGGCCCGTCCCGTTTTACGATCTTGGTCGATCGAGCGCAGAGTGATCCGGTGACGTGCTGCGCCGTCACACGTCCGTTCCCGGGCCGTATACGGCAAAGGTGACGGCGTGGGACGGGCTGGGCAAGGCCACGGGATCACTCTACGGTGGGACGGGCCGCTCCGTCGGGGCAGGCCGAAAACGAGGGGGTTGGGTGGAAGCCGAGTTGGCGGCGCTCGCGGCGTCGGGGGCGACGACTTTGGTCGGGCTGATGGTTTCGGAGACCTGGGGGCAGGCCAAAGAGCGAGTGAGCCGGTTCTTCCAACGGCGCGGTGCGCGCGGGGCCACCGACGAGGAACTCCAGGCCGCCGGGGACGAACTGGCGGAGGCCCGTGCGGCGGGCGACACCGGTGCGCTGGCAGAGATCGAGGCCGACTGGCGTCAGCGGATGCTCAGCGTGCTGCAGGCCGACCCGTCGGCCGTGGAGGAGCTGCGGAGCCTGCTCTCCGAGCTGGGGCAGGAAGCCTCGCACGTTTCCGTCAGCTCCGTCAGCGGTGGCGTGTACCACGGTCCGGCGTTCCAGGGCTCGCACATCCACGGCCCCATCACCTTCCACATGCAGCCGCCGCCCGCGCCAAGTCCCGTACCGAGTCCCGTTCCGGCCAGGCCGGACC
Organism: Streptomyces sp. NPDC033221; assembly: GCF_055577005.1. Lineage (NCBI taxonomy): Bacteria > Bacillati > Actinomycetota > Actinomycetes > Kitasatosporales > Streptomycetaceae > Streptomyces > Streptomyces sp. NPDC033221. The sequence continues at coordinate 57,479 of NZ_JBVIQN010000029.1, read as the reverse complement.
AGGTACCGTCGCTGACCGTTGCTTTCGTCAACCGCACTGCGGACCTTGCCCTCCTGGACGGGTGCCTGCCCGGTGGTGGTGGCGGGAGCAGCCCGGCGCGCGTCGCGCTGGGAGTACTGGAGGGCTTGCCCGGCGTAGGCAAGACGGCGACGGCCTGCCGGTGGGCCGAGCGGTCCCGGCAACGGTTCCCGGACGGACAGTTGTACGTCGACTTCGGGGATTTGCGGGAGCCTGGCGGCAGGGGCGGTGCGGACGTCTCCGAGGCCGTTGCCATGTGCTTGAGGTCGCTGGGCGTGACCGAGGACTACATGCCGCGCTCGCTCGCCGAGCGCACCGCGCTGTTCCGGTCGCGTTCGGCGAGCCTGCGGATGCTGCTGGTGCTCGATGACGTCAGCGAGCCCGCCCAGGTCAGGGCCCTGGTTCCCAAGGGGCCGGGCAGCGTGGTGCTGGTGACGAGCCACGGAAGGCTCGGGGAGCTGGCCGCCGTCGACGGGGCCGCGCTGATCCCGCTGGAACCGCTGGACCTGGCCGGCGGCCTGGCCCTGCTGGCCGAACGGTGCGGCGAGCAGGCCGTGGCCGCGGAGCGACCGGCCGCCGAGCGGCTGGTCGAGCTGTGCGGCGGTCTGCCGGTGGCGCTCCACGTCGCGGCGGCCCGCCTCCTCACCAGCCGTCGGCTGAGCCTGGCATCGCTGGCCGCGGAACTGGACGACGAGAGCAGGCGGCTCGCCGGTCTGTCACTTCGAGGGGAGCATTCGGTGTCCGCTGTGCTCAATCCTTCCTACCGGCTGCTCCCACCGGGTGCCGCCCGCCTCTACCGTCTGCTGGGCTGGCTGCCCGTACGCAGCTTCGACGCGGCAGTGGCCGCGGCCGCAGCGGGCAGCGACACCGCGGGGGTGGAGCCGTTCTTGGACGTACTGGATACCGCCGGCCTCCTGGATGTGAGCGATGACGGCCGCTACCTCATGCACGACCTGGTGCGCCTGCACGCCCGCGAACGCGCTGTCGCGGAAGAGCCGGCGACCGAGGAGGCGGCGCTCGCCCAACGGGTCCTGATGCACTACCTGACCCTGACGGCCTTTGCCGACCGGGCCATCAGGGAGGACCGCCTGCGCATCGCCGACCTGTCCGAACTACTGGACCGGACACGCAATCCGTTCACAGCCGAGGACGGTCCGGCCCCGCTGGAGTGGCTGAAGACCGAACGCGCCAACATCCTGACCGTCCTGCGTACGGCCGCCCGGCAGCAACTGCACACGCCGACGTGGCAGCTGGCCGAGGCGTTCACGGTGCTCTTCCTGCATCAGCGGCACCTCGGGGCGTGGAAGGAGTCGCTGGAACTGGGAGCGGCAGCGGCAGCGGCCGCGGTGGTGCCGGCGGCCGAGGCCCGCCTGCGCAGCCTGCTGTCACGCCCGCTGCTGGACCTGGGCGAAGACGACCGGGCTCGCACGGAACTGGAAACCGCGGTCGCCTGTGCGGAGGTGTCCGGCCACCTCGTCCTGCGCGCATCCGTGCAGGAGTTCTACGGACGGTACTGGGACCGGGCCGACCCCGGGCGTGCCATCGGCGCGTACCGGTACTCCCTCGACCTGAACCAGCAGGCCGGCGAAGTACGGGGCGCGGCCATCGCCGCCTACTTCCTGGGCTGCGCCCTGGACGCGCACGGCGATCACACGGAGGCTCTGGCCACGCTCCAGCAGGCGCACCAGGACCTCCTGGACCGTGCGGACCGGCGGATGGCGGCGCGAGTGACGGCCGCTCTCGGCACGGTGTACGACCACCTGGGCGATCCCGACGCGGCTCTCCGTGCGCTCCACGAGGCTGCCCAGGTGCTGCGTACGGAACAGGCGACCCACTATGAGGCGCAGGCACTGGTGACCATGGCCGACATCGCGGAACGGACCGGCCGTGCGGACCAGGACACCGTGCACGCCTGCCTGACCCGGGCCCTCGAAATCCACGAGGCGGGCGGCAGCCCCTTCGCGCAGACGCTCCGGGAACGTCTGGCGCGTCTGGCGCCGCGTCTTGCGGTGGACGAAGAGTGACGCCCGCGCGGCAACCGGGCGGAGGAGGCAGGCGGCAGACAGGCGGCAGGCAGCCTCGGTTTCAGGCGGGCAGCCTCCCCAGTAGCTCGGGGTACGGCTTCGGGTGCGGCTTGGGGCGCAGGCGCAGTACGACATCCTCCTCGCGTGCCGTGCCGATCCGCAGCAGTACCGTGACGTCGTCGAGCGGGAGCTGGGCGCGCAGGCAGGTGTAGACGATGGCGGCAGGCAGCCCTGGGTCCAGGGCGGGGCCGGTCGCCGTGGTTTCCACGACTCGCCCGTCGCGGCACCCGACCAGGAAACCGCCGGAGCCTAGCGCCGTCGCTGCCAGCAGGCTGCCGGGCCACTGGGCGAGAGTGTCCTGTATCCAGCGCAGCGCCTCGATCGCGGTCGCGGCCGGGCATCGGCGCAGCAGGACCGAGGCGCTCTCGACCAGCCGTCGGTCACTCTCGTCGTCCCTGCAGGCCAGGTGGGAGAACGACACGGCGGCGGTTTCCGGTACGTCGCCGCCGAGGCCGGGCCCGGCACCGGGAAAGCGGCACACCGTGACCGCTGTCTGCCCGCTTGTCGGCACACCTGTCTGTCCACTTGCCTGTCCGCTCTGCTCGGTGGCAGTGGTGGTCACGCGCCACGATGTGACCTCGGAAGCCGGCGGCTCGGGAAGTGGCAGCATCCGCGCAGCAGGTGCGGAAGCAGACGGCTCGGGCAGCTTCAGCAGACGGTAGACGGCGGTACGGAGCCGGGCCAGCGCCTGTCCGGGCTCGGCGAACGCCTGCTCCGCAACCGCGGCGTACCGCTGCGGGGTGTGCTCACGCACGGCGTCATCGATCTGCTGCTGAAGACTTTCCTGCGGATCGAGCCGGGGTGCGACGCACGCCAGGGCGTGGATGGCGGTGCCCGGCACCGCGTCCTGGCCGAAGGCGGCCAGCAGCACCGGCTTGCCGAGCGCCGCCCCGTACATGGTCACCGAGCCGTGGTCGCCGACCACGACATCGGCCGCGACCAGCGCCGGCCGCCAGGCATGAACCGTCGGCATCAGCAGCAGCCCCGCCTCCAGTGCGGCGGCCTGTACGGTACGGACCTGCCAACCTCCGTGCGCCGCCCACACATTGGGGTGCACGATCGCTCCGACCCGATACTCGTCGTACGGCAGTTGCGCCAGAAGACGAGCAGGCAGCTCCGGCTCCGCGCCCAGCAGCGACGTAGGCCCCCAGGTGGAACTGACCACGACCAGGCACTGATCATCCGCCACCCCGAGCGCCTCTCGGTAGGCCCGGCGCCACGGCAAGCCGGCGGCGAGTTCGTCAAGGCACGGGTCTCCGACGAGCAGTGTGTGTCCCGCGGCCTTCGGGTGTGCGGCGACCAGCTGGTCTTCCTGGTCCGGGTGGGAAACGGCGAGCCAGGCACGCCCTGCTTCCAGCAACGCGTCCGGTACGACGCCGGACAGCCGGTCGCGGGAACTGCGCGAATCCGGCACGAACTTCTGGAAGCCCACGCCGTGCGGCAGCACCAGCACCGGGCAATCGCCCTCCGGCACATCGACGTTCTCGCTGGCGGAGAGGATCAGGTCGGGCGCGGCACTTTCCAGCTGGCCCCAGGGCATGACCCGGCAACCGGCAGCACGGAGCAGGTCGAGGACCCCGTCGTTGAAGGCGGAGGTGGGGTCGTGGGCGAACACGACGGTCACCCGGCTGTCGCCACGCAGGAGGGCGGGCAGCGCCTCAAGGACCCTGACGGTCGAGGTGACCGTGCGAGCGGTGACCACCAGGGTGCGCTCCCCCTGGAAGGTGCTCCACCGATGGGCGTCGTGTCCCACGGGCACGCGAAGCGGCCGGCTACCGTACATGGCCGCCGCTTCCGGACGCCCGGCTGCCGCTACACGTCAGGCGCTGTTCGCTGTTCGCTGTTCGCTGTTCGCTGTTCGCTGTTCGCTGTTCGCTGTTCGCTGTTCGCTGTTCGCTGTTCGCTGTTCGCTGTTCGCTTCTTTTATGTTACCCAGATCACTTTGCAAGTCGTACTGCAACCATTCAGTGGTTCCGCCAAGAGGACCCGTACACGGTAGCGAAGGCCGGACGAAAGGCCAGGGCGGCGGCGCAGTGGGCTGCGTGGGACGTACGGGGGCCCGTGCCGCCCGGCGGTCCCCGGCGGGCCGCTTCAGAGCGAAAAAATACGACGCCGGGATGGTGAGCGTTCGATATTTCCCGCGCAGGCAGGCCGCGCAAAACAGGTCGGAGATGGGCGGTGCCTGGCTGCCGATGAGCCTGGCCGCACGTCAGTACGGACGGCGGGCTCCGCAGGCCGGGGCCCTGCTGGCCGGACTCGCGCTGGGCGGCTGATTCGGGCAGGTAGCGAAGGCCGAGGAGGAGGGCCGCCAGGCCAATGGGCAGGTTGATCAGGAAGAGCCGCTTGCGGCCGTGGAGATCGCCGAGGCGGCCGCCGGTGATCTGTCGGCGTCAGCGGACACGACGCATTCCTGTTCTGCCGGACAGAAAGGGGAAAGGGCAGGCCGGACGTGCCCGACCGAAGAGGCCGGCCGTACGGCGAAAGGCCGGCTTTCGTCGTAGGCTGAGTTCTCGCGCGCGAGGGACGGGAGGCCGAGGTGGTCGAGACCGCGTTGGCCGACGTGCTGGCCGAGCTGGCCGGGCTGGCGGACCCGAAGACACGTGAGGTGAACGAGAGACACGGCGACGATCATGGTGTGCACCTCGGCAAGCTGCGCGCACTCGCGAAGCGGCTGAAGACGCAGCAGGAACTCGCCTGCCGGCTCTGGGAGACCAACGACACCGCGGCGAGGCTGCTGGCCCTTCTCATCTGCCGTCCGAAGGCGTTCGGGCGTGACGAGTTGGACGGCATGCTGCGCGAGGCGCGTACGCCCAAGGTGCACGACTGGCTCGTGAACTACGTGGTGAAGAAGAGCCCGCACGCAAAAGAGCTGCGGCCGGCCTGGTCCGCCGATCCGGACCCGGTGGTCGCGAGCGCCGGCTGGGCGCTCACCACCGAACGCGTGGCGAAGAAGCCCGAAGGCCTCGACCTCGCGGGACTGCTCGACACCATCGAGGCGGAGATGAAGGACGCCCCGGACCGCCTGCAGTGGGCGATGAACCACTGCCTGGCGCAGATCGGGATCGAGCACGCCGAATACCGCGCCCGGGCCATCGCCATCGGCGAGCGCCTGGAGGTGCTCAAGGACTATCCGACCTCGCCGGGTTGCACATCTCCGTTCGCGCCCGTCTGGATTACCGAGATGGTGCGCCGGAAGGACGGTACGTAGGAGGGTTCGCGCCCACACTCGTACCGCTGCTCCCGTACTCCCTCCCGTAGTTCCGTACTCCCGCACGCCCTCGGAACACGGCACCCGATACGGGCCGGCCGTGAGGAGCGGGAACGCGTGGCCAGAATGGCTGTTTGCCGCTGGAAATAGACCGATAACACATCACGAAAGCCGCGTCGGGCGGGATATTTTCGCCGCAGCTGGACGGCTTGTCGCCGTCACGTTTCACGGAAGAGGAGCGCCGTGGGGACAGCGGCGACGGAAACGGCGCGCGAAGGGTGCGGCGCCCGCTCGCCAGGGGCGCTACAGGACACCCACTTGAAGGAGAACCTTCTTGACCACTCATCTTCGACGTCGCTCCGGCCCGCGGAGGGTACTGGCGCTGCTGGCGGCGCTGTGCGCGATCGTCGGCGTCACCGCGGCCGGTACGGCACCGGCGGCAGCAGCCGATCAGCGTCACGCGATCTACGCCATCGCGCACCGGGTCAACACCCTGGACGGCGTGGACGCCGCGCTCAAGCACGGTGCCAACGCCATCGAGATCGATGTCTGTGCCTGGTGGAACCCGAACGAATGGCGCGCTTGGCACGACTGTTCCTCGGCCGGTGACAACCGGTACGGCACCAGCTTCGACAGCATGATCGACCGCATTGTCTCCAACGCCAACGCGGGGCGCCGGCTGGCGCTGGTCTGGCTGGACATCAAGGACCCGAACTACTGCGGAGAAGCCCAGAACCGTACGTGCAGTGTCGCCGGGCTCCGGGACAAGGCACAGCGGCTGACGGCTGCCGGGATACAGGTGCTCTACGGGTTCTTCGAGTACCACGGCGGCGACACCCCGGACGTCGGCGGCCGGGGCTGGAAGAGCCTGGAGCACAAGCTCGGCAAACTGGAGGGCATCACGACGACCGGGACCCGCGATCAGGTCCGGAACGCCTTCAACCGGTCCGGTTCCGGGTTCCCGAACGGTCGGCGGGTGATGGACTACGGCGACAACAACATCGGCAAGGGCTTCGGCAACTGCACGGAAGCCACCTACAACACCTGCGCGGAGCTGAAGAAGGGCGCCGCGGACCGTGCCGCCGGGCAGCTCGCGGCCACCCTGTCCTGGACGACCACCTACAACGATCCGTGGTACGTCGACAAACTGCTGGGCGATGCGCGCGTGGACGGCATCATCGCGGGTTACGGCAACTTCACCGGAGAGCACGAGTACAACGACAGCTGGCAGTGCGCCAACGCCATCAACCACATCCGCGACTGGGTGAACCGGCACGGTGGCAGTCACCGCATGGCCAACAGCGGTGACCGCCTCTTCAAGTAGCGCCGAGCCTCGGGCGCAGGCCGTGCCGCACCGCGCTGCCCTATAGGCACCTCTACGCCCCTTCGAGGGGACCTCGGGCCGTCGGCCGGAATTCCGGCCGACGGCTTTTCGGACAGTGACCGCCCGGCGGCGCCCGGTCGGGCAGGTCCGGGTCTAGAGTCGCGGTATGGCGACGCCGCGATGCATCGACGAGAGCTGCGCCGTGGTGACCATCGCCGCTTCGGCCGGCGGCGTGTTCGCGCTGCTGGAGCTGTTCGGATCCTTCGTCTCGGGGCCGCCGGTGCCGACGCTGGTCGTACAGCATCTGAGTCCGCGGCACCGCACACAGCTCGACACGATCCTCCAGCGGCGCACGCGGGTCCGGGTCACGATGGCCCGGGACGGCGAGCAGGCGGAGGCCGGGCGGGTCTACCTGGCGCCTCCCGACCGGCATCTGCTCATCGGGCCGGGCGGCACCATGGAACTGTCCGACACCGAGCGGGTGAACCGGGTCAGGCCCGCGGCGGACCGGTTGTTCGCCTCGGCCGCCGAATCGTACGGGGACGGCGCCTGGGCCTTCGTCCTCAGCGGAACGGGGCGCGATGGCGCGCTGGGCGCCCGTGCCGTCAAGGGCCGCGGTGGCACCGTGGTGGTGCAGGACCCGGATTCCGCCGACTATCCCGGAATGCCCGAGGCGACGCTGGAGACCGGTGCCGTCGATCTCGTGCTTCCCCTGCACTCCATCGAGATGATGATCCGTACGTTCGCCCGCCAAGGGCAATGAGTTGATGTACGCGGGCGGCCCGGCGAGTCGTACGTCGCCGCGCCGTCCGGAGCGTCGTTCCCGGCCCCTCCCCCGCTCTTCATGGCCGAGGCAGCCCCCGTCGCTGCCGTCCATACGGGGGCCGGAACCCGCTCCTGGAGGTGTGGATGGTGATCGTCTTCTTGCCGTCGGGGGTGCCGACAACGGCGAGGCGGGACCCCTGCATGCTGCCGCGCAGGTGCGCGCCGCCGGTCACCGCCCGGTCCAGTTCGAAGACGCCGAGGCCGTAGGTGGCGTGCGGCATCCAGTTGGCGCCCTCGGTGGACAGCATGGTCCACATCTCGCGGTGCTGGGCGGGCGGGAGCAGGCTGCCGGAGGCGGTAGCTGTCCCCGGCCCGTTCCACGAGGGACTTGTCGACCAGCGAACCGAGTACGTACGGGATGTCCCCGGCGGACAGCGCGCCGCCCGAACAGACCGCCTCGACGGCTTCGGGCCCGGTCGGGGCGGGGAAGACCGCCATCCGCCGTGCCGGCGTCCGCTCGTGGCCGGTCAGCAGCTCCCAGCTCCACCCGATGACCGCGTACAGGGTCCGCTGCCGCGGCTGCGCCGCCCTGTTGCCCGTGGACAGCAGCCGGAACCGGTCGTCGAGCCGCCGCGCGATCTGCTGGGCGCTCATCGACCGCAGCCGGGCCGCGGCCAGTTCTAGGGCCAGCGGCAGGCCGTGCAGCCTGCGTACCACCTCGCCCACCGCTCCCATCGTGGGCTCGTCGGGCGTGAATCCGGGCCGTACGGCCGCGGCCCGTTCGACGAAGAGCCGTACGGCAGGTGACGCGGCGGCCTCGGCCGGGTCAGCGCCCTGGGCGGGGAGGGGCAGCGGCCCGAGGCGGCAGAGCGATTCGCCCATGACCTCCAGCGGCTCCCTGCTGGTGGCCAGGACGGTCAGGCTCGGGCGGCGTTCGAGCAGGTGCCGTGCGAACTTCGCGACGGCGTCGACGACGTGCTCGCAGTTGTCCGGGACGAGTACGGCCTCTCCGCCGCCGAGCAGGTCGGTCACCTGGTCCAGCGGCTCCGTGCGGCTGTCGCCGGAAGGCCGTGGCGCGGTCGGGGTGCTGAGCGTGCCCAGTACCGCGTCGGCCACTCCGTCGTGCCCGCGCGCCCCGGCCAGCGGGACGAGCCACAGCCGGCCCTGCCGGTGGGCCCGGTGCATGGACGCCGCCTCCACGGCCAGCCGCATCTTGCCCACCCCGCCGGGGCCGACGACCGTGACCAGCCGAGACCTCTCCATCAGCCCGTCGGGCAGCTGCAATTCGCCGTCCCGGCCGAGGAACGAGGTCAGCCGCGCGGGCAGGTGTCCGGGTGCCGGGCCGGACCGTACGGCGGGCCGCTTCCCGTCGCCGCGCAGTACGGCGAGATGCGCTTCCCGGAGCCCGGTCGAGGGATCGACGCCCAGCTCGTCGGCGAGCCTGCCGCGTACGTCCTCGAACACGGCCAGCGCGGCGGACTGGCGGCCCGCCGCGTGCAAGGCACGCATACGCAGTGCGGCCTATCGTTCCCGCAGCGGGTGCTCTGCCGACGCCGTCTCCAGGTCGGCCAGGACCCCGGCGTGGTTGCCGAGCCGCAGCTCGGCCTCGCAGCGGTCTTCGAGCGCCGCAATCCGCAGGTCCTCCAGCCGGGCTCCGGCCGGGCCCGCGAACGGGGCCTCCCGCACATCGGCCAGCGCGGACCCCTGCCACAGCGCGAGCGCCTCGCCGAGCAGGAAAGCCGCCTCCTCGGGCGCCCCCGCGGCGAGTTCCCGCCCGCCCCGCGCCGCCAGCGCTTCGAAGCGGACGGCGTCCACGTGATCTTTCGGCACCGCGAGCCGGTAGCCCGCCCCCGTCGACTCCAGCACCCCGCCGTCGGGCAGGGCCTTGCGCAGCCGGTACACCAGCGCGTGGAGCGAGTTGACCGCGTCCGCGGGAGGGCGCGTGCCCCACAGGCCGTCGATCAGGGCGTCGGGCGTCACCAAGTCGCCTGCGGCCAGCGCCAGTCGGCCGAGCAGCATTCGCGGCCTCGCGCCCCCGACGCCGACCGGCGTCCCGTCGCCGTCGAAGACCCGTACCGGCCCGAGCACCGCTATCCGCATTCCCACGGGCCCAGCGTCCCGGGCCCGTGGGCCGCGCCCCGCCGGGGAGCGCGGCCGTCCGAGGTGCTCATTCCACCGGCTGGGCCGCTTCGGCGGCCTCGTCAGCCGGCTCGGTCTGTCCGCTGCCGAAGACCTCCGCGATGAGCCGCTGCGTCGCCTTCTGGAACGGCCCGGCCAGGGACAGTGCGGCGTCGTCCACGTAGTTCAGCGAGGCGGTCAGGGTCCTCCTGCCGTCGGGCGTGCTGTACATCAGCGCTCCGTGGCCCATGATGCCGCCGTTGTGGGTGATGATGGTGCCGCCGCCCTCCGTTTCCTGTACGAACACTCCCAGTCCGTAACCGGCCTTGGGATGCGGCTCGCACATCTCGGCCAGCAGCGGGGCGGGCAGGAGTTCGCCGCGTACGAGCGCGGTGATGAACGTGTGGAGGTCCTGGGTGGTCGAGATCATGTCACCGCCGGCGGCGATCCAGGAGGGGTTGTGGCGGGTGACGTCGATCGTCTCCTGCCGGTCCCCGTCCTCGTACCGGTAGTACGCGTGGGCGTGCGGCTCGGGGATCTCCGGCGAGGCGCCCGGCACCACGGTGCCCGACAGCCCGAGCGGCTCCAGTATCCGCTCCCGCGTCTCCTCGGCGCACGAGCGGCCGGTGACCTTCTCGATCAGTAGCCTGGCCAGCACATAGTTGGTGTTGGAGTAGCTCCAGTCCGCCCCCGGCTCGAACCGCGCCGGCTTGGACAGCGCCAGCCGTACCAGTTCCTCCGGCGTGTAGGTCGTGAACCGTTTGTCCGCCCACTCCTTGCCCTGCCAGGGAATCCCCGGCTTGAACGTCCCGTCCTCGAAGAGCTCGCCGGTGAAGTTGAACACCCCGCTGGTGTGCTGCAACAGCATCCGCACCGTGATCCGCCGGTCCAGCCCGAACTCGGGCAGGTAGTCATCCGCCGGGGTGTCCAGCCCGATCTTCCCCTCTGCCACCAGTTGCAGCACCAGGGTCGCGGTGAAGGTCTTGGTGTTGCTGCCGATCCGGACGTGCCCGTCCACCGGCGGCCGCTCGGTTCCGCCCAGCTCGGCCACTCCGGCGCTGCCGGCCCACTCGCCCCGCTCGTCGTGCACGCGCAGCGTCACCCCGGTGAAACCGGAATCGACGATGTCCTGGATGGTCTTCCGCAGGTCCGGGCGGTCCGGCCCGGCGGTGTCGAGGGCTTCGGTGGACTTGCCTGTCATGGTCGTCATGATGGTGCTCCTCAAAAGCGGCGGGTCGGTGGGTACGGATCGCAGAGCGCGGATCAGATGCTGCGGGCGACGATGTCGCCGTAAGCGGTGGTCGCGTGGATGTTCAGGCCGGCGGCGCCGTCGGCGTTCTTGAGCGTGTTGGTGATCCGGCCGTACGAGGTGCCGGCGTCCAGGGAGGCGGAGACACCGCGGGCGGCGCCGACCGAGATATCGCCCTTCTCGGTGCGCAGCGTGACCGTGCCGCGTACGGCTTCGGTGATGCGGAGGTCGCCCTTCTGAGTGCTGATCTCCGCGGGGCCGCCCAGGCGGCCGACCACGATGTCGCCGTCGAGGAGGGTGAGGTGGGCGCTCTCGGCCTCGTCGAGCTTGACCGAGCCGTGCGCACCCTCGAAGGCGACGTCACCGAGCCGTCCCACACCCCGGAATTCGGCGCTGGCCGTCTTCGCCTCGACGCGGGAGCCGGCGGGCAGCTGGACGGTCACCTCGACGGCCCCGGAGCCGTTGCCGAGGATCCGGTTCTTCGGCGGCGCGGCCTCGATCCGCAGGACGCCGTCGCCGTATGCGACCAGCGTCTGCTCCGCCGCCTTCACGTCGCGGCTGTTCGAGGCGTTCGCGGGCAGCACCTCGACGGTGCTGTCGGCCCGGTCGGCGGCGATGAAGCGGATGCGTCCCGCGGGGATGTCGAGGATGGCCGAGACCGGGGCGGGGGTGTCGAACTTCTGCATGGTGTCTTCCTTCGGTTCGTCGTTTCTGACGTTGGAAACGCTACGTTGCATTCACACATCCGGCAACAGCAACGTTGCGCACAATCCACATAAGCCCAGGTCAAACCAGCCTTTTCGTTGCACTGGTCAACCGATTAACGCAACAACAGGGCTCCCTCCGTTGCAACGATATGAAGATGAACGCTATGCTGACAGCCCGACGCACCACGAAGGAGACCTCGATGCCGGGCGGCAGGCTCAGTCAGCAGGAACGCCAGCAGATCGCACTGGGGCTGGCCGACGGCCTCCCCTACGCGGAGATCGCCAGACGCCTCGACCGCCCGACCTCGACCGTCACCCGCGAGGTCATGCGCAACGGCGGTCCCACCGCCTACCGCGCCGACCTCGCCCATCGCGCCACCGAACGCCGAGCCCACCGGCGCAGGCAGGCCACGCCCCGGGCCCCGGAGGCGCTGCCGCCGGTCCACGGACGCGACGCCGAAGCCGTACGCGAGTACGAGGAGGTGTTCACCACCGTCCTCATGGCTTCGGGCATGCCCAAGATGATGGCCCGGGTGCTGGCCTGTCTCACCATCACCGACTCCGGCAGACTGACGGCGTCCGAACTCGCCCGGCGCCTCCAGGTCAGCCCGGCGTCCGTCTCCAAGGCGATCACGTACCTCGACAGCCAGGGCCTCGTCCGCCGGGAGCGCGACGAAAGCCGCCGCGAGCGCTACGTCGTCGACGACGATGTCTGGTACCAGTCGATGATGGCGAGCGCCCGCGCCACCGCCCACCTCGTCGGCATCGCACGGCAGGGCGTGGGCGTCCTCGGCCCCGGCACCCCGGCCGCCGCCCGCCTGGAGAACATCGCCCGGTTCGTCGACTTCGTCTCCGAGAGCATCGCCCGCGCCGCGGAGCAGGCCCGCGAGATTCTGCACACGAAACCCGAAGCGCTCCCGGACGGCTCCGCCGAGCCGGGTTCAGAGCGCGGGTAGGGCCGGCCCGGCGGCCGGCGCGCCGGGGATCACGGACGCCGGCCCGCGTCGCGCGGGCTCACGCGCAGGTGGATGTCGTCGCCCGCCCACAGCACGAACCGTTCGACCGGCGTCACCTCGTGTCCCGGTTCGGGCCGGAAGCGGAGGCGTTTGAGCAGGACGGCCAGGACCAGCTCGGCCTCGACCATGGCGAGACCGGCACCCTCGCAGCTGCGCGGCCCGAGGCCGAACGGGATGTAGGCCAGCCGCGGCCGCTGGGCCACTTCCCGCGGGCCGAAACGCTCGGGTACGAACTTCTCGGGCTCGGGCCAGTGGTCGGGGTTCATGTGTACGGCCCAGAACGGGTAGAAGATCGTCGTCCCGGCCGGGATCTCGTACCCGCCGAGGAGCAGGGGCTCGGTCGTCTCCCGCGCGCCGTACGGGCCGGGCGGGTAGAGCCGCATCGCTTCCTTCAGCACCATGTCCAGGTAGGTGAGGTGCCGCAGGTCGGCGTAGTCCGGCGCCGGGCGGTCGCCGAGCACCCGGTCCAGTTCGCCGGCGACGCGTTCGGCCACCTCGGGGTGGCGGCCCAGGAGGTGCAGGGTCCAGGAGACCGCGACTCCGGTGGTGTGGTGGGCGGCCAGCAGCGCCACCATGACGGTGTCGCGGATGCGCGCGGGCCGCTCACCGGCCTCGACCAGCGCGCCGATCAGGTCGCTGCGGTCCGTGCGGCCGCCGGTGCGATGCGCCGCGACCACTCGGTCGACCGTCGCGCGCAGGTGGGCGAGGGCCCGCGCCGCCCGCTCGGCGCGTTCCTCCTGCGTACCCGGGACCGGCACCTGGTAGAGCCGTCCCAGGTATTCGGTGAGTACGTCCTCGAAGGCCGCGACGACGCGTTCCGGGTCCGCGGCGTCGCCGCCCAGCGCGTACTCGCAGATCATCCGCAGCGACAGGGCGGTGAGGTCCTTCTGCAGGACGACGGGCCCGCGGCCGTGCTGTTCGGCCCAGCGGTCCGCGAGATCGGTGGCCAGGGCGGTGAAGTGCGCGAAGTGCCGTTCGTGTGAGGGGCGTCCGGCGAACACCGACAGCAGGACGCGTCGCCAGGGGGTGTGCTCGTCGGCCGGCAGCACCTGGAGGTTGCCCGCCTCGCACAGCGGGTCCAGGAACGCGAACAGCCGCTCCGGCCGTTTGTCGATGTGGGCGGTGGCTTCCAGCAGCACGGGGTCGGCGACCGACACGGCCGTCTCCGCGCCCGGAAGCTGGAACCGTACGACAGGTCCGTACTCCGCGTGCAGCCGCAGCTGGTAGGTGTGCAGTCCGCCCGCCGCCGCGATCGCGCCCGCCCCGCCGTCCGGCCGGGGTTCGGGACCAGGGATACGCATGGCCAACGCCTCCTCGACGGCTCCGGACCGCCGTGGGGAGTGCCCCACGGCGGGAGTGAAGCCTCCATCATCGTCCGTTCCGGGCGACAGGGAGGAGCCGTTGACCGATCAGAGGGTGAACGTGGTCAGCACGGCCAGGTGGTCGGAGGGCCAGTCCGCGCCACCGCCGAACGTCTTGGACGTGGCGGGCTTCAGCGAGCCGCCCCGGTGCAGGATGAAGTCGATACGGTCCTGCGGCTCCGGCTTGTTGTCGTAATCGCTGTTCTTCTTGGTCACGGGCGACCAGGTGTTGCCGGGCTCCTTCGCGGGGTCCGGGTGCAGCTCGCGGAAGGAGTCCTTGAAACCCTTGTCGGCGAATGCCTTGGTCGCGGGCCAGGCGACCGCCGAGTTGCAGTGCTCGGACTTGGTCGCCTCGGTCCAGTCCAGGTGGGAGGGCGTGTTGAAGTCTCCCGCCACGATCGCCGGTGACGTCCCGGTCCACTTCGCGATGGCCTCGGCCTGCGCCTTCCGGCTCGCCTCGTCCGCGTGGATCTGCTGGTAATCGTCCTGGTCGAAACAGGCGTTGTACGGGCCGTACTTGGTGTAATCGAGGTGGATCGAGTACACCCACACGCCCTGGATCTTCGCGGCGATCGCCTGCGCGCCGGTGCCCTTGTCGGAGAACGCGTCCGTCTTCTCGATCGGCTTGCTGCTGAGGAGATCGACGTCCGTGCCGCTGGCCGTATAGTGCTTCCATCCCAGTTTGCCCGCTATCTCCTTGGCAATGGGACTGGACGACTCCTGCAGGGCCACGACATCGGCGCCCGAGGTCCGGATCTGCTTCGTGATCTTGTTAACGCCGTCCGAGACCTTCGCACCACCGTGCCAGGTGTTCAGGCTCATCACCTTCAGGGACTTCGCGGCCTTGCGGGCCTGCGGGGACGCGGCCTTGTCCGGGCCCGTCCCGTCCCGGCCGGCACCGCCGGTGGCGGCCACCGCGGTCGCCGCCACGGCGAGGACGGCCACGCCGCCGCAGAGCCCGAAGGCGAGGCGCCGCTTGGTGTTCAGGGACTTCGGGGCGCCCGAGGGCTTCGCGCTCTTGCTCATGTGTGCTCGTTCCTCTTGAGTGCCGGACGGACCGGCTGGTGGGGGGAAGGAGCCCGACGGCGGCCACACGGCCCACAGGACTCCCGTGCGGCACCTCTAGCCGAGGGCCCGGAGGCTCAAACCGGCCTCCGGGCCCGAAAAGTGGATCTGTTGCAGGACCGTGACAGCCACGCCCCCGGCTTACCGGTCACCCGAGCCGAGGCCGCCCCTCAGACGTCGAGCGGCGCGCTCACTGCTTGCGGGTCTGGTTGAAGCGCAGCATGTTGCCGGACGGATCGCGGAACGCGCAGTCGCGGACGCCGTACGGCTGGTCCACCGGCTCCTGCAGCACCTCGCCGCCCGCGGCCCGGATGCGTTCGAAGGTGGCGTCGCAGTCGTCGGTCGAGAAGATGACGGCGCGCAGCAGGCCCTTCGCCAGCAGTTCGGCCATGGCCTCGCGGTCGGCGGGCGAGGCGTTCGGGTCCGCGAGCGGCGGTTCGAGAACGATGTTCACGTCGGGCTGCGACGGCGCGCCGACGGTCACCCAGCGCAGGCCCTCGAATCCGACGTCGTTGCGCACCTCCAGGCCGAGCACGTCCCGGTAGAAGGCGAGCGCCTTGTCGTGGTCGTCGACGGCAATGAAACAGGTGGAAAGGTTGATGTCCATACGGAACACGCTACGGGCGGGGCGCTTGCCTGGCTTCTCCGTTCCTGACCGGTCTGGTGTAGATCTTGGCGTAGCAGGCCGGGATGGCGGCGCCGTCGTCGTGGCTGCGGGCCCGGTACGCGCTCGGGCTCTCGCCGACCAGCTCGGTGAACCTCGAACTGAACGACCCCAGCGAGGTACAGCCGACCTCGAAGCAGACCTCCGTGACCGACAGGTCGCCCCGCCGCAGCAGCGCCTTGGCCCGCTCGATCCGGCGCGTCATGAGGTAGCTGTACGGCGTCTCGCCGAAGGCGGCGCGGAAGCTGCGGGAGAAGTGGCCCGGCGACATGAGGGCGGTACGCGCCAGCGCCGGCACGTCGAGCGGCTTGGCGTACTCGCGGTCCATCCGGTCACGGGCCCGGCGGAGCCGGACGAGATCTTCCAGCGTCACGAGGCCATCATCCCACTTCGCGGGCGCGGATGCCGGTGGAGCAGAGCCCGTGAGCCGTACAGAGGAAGCGCACCGCGCTCACCAGGACGCCACACCTGAACACATGTACACTTGTCGAACGAAGCCCCGCGGTCCCCCGTCCGCGGGGCTTCGTCATATTTCCGGCCGACGGTGCCTCCCGGGGCCGCGCCCGGAGTTCGAAAGCGGAGCCGGGACTGACGCGAAAGCGCTGGAAGCCGGGCGGGTGCGTGCGAGAGTCCCGGTATGACCCTTGCTGATGACTCTTGTGACGACCGTCGCGCCGCGTTTCCCCGGCAGTTCGCACGGACCCGGCGCTTCACTCTCGGCGTGCCGCGTCAGTTCGGCGTCTCTCCGGACGGCCGCCGCGTGCTGTTCATCCGTACGGGCAAAGGCAGCGATCCCGTAGGCCGGCTGTGGCTCCACGAGGGCGGCGAAGAACGCGTGCTGGTCGACCCGGCGCTTCTGGAGGGGAGTTCGGCTGCGGAAGAGCGGCTGCCCGAAGCGGAGCGGGTACACCGAGAGCGGGTCCGGGAGCATGCCACCGGTGTGGTGGCGTACGCGACCGACGCGGCGGCGCGCGTGGCGGCCTGTGCGCTCTCCGGCGCGCTGTGGGTCGTCCGTACGGACGGAGGCGCCCCCTTCCGCGTACCGGCCGCCGGGCCGGTCGTCGATCCCCGGCCTTCTCCGGACGGGCGGTACATCGCGTATGTGACCGGCGGATCGCTGCACGTCGTCGCCCTGGAAGACGGGACGGACCGGCAACTGGCGGCCGCCGAGGGCCCGGACGTCACCTACGGACTGCCCGAGTACGTGGCCGCCGAGTCGATGGGCCGCTCCCGTGGCCACTGGTGGGCCCCGGACAGCCGCCGCATCCTGGTGGCCAGGGCGGACACCGCTCGCGTGGAGCGGCGCCACATCAGCGATCCGGCACACCCCGAGCGGCCGCCGCGGGCGGTGGCGTACCCCTCGGCGGGGACGGCCAACGCGGAGGTGACGCTGCACATCATGCCGGTGACCGCTTCCGGTGGGCGGCGCGTCGAGGTGACGTGGGACCGGGTCGCGTACGAGTACCTGGTCAGCGCCGGCTGGGACGGACACGGGCCGCTCATCGGCGTACAGAGCCGCGACCAGCGGACATTGCGCACGCTGACGGTCGCGGCGGACACCGGTGCGACCGAGGTGCTGCACGAGCGCACCGACCCCGCCTGGACCGTGATCGTGCCCGGCACCCCGGCCCGTACGGCTTCGGGAGCCCTGATCCTGCCCGAGGACACGCCCTGCACCCGTCACCTGAGCGTGGGCGGCGCCGTCGTGACACCGCCCGGCCTGGAGGTGTGCGAGGTCGTCGCCGTGGAGGGGGAACGGGTGTGGTTCACCGCCGGTGAGGAGCCGACGACGGTCCATGTGTGGCAGTGGGCCCCAGGAGACGGGCTGTCCCGGCTGAGCGAGGGGCCGGGGCTCTTCACGGCCGTCGCAGCGGGCGGCACGGTGGTCCTCAGCGGGGTGACACCGGACGGGCCGGTGACCGAGGTGCACGGCTCCGGGCCGGTGACCGACGTGCGCAGCTCCGGGCCAGACGCACCCTCCGGGTCCATCGCCTCACTCGGCGAGGAACCGGTCGTCACCCCGCGCCCGGAACACCTCGTCCTGGGAGAACGGGCGTTGCACAGTGCGCTGTACCTGCCCTCCTGGCACGAGCCCGGTTCGGGAAAGCTGCCGGTACTGCTCGCCCCGTACGGAGGCCCCGGCATCCGGCTCGCGGTGCGGGCGCGCACCTGGTTCGCCTGTGTCGCGCAGTGGTTCGCCGAGGAAGGCTTCGCTGTACTGATCACCGACGGCCGCGGCACCCCCGGCCGTGGCCCGGCCTGGGAGAAGAGCGTCCACGGCGACCAGCTCACCCCCGTACTGGAGGACCAGGCCGACGCGCTGCACGCGGCCGCCGCGCGCTTTCCGGACCTGGATCTGTCCCGGGTGGCGATCCGCGGCTGGTCGTTCGGCGGCTTCCTGGCCGCCGCTGCCGTGCTGCACCGCCCCGACGTCTTCCACGCGGCGGTCGCCGGAGCCGCCCCCACGGACCAGCGGCTGTACGACACGCACTGGAAGGAACGTTACCTCGGCCACCCCCTGGAGACACCGGACCACTACGCGCGCTCCTCCCTGGTGGGCCACGGCCACCTGCTGCGCCGCCCGCTGCTCCTCGTCCAGGGGCTCGCGGACGACAACGTGGCCCCCGCACACACCCTCCGCTTCTCCGCCGAGCTGCTGGCCGCCGGGAAACAGCACAGCGTGCTGCCGCTGCCCGGAGCGGGACACGCGCCCGCTGACGCGGCGGTCACCGAGAACCTCCTCCGGTTCGAACGCGATTTCCTGCGCGGCGCGCTCGACAGGACCTGAACACCCGCACCCGCCCGTCCGTATGGAACTTCCACAACGCCCAGGGGCCGCACGCACCACGTGGCACGCACCACTCACGGCGCACGGCGCCCGGGGCGGGCAAGGCACCGACAGCCGGAGGCACACCATGACTCAGCAGGCATCAGCGGGGCGGGCGGGCGCGGGGACGGCGCGCCGTACGGTCGTCACGGCGGCCGGCGCGGCGGGACTGGCCGCCGCGCTCGCGGCATGCGGGAACAGCACGGACGGGTACGGCGACAGCGCGTCGTCCACCCCGCCCGGCCCGTCGGAGGCGGCCGGGGGCGACGGGTCGAAGAACGGCGACGCGGACCCGGGCTCCGGGAGTGCGGACAGCGGCGCGGCCGGCGGCGTACTGGCGAAGACCTCGGACATCCCCGAAGGCGGGGGCATGGTCTTCAAGGACCGCAAGATCGTGGTGACACAGCCCGCCAAGGGCGAGTTCAAGGCGTTCTCGGCGGTCTGCCGGCATCAGGGGTGCCTGGTGAACGAGGTGGCGGACGGCACGATCAACTGCCCCTGCCACGGCAGCAGGTATGCGATCAACGACGGCAGCGTACGCAAAGGCCCCGCCACCCAAGGGCTCACCGCGGCCAAGGTGAGCGTGGCAGGCGACTCGGTCAAGCTGGGCTGACGGGTGCGCCGGGCGGGCCCCGCGACCGCCCCGCCCGGCCGGTCACCCGGCGGCGGCCCGTGGCTGACGTGGACGGCTCCAGCAGGCAAGCAGGTCGCCGGTGGTCGTGACGGTGGCGACGAGGGCGAGGGTGTGCCGGACCATCGCCGCCGTATAGTCGGCCGGCACACCGGCGATGGCGTCGGCGGGCACCACCGCCGTATAGCCGAGATTGACCGCGTCGAAGACGGCGTTGGGGATCGCCACGTTCGCCGAGACCCCGACGATGACGAGCGTCCGGCAGCCGAGGTTGCGCAGCAGCGGGTCCACGTCCGTACCGGCCAGCGGCGACAACCCGTGCAGCCTGCGCACGATCAGGTCGTCGTGGGACACGGGCACCGGATCGGCGATCCGTACCGCGGTCGTACCGGTGAACTGCTGTACGGGCAGGCGCGCGGCGGCGGCGAACAGGCGCGCGTTGCGGTTGGCGCCCCGGCCGTCCGGCCGGCGCTCGGCGACGGCGTGCAGAACCTGCACCCCCGCGTCGTGCGCGGCACCGACCAGCCGGGCCACCCGGCCGAGCGCACCGGACGTACGGGCCGCGTCGGCCAGTTCCGGGAACGCGCCGTCCGGTCCCACGACACCGCGCTGGCACTCGACGGTGAGCAGTGCCGTCGTCGCCGGATCGGTCTGTTCCAGAAGGCGGGCGCCGGGGGCCATTGTCTGGCCTCCTTTCCGGGGGGGGCGGTTGTCGGGCGCGGTGGGGATGGGGGTTGGGGATGAGGATGAGGATGGGGGCACGGGTGTGCTGATGTGTAGGGGGCGCCCGCCCGCCGTGGCACCGCGGGCTGCGGGGCGCGGGGCGCGCGAGCGTATCCGCCATTGCGCCGGCGCGGAAGAGACCCCATGCTTCCTGACACCCAGTCAGGCCGTACGGCGGAGGTGGACGACGGATGACCGGCACACAGCAGCGGCGCGGGCGCCGCATCATGATGACGCCGCACGAACGCGACGCCTTCCTGGCGGAGCGGCGCACCTGCCGGGTGGCCACCGTGGGCGCGGACGGCGCACCGCACGTGGGCGCCCTCTGGTTCGCCTGGGACGGCACGGCGCTCTGGCTGTACTCGATCACCCGCAGCAAGCGGTGGGCCCAGCTGCGCAAAGACCCACGGATCGCGGTGGTCGTCGACGACGGGCACGACTACGGAGAGCTGCGCGGGGTGGAGCTGACCGGCAGCGCGACCGTCGTCGGCGAGGTACCGCGGGCGGGTGCCGCCTGCACGGAACTCGACGGGCCGGAACGGTTGTTCGCCACCAAGTACTTCGGCCTGGACCGGATGCCGCACGACGGCCGGCACGCCTGGCTGCGGCTGGTCCCGGAAGCCGTCGTGTCCTGGGACTTCCGCAAGATGGCGGGGTGAGCGGGCCGTGCGCCGGGCCCTGCCGCACACCCGGCGCGGCGGTTTCGTCGCGCTCTCCCACACAGCTCCGGCCGGGCTTCCGCACAGCTCCCGTCGCACTCCCGCGCGGCCCGGTGGCGCTCACCACGCGGCGCCGCGTGATCGCGTTGTCGGTGGTCTCTGCCAAAGTGGTGGGGTCGGCCCGTTCCGGCAGGTCCGGGGCGGTGGCACCGACGTGGGACGACGAGGACGAGGGAGACCTGGTGAACGTGCTCTTTCCGGCGCTCAGCGACGCATCGCCGCAGCCCGCGCTGCGCTTCGGCGAACGGGCGCTCAGCTACCGTGAGCTGGCCGCGGACGCGTGCCGGCTCGCCGACCGCCTCAGTGGGCAGATCCGGGTGGCCGTCTGGGCCACACCCACCCTGGAGACCGCGGTCGCGGTGGTGGCCGCGCTGCTCGCCGGGGTCCCCGCCGTACCCGTCAATCCGAAGATCGGCGAGAGCGAGCTGGCGCACATCGTGTCGGACAGCGGCCCGACGCTCGTGCTGGCCGAGCCGGACGCCGAGCTGCCCGGCGCGCTGGCCGCCCTCCCCCGCCTCGACGTCGAGCCCGCCGCCGACGGCGCGGAGGTGCCCCCGCTTCCGTACGAGCCGGGCGCCGAGTCCGCCGCCCTCATCGTCTACACGTCCGGCACGACCGGCCCGCCCAAGGGCGTCGTCATCCCCCGCCGGGCGATCGCGCACACCCTGGACGCGCTGGCGGAGGCGTGGCAGTGGACCGCCGACGACGTCCTCGTGCACGGCCTGCCGCTGTTCCATGTCCACGGCCTCGTACTGGGCATCCTCGGGCCGCTGCGGCGCGGCGGCAGCGTGCACCACCTGGGGCGGTTCAGCACCGAGGGCGTCGTCCGGGAGCTGACCGCGGACGGCACGATGCTGTTCGGCGTACCGACGATGTACCACCGCCTGGCCGTCGAGGCGGGCGAGAACCCGGCGCTGGCCAAGGCGCTGGGCCGGGCCCGCCTCCTGGTGTCCGGCTCGGCGGCCCTGCCGCGCGCCGATCACGAGCGGCTCGCCGCCGCCGCGGGGTGCCGTGTCATCGAGCGGTACGGCATGACGGAGACGCTGATGAACACCAGCGTACGGGTCGACGGCGAGCCCGCGCCCGGCAGCGTCGGCGTACCGCTGCCCGGTGTGTACGTCCGGCTGGTCGACGAATCCGGCCGGGCGATCGAGGCGAGTGACGGCGAGACGGTCGGCGAGATCCAGGTCCGCGGCCCCAACCTGTTCGTTGAGTACCTCAACCGCCCGGACGCCACCGCGGGAGCCTTCGACGGCGGCTGGTTCCGTACGGGCGACATGGCGACCCGCGACGCGGCCGGCAACTACCGCATCGTGGGACGCAAGGCCACCGACCTCATCAAGAGCGGTGGCTACAAAATCGGCGCGGGCGAGATCGAGAACGCGCTCCTGGAGCACCCGGGCGTTGGCGAGGCCGCCGTGACGGGCGAACCGGACGACGATCTGGGCGAACGGATCGTCGCCTGGATCGTGCCGGCACCGGCGGCCGGGGACGTCGCCGCGCCGTCCGGGTCCGAGCTGGCCGACCATGTGGCCCGGCAGCTCGCGCCACACAAGCGCCCGCGCGTCGTCCACTTCCTCGAAGCCCTGCCGCGCAACGACATGGGCAAGGTACTGAAACGGGAACTCCGTGCGTAGCGACGTACCGCCGGGGGCTTCGGAGGCGGGCGGCGGGGGCGCTCGTGGCGACCGTGCTCATGGCAGGAGTGCTCGTGACGCGAGTGCGGGCGCTTCCGGAGCGGTCGGGGAGGGCGCGGACGGCGGTCGGTCCGTACCGTCCGGGCCGTCGCCGCGCTGGTCCGCGCGCGAGGCGGTCGCCGTGGTGACGGACGACTTCACGGAATTCCCCGCACCGGGGGCCGGGGCGCCGTACGACGACGGGCCGCTGGGCTGGGACGGTTACGGCCCCGCGCGGCAGCGGGCACGGCAACGGACCGGCGAGGAGGAGTCCGTGATCAGCGGCATCGCCCGTATCGCCGGTGTGGAGGCCGTCCTGGTCTCCTTCGAGTTCGGTTTCCTCGGGGGCTCCCTCGGAGAGCGCACGGGCGACCGGCTGGTGGCCGCCGGTACCCGTGCCCGGGAGTCGGGGCTGCCGGTCGTGACACTGATCGCCACGGGCGGCAGCCGGATGCAGGAGGGGATGCGGGCTCTGACACAGCTCCAGCGGGTGGCGGCCCAGTCCGCGCTGAACCGGGCCGCGGGGCTGCCGCAGATCGCCGTGGTCCGCGACCCGACGACCGGCGGCGGCTGGGCGACGCTCGGTGCGGGCGCCGATGTCGTGCTCGCGCTGCCGGGCGCGCAGATCGGTTTCGCGGGCTCGCGCGTACGGCCCGCCGACGCCGACCCGTACGCGTACAGCGCCGAAAGCCAGTTGGCGGCCGGCCAGGTGGACGCCATCGTTCCGCCGGACCACCTGCGTACGGCGCTCGGCCGCTGGCTGCGCCTGCTGTCACCGGCAGACGGCGCGGCAGCGGCAGCGGCAGCGGCAGCGGCAGCGGCAGCGGCAGCGGCAGCGGCAGCGGGGTCAACGACGGGCCGGAATCCCGCCGCCGAAGCGGATCCCGACACCGCCGCGACCCCGACCGTCGAAGCCGCGCCGCCACCGTACGCGCTCGGGGCGTACGGGCTCCCGGCCTCCGGCTGGGAAGCGGTGTGCGCGGCCCGTGCCGAGCGACGCCCGCGCGCCGCGGCGTATCTGGACGCGTATTTCGACTGGCGCGAGGAGATCAGCGGCGACCGCTGCGGCGGCACGGACCCGGGCATACGCTGCGGATTCGGCCGACGCGACGGCCGCACGATCGCGTTCGCCGCCCAGTGCGGCACAGCCGTGCGCCCCGCGGGATTCCGTACGGCCGCCCGGCTGATCCGGATGGCGGACCGCTTCGGCATACCGGTGCTCACGCTCATCGACACGCCGGGCGCGGCCAACGACCCGGCAGCCGAACGGGCCGGTGCGGGCGCTGCCATCGCGGACGTCTTCGCCGCGCTGGCCTCGGCCCGTCCGCCCGTCACCTCGCTGCTGATCGGGGAGGGCGGGTCCGGTGGGGCGCTGGCCCTGGCCGCGCCGGACCGGCTGTGGGCGACGCCGGACAGCTACTTCTCCGTCATCGCCCCGGAAGCGGCCGCCGCCATCCTCAAGCGCGACACGGGCGCGGTGCGCGACACGGCCGATCAACTCCGGGTGCGCCCACAGGACTTGCTGGACCTCGGGCTGATCCAGGGAGTCGTCCCGCCGCTCGATGACCGATGACCACCGCCGGTCCCCGGAGCCACAACGGGCCGATGGACACCACGCTCAGCCGTCCCGTCCGCCCGGATGAACTCGACGCCGTGGCCGCGCTTCGGTGGCAGTGGGTGCAGGAGCTCGAAGGAGCGCCCGTCACCACGCGCGAGGAGTTCGTGCGCTGTTTCGTGGCATGGGCGCGGGAGAACACGTCCTCGCACCACTGCCTGGTCATGGTCCGCGCCGATATGGTCATCGGCATGGCGTGACTGGCGGTCACCCGACGCGTACCGAATCCGCGCGCGCTGGACCGGGCATCGGGGGATGTGCAGTGCGTGTACGTGGCGCCCGACGAGCGGGGCGGCGGGCTGGGCGGGCAGCTCATCGACACGGTGCTGGAACTGACCCACGAGCACGGACTTGAACGCGTGACGGTGCACTCCAGCGACCAGGCCGTCCGGGCCTCCGCGCGGCACGGGTTCGGGACGTCTCCCCGCCTGCTCCAGGCTGATGTCTGCAACCGGTCGGCATGACGCCACCGGTCGGCGCGTCCGGCGCCGCTCGTCGCCCCGGATGCACAGAAGGCGGCCGGTCATATCGCGGGCTTCCCGGCGAAAGCCGCGGCGGGCGGGCGCTTTCTCACGGGTCTCGACTGCACTCTGGGCAGCGCCGCGCCTGCGTCCGCGATCGCGGCGTCCGCCACCGCCGACCAGGCCAGGTCAGGCCGTATGCGGCCACTAGAACGTGCCGCTCGCCCAAGCGCCTCCTTGTGCCGACCACCGGGGCCCGTTCCAGGTGCCCGACCCCGCCACCCAGCCCCCGGCCCCGCGGTATCAGCGACCTTCGACCTCCTTGCCCGCCGCGCGGAGCGCCGCGACCGCGGCGCGGATGGACGGCCGCCGGTCGGCGTCGGCGCGCCAGATCGCGTAGACGTGCCGCCGCATCGTGTGCCGTACGGGCACCACGCTCACCCCCGCCGGAACCGGCCCGCGCCCCAGCCGGGGAGCCACCGCGACACCCAGCCCCGCTCCGATGAGCGCCAGTTGGGTGTGGTGCTCCTCCGCCATGTGCGCGATGCGCGGCTCGATCCCCTGGCTGCGCAGGGTGAACATCAGCCAGTCGTGGCAGAACTCGCCCTGCGGCCAGGAGATCCATTCGTCGTCGGCGAAGTCCTCCAGTTCGACCGACGCCCGGTGCGCCAAGGGGTGGCCGGCCGGCATGGCCACGTCGGCGGGGTCGTTCAGGATCGGCGCCTTCGCCAGGCCCTCGGGCAGCGAGAGCGGCCGGTTGTGCCAGTCCAGGACGACACCCAGGTCGATGTCGCCGCGTACCACACACCGCACCGAGGCATCCGGCTCCATCTCGCGTAGCAGTGGCCGGAGTTGGGGGTGTTCGGTGCGGAGCCCGGCCAGCGCGGCGGGGAACAGGCCGCGCGCCGCCGTGGGGAAGGCGCCGAGTCGCAGCTCCCCTACGGCCTGGCCGCGGTGGGCCTCCAGCTCGGCCTGGGCCAGCTCCACCTGCGAGAGGATCCGCACGGCGTGGTCGGCCAACAGCCGGCCGGCATCCGTCAGCCGCACACCGCGGCCGTTCTTGGCCAGCAGCTGCTGGCCCGTCTCCCGCTCCAGCTTGGCGAGCTGCTGCGAGACGGCGGAGGTGGTCACATGCAGTCCGTCCGCCGCCGCGCTGACCGAGCCGTGCCGGGCCACCGCATTCAGGGTACGCAGACGCTCCAGGTTCAACATGTAAGCAATGCTAATCCGTGAGTCCACAGAAATTCTCTTGTGCTAAGGGATGCTGCCCAGCATCGTGAACCTCATGAGCAACGCCGCCCGTTCCGGAGCCCAGACGGCTCCCGCACCTCCGCTTCCGCCTCCGACCGGTACCGACACCCCCGCGGACCCCACCGTCACGACCACGGACACCGCCTCGACCGCCGCGTCCACCACCGCCTCGGCCGCCGCCTCCGCCTCGCCGAAGGCGCGACGCCGTCCCCTCGACTGGCGTCTGCGGTTCGGGGCCCTGTGCCTGGTCTGGGGCTTCAGCTTCCTGTTCATCAAGGTCGGCACGCAGGCGTACGCGCCCCTGCAAGTCACCTTCGGCCGACTGGCGTTCGGCTCGGCGGTGCTCATCGCCGTACTGGTGGCCAAGCGTCAGCGGCTGCCCCGCTCCGCCCGGACCTGGGGCCACCTGGCGGTCGCCGCGTTCCTCCTCAACACCCTCCCCTTCGCCCTCTTCGCCTACGCCGAACTGACCATCCCCTCCACCCTCGCGGGCATCTGCAACGCCAGCTCCCCGCTGTGGGGCATGGCCCTCTCCCTCGTCGCCCTCTCCGAGGACCGGCCCACCCGCCGCCGCGTCGCGGGGCTCGGCCTCGGCTTCCTGGGCGTACTGACCGTGCTCGGCGCCTGGCAGGGCTTCTCCGGTACGGACCCGGCGGGGACCGCGATGGCCCTGGGCGCGTCCCTGAGTTACCCCATCGGCTGGATCTACGTACGGCGCACCCTCGCCGGAGCCAAGGACTCCAACGTCGCCCTCGCCGGCACCCAGATGCTCCTCGCCACCGCCCAGGTGGGCGCGGCAACCGCACTCTTCACCTCCGCTCCGGCCTCCTACCCTGTCGTCCCGCTCCTCGCGATCCTCGCGCTCGGCGTCCTGGGCACCGGCTTCGCGTTCCTGCTGCAGTACGGGCTGGTGGCGGAGGTCGGTCCGACCACCGCCCAGATGGTCACCTACTTCGTCCCCGTGATCGCCACCACGGCCGGTGTGACACTGCTCGGCGAACAGCTCAGCTGGAACACCCCCGTCGGCGCACTCATCGTCCTGGCCGGCGCCGCCCTGACCCAGAGCCGCCCCCGGCGCACCGGCCTGCGCGGCCACGGTGAGGGATATTCCCGGTGACGAGTGACCCCAGCGAGGGGGTGGTCCTGGATCCCGGTCAGGAGTGGTCGGGGAGGCGCGCCCCGGCGGTGTGCTCGGTCATCTCGGCCGTGACCGCCCACCGCTCGTGGTCCCGCCATGCGCCGTCGGCGTACTGGAAGCGTGGGGAGTAGCCCTCGCGCCGGAACCCCAGCCGTTCGACGAGCCGGACGGAAGAGACGTTGCCCGGCTGGATGTTGGCCTCCAGCCGGTGCAGCCCCAGCTCGGTGAAGGCGTACCCGATGACCAGGCGCACCCCTTCGGTCATATAGCCGTGCCCGGCGGTGGACGCGTAGGCGACGTAGCCGAGGGCTCCGCTCTGGATACCGCCCCGCACGATGTTGTTGATATTGACGCCGCCGACGATCGCGCCACCGTCCCGGAGGCACACCACGAAACCCTCGTGGGCCGGCTGGTCGAACTTGGCGACGTACGCGCGAAAGGCCTCCGCGGTGGACTCCCTCGCGGGGATCCACGGGTGGTGCAGTGCGGCACTCTCACGGTCGAGGGCCGCGATCTCCTCCCGGTCCTGGAAAGAGACCCGCCGAACGGCCACTCGCGGACCGCGTACAAGAAAGCTCTGATCAGGCATCGTGCGATCGTAACCAGCATCGTTCCCCCTACTTCCGGCCTGTCGGCCCGTCCGTCCCTGCCAACCTGCGGGCTGACGAGGTGCGAGCCTCCGAGCGTGCGGCCCGAACGCGCGGCACACCCCTGACCGCCCGCCTCGTCAACGCAATCCCAGCCTCCCGTCCCGCCACCTGCCCCATCAGCCGCCCCGCAGGCGTACTGCCCCCTCGTGCGCCCTGCGCCCCCTCTCGCGCGATCACTTCAGTCGTACCGGCGCGCCTCCTTCGGCTCGACGGCTGAGGCGATGGCGTCCGCCAGCGTCAGCAGTTCGTCCTCCGCGAGGCCGGCGATCGTGACGCGTATGCCGGGTGGTGAGTCCATGCGGAAGCGCGCTCCAGGGGCGACGGCCCATCCCGCGTGCAACAGCCGGGCGACCGCGCCGGTTTCGTCCGGCACCGGAATCCACACATTCATCCCACTGCGTCCCCGCGCCCGGATATTACGGGCCGCCAGGGCGTCGATCAGGGCGTCCCGGCGGCTGCCGTACGCGTCCGCGACGGCCTTCGGGTCCACCGCTCCCGTACGCCACAGGTGCACCACCGCGTTCTGCAGCAGATGGCTCACCCAGCCGGGCCCGAGCCGCTGGCGCCCGCGCACCCGGTCCACGGTCACGGCGTCCCCCGTCAGCACGGCGAGCCGCAGGTCGGGGCCGTACGCCTTGGCCGTGGAGCGGACCAGTGCCCAGTGGTCCGTGGCGCCGGCGAGCGGGTTCAGCGGGTGGTCGACGATGTCGTGGCCGTGGTCGTCCTCTATCAGCAGCACCTCCCGATGGACCGTCAGCACCTCACGCAACTCCCGGCACCGCCGCTCGCTGAGCACCGCTCCTGTCGGGTTCTGCGCCCGGTCCGTGACGACCAGGGCCCGCGCGCCGTCGCGGATCGCCCGGCCGACCTGCTCGGGCAGCGGCCCTTCGTCGTCCACCGCGACCGGCACGGCCCGCAGCCCGAGGCCCGGAATCAGATCCAGCAGGCTCCCCCACCCCGGGTCCTCGACGGCGACCATGTCACCGGGGCGCAGATGCGCGCCGAGCACCCGCTCTATCGCGTCCAGCGCACCGGAGGTGACGGCGATGGAGCCGCTCGGCACCCCGTCCGCCTCGAAGGCGGCGCGAGCCAGCCGCTCCAGCTCCGTGTCGACAGCGGGCGCTCCGTACAGCGTCGGCCGCTCGGCGCTGCGGGCGGCGGCCGCGGCCAGCGCCTGCCCGAGCGCGGGCAGCAGCGCGGGGTCGGGATTCCCGGCGGCCGCGTCGCGCACGCCGGGCGGCACGGGTCCCACCGTCGCCTCGCGGGCCGTACTCGCCGGCCGCGGACGCACCCGACTGCCCCTGCGGCCCGACGTCTCGATCACGCCCCGGTCGCGCAGCGTCCGGTACGCGGACGCCACCGTATTGGGGTTCACCTCCAGATAGACGGCCAACTCCCGCAGCGGAGGCAGGATTTCGCCTGGTTGGAGCTCGCCCGCACCGACGGCTCGCTCGACACTGGCGGCAATCTCCGATGCGCGCCGCCCTTTGATCCGATACTCTCCTAGCACAAAATTAAGTATGCACTAGTGCAATGGAGATCGCAATGCCCCAGGCGCCCCAGAACCCGTCCTACTCCCGGACGGAGCGCACCGTACCGACCCGCGCCCGCGAGCGCGCCGCTTACGACCACGAGACCGTGCACGCCATCCTCGACGCCGGATACCTGTGCCACCTCGGCTTCGTCCGCGACGGCGCCCCGGTCGTGCTGCCCACGCTCTACGGCCGGGTCGGCGACCGCCTCTACCTCCACGGCTCGACCGGTTCGCGCCCGCTGCGGATGGCCGGCGAGACGGCCGACCCCGGTCTGCCCGTGTGCGTCACCATCACCCACGTCGACGGCCTGGTCCTGGCCAAGTCCGCCTTCCACCACTCGCTCAACTACCGCAGCGTCGTCGTCCACGGCACCGCCCACCAGGTCATCGACCAGGACGAGAAGACGGCCGCGCTGGACGCCCTGGTCGACCAGGTGCTGCCGGGCCGCGCCGCCGACTCCCGCTCTGCGAACGCCAAGGAGCTGGCCGCCACCGCCGTCATCCGCCTCGACCTGGACGAGGTCTCCGCCAAGATCCGCACCGGTGGCCCGAGCGACGAACCCGAGGACCTCCTACTCCCCCACTGGAGCGGCGTTCTGCCGGTCTCCCTCTCTTACGGAGCCCCCGTCCCGTCCGACGACCTCGCCCCGGGCATCGCCGAGCCCGCCTACCTCGCCGCGCGCTGAAGGAGAACCGGATGCTGATCCACCCGTGGGACGCGCCCACCGACGACACCGAGTGGCAGGACTGGCTGACCGGCCACGACTTCGGCCAACTCGCCGTCAACGGCCCACCCGGCTCGCCGCCCCTGGTCCAGCCGCTGCACTTCGCCTACGACCCGGCCCGCCGCGAGGCCGTCACCCACCTCACCCGCCCCAACCCGATATGGCGGGCGCTGGAGGCGTCGCCGGCCGTCCTGCTGAGTGTCGTGGACGATTACGTGTTCATACCGGGGCCGTGGCAGGCCGCCGAGGAGGACCCGCCCGAGCACGGCGTCCCGACCAGCTTCTACGCCGCCGTACAGCTCACATGCACGGCCCACGTCGTGGACGAACCGCAGGCGAAGGCAGCGCTCCTCGAACGCCAGCTGGGGCACTTCCAGCCGGAGGGCGGCTCGGCGCCGGTCACCGCGGACGGCCCGCCGTACGGCCGCCAGCTGTCCGGCATCCGGGGACTGCGGCTGGAAGTCACGGACGTACGGGCCAAGTTCAAGTACGCGGGCAAGCGGAGCGAGACCGTGCAGCAACGAATCTCGGAGCGCCTGGCCGAACGGGCCGCGCCCCGCGACACCCAGGCCCGCGCACACCAGCTGCGCCGGCTGGCGGCCGGGCGCGGCTGACGGGAGGGGCGCGGGGCAGACTGGAAGCGGGGGGCGCCCCCTGTGCCACAGGCGGTCGCGGCGACGGTCACGTACAACAGGCCCCGACCCACGGGCAGGGCGGGGCAGAGCAGGAAAAGACACCATGCATGGCTGTGCTTCTCCGGGAGATCCGGGACGGCGCCGGGCGCCGTGGAATGGTCGCGTGTCCCGTGTGCGGGCAGGAGCGACCGGCCGGGGCAGGGCGTCACTTACGGATCACCCGATCACCCCGGGCCCGGGTCAGATCCTCTCTCGGAAACCGCCGCCCGCGCTACGCGGCGGGAGGGCGCAGCACAGTCAATCGCATGATCAGCACCCTAGAAGTCGCGCCGGCCGGCCGACACGCCCCGGCCGTCGTCGAAGCGCGACCTTGCATCGTCGCGGGACGGCACATCGCCGTCGAGAGGCCGCACATCACCGTCAAGGGCGGACGCCTCGTCCGCGGCGACGGCCTCGCCCGTCACCGGACCGCCCGTCCGTCCGGTCTCCTCCCCTCCCCCGGTGCCGCCCTCCGCCCGGCCCCCTTCGGGGTCGCCGACTGCGCGATGAACGCACCCGCCAGAACGATCGCCCCGCCCGCGATCTGCGGCGCGGTCAGGTGCTCGCCGAGCAGCACCCACGCCAGTACGGTCGCGATCACCGCCTCCAGGCACGCCACCACCCCCGCCACCTGCGGGGACAGCCGGCGCACCGACAGGACGCCGGTCAGGTACGCCAGTACGGTCGCGACCAGCACGATCCACCCGAGCAGCAGTACGGCGGGCACCTGGGCCCCGTCCATGTCGGCGCTGCCACCGAGCACCGCCTACTGCATCTCCCAGGGGCGGGCGATCACGGTCAGTACGGCGGCACCGATCAGCAGCCCGTACGCGATCACGCCCAGCGGGTCCGCCGCGTCCTCGCCGTCGCTGCCGTGGTCGGAGAGCAGGAAATAGCCGACCTGGCAGCAGGCGGCACCGAGGGCCAGGGCGAGTCCGACCGGATCGAAGCTGAGCCCGGACCACACCTCGACCACGCAGGCCAGCCCGCCCACCGCCAGGACCACACCGGCCGCCGCGGCTCGCGTGACCGGCTTCCGCTGGACGAACCGGACCCAGCCCAGCACCATCGCCGGCGCAAGGTACTCGATGAGCAGCGCGACTCCCACGGGGATG
Organism: Streptomyces sp. NPDC033221; assembly: GCF_055577005.1. Classification (NCBI taxonomy): domain Bacteria; kingdom Bacillati; phylum Actinomycetota; class Actinomycetes; order Kitasatosporales; family Streptomycetaceae; genus Streptomyces; species Streptomyces sp. NPDC033221. Next base: position 26,161 of record NZ_JBVIQN010000029.1, on the reverse strand, counting down.
CGGGAGAGTGCCGCGAAGTAGCACGCCTGGACGCCGGCGACGGCGAGCAGGCCGAAGCCCGCGAGGAGGGCGGGGCGGCGCAGCGGCAACCGCCGGTGGCGCCAGGCGACGGGCAGCATGACGGCGGCCGCGCCCGCGACCCGCAGCCAGGTGACGTGCAGTGGTTCGAGACCCGCCGTGATCAGGGGCTTGGCGGCCACGCCCGAACCGCCGAAGGCGAAGGCGGATATCAGCGCGAGGGTGAGCCCGACGTTCCGGTCCCGACCGGTCGTGTCACCGCTCCCCGGACGTTTCGCGCCCCCACGGCCCCCTGAGCCCCCGGGCCTCCCCAGGTCCCCTTCGGTCCCGGCCATGACCCCGGCCCCCGAGGCCGCCTGACTCCCCGTAGACACGCACATCGGCACATCATGACACCAGCCGTCAGCAGCGTCACCCCCGGTACGCCTGTCACTACTGGCCGGAGCGGTCCCCGTCCAGCCGGGCCGCCAGTCGTTCCGTATCGACCGAAGCCCGGCGCAGCACGTCGACCGCACGCGACTCGGGATCGTCCACGAGGGCCGCGAGCAGATCGAGGCAGGCGGCATGGGTCGCGTACCGGGCGTGCGCGCGATCGAGTGCGCCGTCCAGCGCGGCGGCCGCGGCGGGTGACCAGCCCGGCACCGCCCCCTCGGTCACCATCGGCACCGCACCGGAATCCTCGACGGTGCCGTGCCACTGAAGGCCGTACCCGATGCTGCGCTGGACCAGATAGCCGAGCAGCCGGGCGACCTGCGCACCGCTCTCGAACGCCTCCCGCACGCGGGGGTCCGTCTCCAGGAGGCCGTGCAGCAGGTGGGCCGTGTCCACCTGACGGTCGCCGTCCCGCGTGGCACGCCTGCGGGCAGCGGAGACCACCGACGCGAGCTCCACGGTGAGCCGCGTTTCGAGGTCCTCGCGAGGAGCCCCTCCTCCGCTGTTGTACGCAGTACGGTTTTGCACAGTCCCCACCCCACCAGCAGCGGACGCCCCGAACATCCCCGGCGGGAAGCATTTGCGCATCCGCCCATGGTTGGGCACGGCTTTTCGGAATCTCATCCTTGCGGAGGAGAGGGGACGCACCGTTCCTAAGACCGGGCGGAGCGCGGGCCGACACCACGCCCGCCGCATAAACCACCGGAGCGCGGCTCACACAGCGGCACAAACAGCAGAAGTACACACAGCCGCTCGCGCAGCGGCACACCAAGGGGCCGCGACCGGGTCTCCCCGTCACGGCCCCGGCCGAACTCACTCGTCATCGCCATCGCCGTCGTCGCGCTTGCGTCACCACGCGGCCGACGGCAGGCGCATCACTCGTCCTCGGCGAGGATCAGGTACAGCTCCTTGCGGGCCTTGTTGACCACCGAGATGGCCTTCTCCCGCTGCTCGGGCGTGCCGGTGGCCCACACCTGCCGGAACGCCTCGACCAGGCCGCCACCCGCCTTGCGGATCTCGTTCATGGCCTCCCAGTCGACGCCTCGGCCGGCTTCCTCCCAGGGGGCGTCGGCGACGCTCTCCGCCTCCGTACGTCCGGCCTCGGTCAGCGCGAAGAGCTTTTTGCCGCCCTCGCTCGCACTACTGATCAACCCCTCGTCCTCCAGCATCTGGAGGGTGGGGTACACCGAGCCGGGGCTCGGCTTCCAGGCCCCGCCACTGCGCTCGGCGATCTCCTGGATCATCTCGTAACCGTGCATCGGCCGGTCCTTCAACAGGGCCAGGATCGAGGCGCGCACATCACCGCGCCGCGCCCGGCCCCGCGGTCCGCCACCTCGGCCCCGACCGCCGAACGGCGGCCCTCCGAAAGGCGGCCCGAACGGCCCGAACGCGGCGCGCCGCCCCTCGAACCGTCCTTCGTCATCTCCTCGGCCACCGCGTCGGCCGTGTCCGTGGTGCTCGTGTCCATGGGAACGCATGAGGGCGCTCCTTTCTTCTCGTCATTGCTTCGTGTGATCGCTCACGACATCACTCTGATCGCTCGCGATGCTTCGACGATATATCGGAACTCTTCGGATGGCAATGCCCGGGACCGGAAGCAGCGAGCCGGGCCTGGATGACAGCGGCAGCGTGCCGCTGACGACTGCTGGACGGTCCGAGGAAACCCTTGTGCGGGCGCTCGCTAGGCTCGCGCCATGTCCAACGATCACGGTTTCGCGTGCTCGTGCTGCGGCGGCTGCGCTGCATCCGGCCTGAGTCGTCGGGCCAAGGCCTGGCGAAGGCGCGCGGGGACGGAGGGAGGGCGTATCGGCGGGAGGCGGAAGACCTGCCACCAAGCACTCCGCCCGGCAGAAGTACTTCATGGCCGAGGTGGGTAGAGGTCCCCGGCCGTGCGGTGATGAGCGTGCGACATCAGGTGACCAACGGGGAGAGACCGTAATGCTTCTGGACCAACTGCCCGCTCTGATAGGCGTCGTGGTCGGTTCGCTCGGCTCGTACGCCGTACAGAGCTTGACCGAGCGGCGGCGGTGGAGGCGGCAGCGGGAGGAGCGGTGGGACGAGAAGCGCTTCGAGACGTACGGTCGTTACGCCAACGCCCTCAAGGCGCAGCTTCGCGTCGCCCAGCGCATCGGCGCCGCCCTCGGGTTCGCGGACGTGGCCGATGCATTGCTGCCGGCCGACGGTCTGCCGCTGCTCGCCGATGCGGAGTCCCGCCGTGCGACGGAGTGGGAGTCCGTCCTGCTCGTCGGGGACGGGGCGACGATCGCGGCGGCGCGGCGCTGGCACGAGACGATCTGGACGATCGAGCTGCTCGTACGGGAGGGGCCGGTCGACGCCGAGAAGTGGACGAGGGCCCATCGGCTGGCGAGTGCGGCGCGTGATGCCTTCTACGAGAGCGCGCGGCGTGACCTCGGCATCGCGGGAGACCCACCGCCGTCAGGGGAGTGGCCACGGCCGTGGCGGGCCGAGCTCTCCGGGTGAGCAGCCGGGCTCCCCACCTGGCCGATCAGGAGCGGGCGCGGGGGAGCAGGGCAGTGGCGCGGGCCTCGCCGTCCCAGGCCCCCTCCGGAAAATGCGCTGCCGTGACGTGTGGTCGGCGGCTGGCCTCCGCGATGGTGGGCGTGCTTCTCAGCAGTGATCAGTTCGAGCAGCTTGAGCAGCTTGAGCAGCTTGAGCAACTCGAATAGTTCACGCAGCTCAAGGGGGCTTGGTGCCGTCCGTACCTTTTCCTGCTTCCTCCGTCATGCTTCGGTGGGGCCCGGCCACGTGGCCGGGCCGATCGATGAAGGCGCCCGGTTCCGGCCGGTCGCGGCCGCCGGGTCTGTGGCGTGACGGTGACTTCCGGCGGCTCTGGGCGGGGCAGGCAGCCTCCCAGTTCGGGGAGCGGACCGGGCAGGTGGTGCTGCCGCTCGTCGCCGTGGTGGCGCTCGATGCCGGGGCGACCGAGTTGGGCGTTCTGCGGGCCGTGGAACAAGCGCCGGTCCTGCTGCTCTCGCTCTTCGTAGGCGCGTGGGTGGACCGCAGGCAGGCTCGCGACGTCATGATGGCGGCCGACCTCGGGCGGGCACTCGCCCTGGCGGCGCTCCCCTGCGCGTATCTCTTCGGTGTCCTCGGGGTGCCGGCGCTGGTCGCCGTCGCGCTGCTCGTCGGCGTGCTCAGCGTGTTCTTCGACGTGGCGTACCAGGCTTCCCTCGTACGGCTGGTGAGGCGCGACCAGTTGACGCAGGGCAACAGCGCGCTCGAAGGCAGCAGGTCCGCGGCGCAGATTGGCGGCCCCGCTCTCGGTGGTGCGTTGGCGTCGCTGCTGTCGGCGCCCGTCGCCGCCGCGGCCGGCGCGTTCCTCTTCGCGCTGTCCTGTCTGTCGATCCGTCGGATCCGTCGGCGCGAGCAGCCGTACGAGGACGACACGGGCGGCGCTACGGAACTTCACGGCCATGCCACAGGCGCTGTCGGCGCCGGGCGGTCCGGCCGGATGCGGCAGCAAATCGGCGAGGGTCTGCGTTTCGTCGTCGGTGATGCCTCGTTACGGGCCGTGGGCCTGGCCTCGGCAGCGTTTCAGTTTTTCTTCGCGGCCCTGATGACCGTCTATCTGCTCTTCCTGCCCCGCGGACTGCACTGTCGGTTACCGCCGTCGGCCTGGCGCTCGCGGCGATGGGGCCGGGAGCGGTGGTGGTCGCTGCTGGCCGCCTGGCTGCCGCGCAGGTGCGGTCATGGCGTGGTGCTGGTGTCCGCGGCGGCGCTGGCGGACGGTGTGCTGCTCTGCGTTCCCGCGCTGTACGGCTCCGCCACCGGGACGGTTGTCCTGCTCGTGGGCATCAACTTCCTCTTCGGCACCTTCAGTCAGTTGGTCAACGTCACCGTCATGGCCGTACGGCAGGCCGTCACACCCGTGCCCTTGCAGGCCCGGGTCGTAGCGACGATCAACTGCGTGGGCCTGGGGCTCGCACCGCTCGGGTCACTGCTCGGCGGCCATCTCGCCGACCGGTGGGCACTGCGCACCGCGCTGCTGGTGACCGCTGCCGGCCTGTCGCTCTCCCCGTTGCTCATGTCACTGTCCCCGCTGGCGCGGCTGGGGAAGAGCCTTCCGTGAAACGCTGAAACGCTCTCGGCGACCAGGCGACCAGGCAATCAAGGGATCAAGCTGACCCGGCAGACCAGGCGGACCCGGCGATCAGGTTTTGTGGTCCAAGTAGCCCACGAGGGCGCTACGGCTGCGCTGAAGGTCGTCGATGCGTTCGTCGGTGTCCGCCAGCGCCCGGTTCAGAATGGCCCGCACGTCCACGCACATCTCGATCTCCGGCTGCTCGCCCCGGGCGCACGGCAGCACCGCTCGGATCACCTCGGTGGTCAGGCCCGCGTCCAGGAGGGCGCGGACCTGGCGCACGGTGACCACTGTGCCGTCGTCGTAGCAGCGGTAGCCGTTCGAGCCGCGCTCGGCCTCCAGCAGGCCCTGCTCCTCGTAGTACCGCAGTAGCCGCGGACTGACGCCCGTACGCCGGGACAACTCCCCGATCAGCATGTGCCCCGTCCCATCCCCGCCCCGCCCGCCCCGTTCACGGTTGACCTTCCCATTGGTGTGAAGCCTTAACGTCACTCCCGCAGCGAACATTCCGCGCCTGCCGGCCACGCTGCGGGCGGCGGGCGACTGCCGCGCCCCCTCGTTCCCGTACCGCTGGAGTGAAGTCATGGCCTCTTTCGTTGTCCAACATAACGGCCGGGCGGCGACCGCCGGGGATCTGGCGCCGCTCGCCTTCGCCGGGTACGCGCACTTCACCGCCATGCAGGTGCGCGGAGGCCGGGTCCGGGGCCTCGACCTCCACCTGGAGCGGCTGCGGACCGCTTCGAAGGAGATGTTCGGCCGGGCACCGGCCGATGACCAGGTGCGGGCTCATCTGAGGGCGGCGCTGGACGCGGGACCGGCCGACCTCTCGCTGACGGCCACCGTGTACTCGCCGGCGGGCGAATTCACCGTGGCCGGTGCCGATGTGGAACCCGGACTGCTGGTCCGTACGGGCCCGGCCGCATCCGGGCCGCGGGGGCCGCTGACGCTGGCGGCGGTCGAGTACGAACGGCCCCTCCCGGCCGTGAAACACGTCGGCGAGGTGGGCAAGACGTATTTCCTCCGTGAGGCCGCGGACCGCGGCTTCGACGACGCGGCCTTTGTCGACCGCCGCGGCCGGCTCAGCGAGGGAAGCATCTGGAACCTGGCCTTCTGGGACGGCTCCACGGTGGTGTGGCCCGCGGCCGAGATGCTGGGCGGCACCACCATGGGCATCGTCCGGCGTCAACTAAACGCTCTCGGCGTCCCCCAGCGCGTCCGGGACATCACCCTCGCCGATCTGCCCGCACTGGCCGGCGGCGTGGTCATGAACTCGTGGACGCCGGGTGTGGCCGTACACCGGATCGGCACGGCGCCCTTGCCGGACGCACCGGACTTCATGGCACTGCTGCACCGCGCGTACGAGGCCGAGCCGCGGGTCGCACCCTGAGCCCGGCTGCCACCGACTGGACTCGTTCATATTCCTCACTCAGGCGGCCACTTCCCTCCCTCAACCCCAAAATCAGTCCAGTCAATCCCGATTGGCCTTGGGCATGGATGATGTGGCCTCCTAAGCTCCAGTCCATGAGGATTCGCATCGTTGACGCCTTCACCGACCGCCCCTTCGGTGGCAACCCCGCCGGAGTCGTCCTGTTCGACGCCCATGGGTTTCCCGACGACGCCTGGCTTCAGCGTGTCGCCGCCGAGGTCAACCTTTCCGAGACCGCGTTCGCCCATCCGCTGCCCGCGGGTGGCGACGCCGACTGGGCCCTGCGCTGGCTCACCCCGGCCGCCGAGGTGAACATGTGCGGGCACGCCACGCTGGCCACCGCGCACGTCCTGCACACCACCGGAACCGCCACCGGCACGGTCCGCTTCGCCACCCGCAGCGGGGTGCTGACCACGACGGCCGACGCCGGCGGCGCGGTCACCATGGACTTCCCGACCGCCCCGCTGACGCAGGTCGAGGTGCCGCCGACCGTCGCCGAGGCGCTGGGCACGGAGGTCCGCGGCGCGTACGACACCGGCGAGAACCTCGGTGACCTGCTCGTCGAACTGGCCGACGAGAAGGCCGTACGGACGCTGGAGCCGGATGTGCGGACCCTCGCCTCGCCCGGCGGCCGTGGTGTGATCGCCACCGCCGCGGCCGAAGCCCCGGACAGTGGTTACGACTTCGTCAGCCGGTGTTTCTTCCCCGCCGTCGGCATCGACGAGGACCCGGTGACCGGCAGCGCGCACACCGCGCTCGCGCCGTTCTGGTCCGCCCGGCTGGGCCGCGACGAACTCACCGGCCTGCAGGGCCCGGCCCGCCGCACCGGATTCGTACGGACCACGCTGCGCGGTGACCGTACGCTGCTCACCGGTTCGGCCGTCACCGTCATCGACGGCGAGCTGCTCGTCACGCCCTGAGCCGTGTCACGGGCGGGCCCGGCTGCGGCATCCGGCCGGGTCCGCCCCTCAGCGTACGCATGCGGGGCGCCGGAGCCGGGCCGGTGGCCGCCGCCTGTCACACCGTGGGCAGCCACCCCACCTTTCCCGCCAGCAGCGCGTACCCGACGAATGCCACGATGTCGATCAGCGCGTGCGCGGCGACCAGCGGGCCGACGCGCCGCCAGCGCCGGTACAGCAGTACGAAGATCACACCCATGACCATGTTCCCGACGAACCCGCCGATGCCCTGGTACAGGTGGTACGAACCGCGCAGCACCGCGCTCGCCGCCAGCGCGGCCACCGGCGTCCACTTCATCTGCCCCAGCCGCCGCAGCAGATAGCCGACGACGATGACCTCCTCGACGACGGCGTTCTGCACCGCCGAGGCGATCAGCACCGGGAACTTCCACCACACGCCGGGCAGCCCCTCCGGCACCACCGTCAGGTTGAAGCCGGCCGCCCGCGCACCGAGGTACAGCAGCAGACCGCTGCCGCCGATGGCCGCCGCCACGCCGACGCCGCGGCTCAGGTCGAACCCGGGCCTGCGCCCGTCGAAGCCGACCGCCCGCAGTCCGCCGACCCGCTCCCGGATCAGCAGATGCGCCACCAGCGCCACGGGTACGAGCGCGGTGGCGATGCCGAACACCTGCCAGGCGAGGTCGAGCCACGGGCGTCCCGGCGCGTGCGAGGAGTTCAGCATCGCGGCCTGGTCCTTGAGGCCGCCCGGTTTGGTCAGCGACCCGATGAAGCTGATGAGCGCGGAGACGCCGCTCGCGCCGAGCGAGAGCGCCAGGACCAGCACCGTCTCGCCGCGCAGGACCTGTCTCGACAGCCCGCCGTCCATATCGCCGCCGTCCCGTCCTCCGCCCGGGCCCTGCCGCTTCCGGCCGCGGCTCTCCGCACCGGTCACGGGACTCGCGTCCGACTGCACAGCTGCCTCCAGTTCCGCTCTACCGCTCTGCCGATCCACCTGGCACCGAACACCCCGCACCGACCCGCCATACGCCGCGAAATGGCTGGTCGAGGGCGGCACGGATCAGTTCACCGACCTTATAGGTGGTGGTGCGTCCGGGGCCCCGGACGTCGTCGGGAACGAGCACGAGTCAGGACGCCGGGGCGTACTGCCGCCCGGGATTCGGTCCGCAATAGGGGCCAACGGATGCTCAGGTGGACGGTCAAGGCGGTCAAACGGCAGCCGCCATCCGCTTGACGCCTCGCCCACCCCTCAGAAGCTCTCGCCCCGCCCCGCCGCCACCGGCGCGGCGGTCCACTCGACCGGCCAGGCGTGTACCGGCTCACCCGTGTGCATCAGCTCGCTGTACCGCTGCGTCATGGCCGCCAGCGCCGCGCCCCGGTCCAGGCCGCGGCCGAGGGCGTGGTGGTACGCGGCGGCCTGCCAGGACGCCCCGTTGACGCGGCGGCGGCAGCGCGCTTCGATCACGCCGAGGTAGTGGTCGCGGTCGACGGGTTCGACGCCCCAGGCGTCCAGGCCGGCCGCGGCCATCGGCAGCAGTTCCTGGCGCACCAGGCGTACGGCGGAGACGTCGCCGAGGCCGCCGGAGCGGCCGGGGCGCGGCCATTTCAGTACGGCGTCGATGCCGCGGCGGCACGCGGTGTCGAAGTTCTCGGCCGCGGCGGCGAACGGCATGCGGGTCCACACCGGCCGCGGCTCCTCGGCCAGTGTCCGTACCAAGCCGTAGTAGAAGGCGGTGTTGGCGATGACGTCGGTGATGGTGGGGCCGGCGGGCAGGACGCGGTTCTCGACCCGGAGGTGCGGGACGCCGTCGGCGACGCCGTACACCGGGCGGTTCCAGCGGTAGACGGTGCCGTTGTGCAGGACCAGTTCCGCCAGGCTCGGGATGCCGCCTTCGTCCAGGACGGCGAGGGGGTCCTCGTCCGAGTGGATGGGCAGCAGCGGCGGGAAGAAGCGCAGGTTCTCCTCGAAGAGGTCGTACGGGGCGTCGATCCAGCGTTCCCCGAACCAGGTGCGCGGGCGGACCCCCTGGGCCCGCAGCTCGGGCGGCCGGACGTCGGTGGCCTGCTGGAACACCGGTGGGCGGGACTCGCGCCAGAGTTCGCGGCCGAAGACGAACGGCGAGTTGGCGCCGACCGCGATCTGGACGGCGGCGATGGCCTGGGCCGCGTTCCAGACGGCGGGGAAACGGTTCGGGGTGACCTGGAGGTGCAGTTGCACCGAGGTGCAGGCGGCCTCGGGCGCGATGGAGGCGGAGGAGGAGACCAGCCGCTCGACGCCCTCCAGGTCGATCTGGAAGTCCTCGCCGCGTGCGGCCCTCATCTGGTCGTTGAGCAGGACGTAACGGTCGATCTCGGAGAGGTTGGAGGCGACCAGGTCTTCCGCGGCCAGCGTCGGCAGAATGCCGATCATCACGATACGGGCGGCCACTTCGGCGGCCTTGCGGTCGGCATAGGCCAGCCCGGTGCGCAGTTCCTCGGCGAGTTGGTCGAGGACGCGCCCGGACAGCCGGTGCGGAAGGATATTGACTTCCAGGTTGCACTGGGCCAGTTCGGTCTGGAAATCGCGGCTCGCGATGCGCTCCAGGACCTGGGAGTTCATCATCCGCGGCATACCGTCGGGACCGGCGAGATTCAATTCGATCTCCAGCCCCATCAGATTCTTGGGGCGGTCGAACCGCTTGTCCTCCAGGAGCCTCCGCAATCCCGTCAGACACTCCTGCAGCTTTCTTCGATAGCGTTGCCGGTCGGTGAGGCCGATCCCGCCCGCCGCAACCTTCTCCCCCATCGAAGCGTCCCTCCTCGTGTCGACGGGCCCGGGCGGCGGGCCGCCCGGGGCCTTCCGGCAGCGCCCGGGGCGGTTGGGGTGCCCGGTGGCGCCCGGCGATCGCGCTACGGTCGATGATGCCCGGCAATCCGATCGATAACGCCTCGGACATGCGCCGGAACCGGTAGGCTCCGGGAGACGTACGGGCTGGCACATTCCGAGGGCATACCGTCGGTTCCGAAGGCCGTCTCATGGTGTCGCGGTAAACGGCGTCGAGATCGGCGAAAAGACCGGCTGGATCCGGCCTACCGTGTTCACGGAGAAATACGAGGCCGTCGCGGCGTGCGCCGTACAAAGGCACCGAAAACACCGCTCGGGCGGGTCCGGATTCCGCCTTGTCGGCAATCCATGGAACGGCTAGCCGAAACACTTGGTGAACACACGTCGTATAAACTTCGCTGACGAGGCAGAGAGTTGGCGCCCAGCGTTGCGGTGTTCCACCGGGGCTGCGGCAAAGCGGCTGACCCCGCCGGGCCGACATCCCCGGTCGGCCAAGTACTGGCGCTCTGACCCCGCCCGCTGACGACGTCGTCCGCACCATGCCCAGCACCACCGTGTCTCCCAAGTGAGAGGCGACCCACCATGCCGCTGCATGTCCCCCCTGCCCCCGCGCCTGCCCTCCGCAGCGTCCTCGCCGCCCTCGGTTCCCCCACCGCCGTGCGCGAGGCCCACACCCCCGCACTCCGTGCCCATCAGGGCCCGCTGAGCCCCGAACTCCCCCTTCCCGTTTACGTGTTGGACGATGTCAGCCACCCTGCCGGGCCGCCTCGTACCCGGCTGACCGGCTGGCGTTTTCTGATCCGCAGCGGTGAACGGGCGGTGGCGACAGCGGAAGCCATGCTCACGGCCGACGGCTGGACCTTCTCGCATTTCTGCGAGGGGCCCTACGTCACGTCGACCGAACGGGCACTGCGTCAGGCGGAGTCCGTACCGACCCCGTACCAGCCTCGGCTGCTGTCCGTGCCGGAGCTGTACATGCTCACCCTGTGGCTGCACCACGACATCGCCGCCGACGGCTCCGAGGGTGTGCCCGCTCCGGGTGATGTCCTCGTTCCCCTGGCGCCCGCCCCGCCGGGTATCGCCGCCCACCGGCCGCACCGGGTGGCGGACCTGCTGCCCCGGCTGACCCTGCGCCTCGCGCCGGTGCCCCTGCTGGGGTCGCCGGCCTGAGACCCGGCAGGGGGTTCTCCGCGGCGATCGGCCGAGGTCGTACGACACAACCGCGCACAGGAGCACACCGCCCCACAGGAACGCGCCCCGCGCCCTCCCGGCCGCGGGGCGCTCCGCTGTGCTCACCCGCGCGGAGTACGCGTTCGGCCAGCTCCCAACGCCCCGTAAGGGGGACCCACTTGAAATGAACCGACCGCACGGGTGATGCGTCATTATCTAGTGAGTGCCGCTGCAGCCAAATCCCTGCGGAATCCGGCCCGTGGGGCAACACTGGTATCGACCTACTGAAACGGGGGAGCGGCCATGAGTATCTCGTCGAGCCGCAGGACGAATCAGACCACATCGCAGCGAAAGACATCATCCATGTGCCAGCATCAACCGCCGTGCCCGACCGCAGACTCCGCCGACCGGGAGGCCGCCCATCTGGTGGCGCACCACCCGGAGCAGGGCTGGAGCCTGCTGTGCAACGGTGTCCTCCTGTTCGAGGACACCGGTGAACTGCTGCCGGACGGCCAGGTCATCGCGCCGCACCGGGTTCTGGGCACGCCGCACGTGGCCACCGCTGCCTGACACCTCAGCGCACGGCACCACGCGGAACCGCACAGCACGGCACAGGCCGGCTGACAACACAGCACAAGGGACAACAGGGCCCCCGGCGTCGACGCCGAGGGCCCTTCGCATGCCGCGCCACCGCGGGCGGCGCGCCGACGTCGGATCAGCCGTCGTACTCCTCCAGCGGCGGGCAGGAGCAGACAAGGTTGCGGTCACCGAACGCACCGTCGATACGGCGCACCGGCGGCCAGTACTTCTCCCCCGCCACGACGCCGGCCGGGAAGACCGCTTCCTCACGGGTGTACGGGTGCGGCCACTCGCCGCTGAGCACCGCCGCGGTGTGCGGGGCGTTGCGCAGCGGGTTGTCGTCCTTGTCCCACTCCCCCGAGCCGACCTTGTCGATTTCCGCGCGGATCGCGATCATCGCGTCGCAGAAGCGGTCCAGTTCGTGCAGGTCCTCGCTCTCGGTGGGCTCGATCATCAGCGTGCCGGCCACCGGGAAGGACATCGTCGGCGCGTGGAAGCCGTAGTCGATCAGCCGCTTGGCGACGTCGTCGATGCTCACGCCGGTCGCCTTGGTCAGCGGCCGTACGTCGATGATGCACTCGTGCGCGACCAGGCCGCCGGGGCCGGTGTAGAGCACGGGGTAGTGCGGCTCCAGGCGCTTGGCGATGTAGTTGGCGCCGAGCACCGCGACCTGGGTGGCGCGCTTGAGGCCTTCGCCGCCCATCAGCCGGACGTACGCCCAGGAGATGGGGAGGATGCCCGCGGAACCCCACGGCGCAGCCGAGATGGGCCCGACGCCCGTCTCCGGGCCCGCGGTGGGCTGCAGCGGGTGGTTGGGGAGATACGGCGCCAGGTGGGCGCGTACGCCGACCGGGCCGACACCGGGACCGCCGCCGCCGTGCGGGATGCAGAAGGTCTTGTGCAGATTCAGGTGCGAGACGTCGCCGCCGAACTTGCCCGGTTCGGCGAGCCCGACCAGCGCGTTCAGGTTGGCGCCGTCCACGTACACCTGGCCGCCCGCGTCGTGCACCGCCGCGCAGATCTCGGTGATGTGCTCCTCGAACACGCCGTGCGTGGAGGGGTAGGTCACCATCAGCACCGCGAGCTGGTCGCGGTACTGCTCGATCTTGGCGTGCAGGTCGCCGGCGTCCACCTCGCCGTCCTCGCCGGTCTTGACGACGACGACCTTCATGCCCGCCATCACGGCGCTGGCGGCGTTGGTGCCGTGCGCGGAGGACGGGATCAGGCAGACGGTGCGCTGCTCGTCGCCGTTGGCCCGGTGGTACGCCCGTACGGCCAGCAGACCGGCCAGTTCGCCCTGCGAGCCGGCGTTCGGCTGGATGGAGACCTTGTCGTAGCCGGTGACCGTGGCGAGACGTTCCTCCAGCTCCGTGATGAGCGTGAGGTAGCCCTGGGCCTGCTCGACCGGCGCGAACGGGTGCAGCTGCCCGAACTCGGGCCAGGTGACCGGCTCCATCTCGGTCGTCGCGTTCAGCTTCATGGTGCAGGAGCCGAGCGGGATCATGCCGCGGTCCAGCGCGTAGTCCTTGTCCGACAGACGGCGCAGGTAGCGCAGCATGGCGGTCTCGGAACGGTGCTGGTGGAAGACCGGGTGGGTCAGGTACGTGTCGCCGCGCAGCAGCTCGCCCGGCAGCGCCTCGGCCACCGACGCGTCGAGCGACTCGACATCGCCCTGGACGCCGAAGGCGCGCCACACCGCGTGCACCTGCGCGCGTCCGGTGGTCTCGTCGCAGGCGACGCCCACCAGGTCGGCGTCGACCAGCCGCAGGTTGACCCCGGCCTCGCGGGCCGCGGCGACCGCCTCGGCGGCGCGGCCCGGCACCCGTACGGTCAGCGTGTCGAAGTACGCGCCGTGCACGACCTCGACGCCGCCGGCGCGCAGGCCCGCCGCCAGTATGGAGGCGTAGCGGTGGGTACGGCGGGCGATGGCCGCGAGGCCGTCCGGGCCGTGATACACGGCGTACATGCCCGCCATCACCGCGAGCAGCACCTGCGCGGTGCAGATGTTGCTGGTGGCCTTCTCCCGGCGGATGTGCTGCTCACGCGTCTGGAGGGCGAGCCGGTACGCCTTGTTGCCGTCGGCGTCCACCGAGACGCCCACCAGGCGGCCGGGCAGGCTGCGGGCGAACTTCTCCCGTACGGCCATGAATCCGGCGTGCGGGCCGCCGAAGCCCATCGGGACACCGAACCGCTGCGTGGTGCCGACGGCGATGTCGGCGCCCAGCTCGCCCGGCGAGGTCAGCAGGGTCAGCGCCAGCAGATCGGCGGCGACGGTGACGATCGCGCCCAGCTCGTGCACCTGCTCGATGAGGGCCCGCGGGTCCCGTACGGCGCCGGAGGCACCGGGGTACTGGAGCAGCACGCCGAAGACGCCGCGCTCGGCCACCTCCGCCGGGATGCCCTCGGACAGGTCGGCCACCACGACCTCGACGCCGGTCGGCTCGGCGCGGGTCTCGATCACCGCGACGGTCTGCGGCAGGCAGTCGGCGTCGATCAGGAAGACGCCCTGCTTGACCTTGCCGACGCGCCGCGCGAGGGCCATCGCCTCGGCGGCGGCCGTGCCCTCGTCCAGCAGGGAGGCACCGGAGGTCGGCAGGCCGGTCAGGTCGGCGACCATGGTCTGGAAATTGAGCAGCGCCTCTAGACGGCCCTGGGAGATCTCCGGCTGGTACGGGGTGTAAGCCGTGTACCAGGCAGGGTTCTCCATCACGTTGCGCAGGATCACCGGCGGGGTGAACGTGCCGTGATAGCCGAGCCCGATCATGGGAGCAAGCACCTGGTTACGGTCCGCGAGCGCCCGCAGCTCGGCCAGCACCTCGGCCTCGGAACGGCCCTGGGGCAGCCCAAGCACCTCCGCGCTCTTGATCACATCCGGTACGGCGGCCGCGGTGAGTTCGTCCAGCGATCCGAACCCGACCTGCGCGAGCATCTTGGCCTGGGCCTCCGGACCGGGGCCGATATGCCGCTGCTCGAACGGGGTACCTCGTTCCAGCTCGGTCAGGGAGATGCGATTGGTGGTCATCTGCGGGGGCCTCCTGGTCGTTTCGACCTACGCGGGGCACCACGGCGCTGGTGCCCGGACGGCCTCCCCCTCTGTCATCTCAACCTGAGAGCTTCACCGGTCCCGTACGCGGCACCGGCTTTCACCGTCGGTGAGGAGGGGCTTCCGGCGCTGTGCCCGTCCGTGGCCCGCCCTGCTTTCCAGAGTGACCTCGTCCATGCGGTACGTGAGCCTGAGAGATTCCGGGGAGGAGTTGCTCCTTCGGCGCCTCCGTCATGATCGACGAAGGACTCTCCCGCATGGGGTCTGCAGCCGTTCGCCAGCCTACCAGCGCGGCGAACGGACGTTCCTTCGAGTGGCCGGGGCATGAATTGTGCCGTTTGGTAGTTGTCACAAGGCAGTTGCGACCACTTGGAGGGACCGTGCAGACCGATATCGATCCCCGCAGCTTGATCGGCCGCAAGGCGTTCGACAAGAACGGAACCAAGATCGGCACCGTCGACGAGGTGTACCTGGACGACGCGACCGGTGAACCGGAATGGGCGGCCGTACGCACCGGGATCTTCAGCCGGGACGCGTTCGTGCCCCTGGAGCCCAGCGACCTGGTCGACGAGGCGCTGCACGTCCCCTACGACCGCAGGCTGATCAGGGATGCGCCGGACTTCGGGGTGGGCCGCCACCTCTCGCCGGAGCAGGAACTACAGCTTTACCACCACTACCGTCTGGACATCCCGGCCCCCGATCCCGTGCCCGGGTCGGACGCCGCGCCCGCCGACACGGAGTTCGGGCGGGTGGCCGGCACCGAGGACTGACCACCGGGCGGCGGAGCCACGAGGCCGCCGGGCTCCTCCTCCGGCACGCGGCTTGCCCGGCTCTCGCGGCTCGTGCGGCTCTCGCGGCTCGTGGGGCTCGTGGGGCTAGTGGGGCTCGTGAGTACGCCTGGCTCTCGGGACTCGCGATCACCGGAAACGCCGGGTCCGCCCGGCTCCCCAGGGGCGGCGTGGAGGCCAGGCCTGTCCGGCTCCCTGAAGCCGTCGGCACCGACCCCGTCCGTCGCCTTTGGCTCGCGGTCACCGGAACCGCCCGGCTCCCCTGGCTCGCGGTCGCCCGAGCCGCCCGGCCCACCGGGCAGTCCGTCCCGCCACCCGTCCGGCGGACCGCCCACCAGCGGCAGCGGCTCGCCGGGCCGCAGCGCCGGGTCCTCGACCGGGAACGTGCGGACCCGCCCGGGCCCGGTCCACGGCTGCTCGAACCGTACGGTCACCCGGCCGACGCCGCTCCCCTGCACCCACCCTGCCCCGTGGTCCTCATGCAGCACGTCAAGCCCGGGGAGCCACCGCCGGGGCCGCTCGGGCTCGTCGGCGGCCATCCGCGCGGCCTCGTCGGCCGCCCGGCGCTCCCGCTCGGCCTCCTCCTCGGCGGCCTTCTCCGTCGCCAGCTGGGCGAACAGGTCCTCCTGCGTGAAGTCCGCGAGGCCGGTCACCCCCACGCCCAGCAGCCGTACGCCGCCCGTCGTGTCCACCAGGTCCAGCAGCCGCGCCGCGGCCTCCCGCACCACGCCGGGGTCGTCCGTGGGCCCGCGCAGCGTCTCCGACCTGGTCAGCGTCGAGAAGTCGTAGTTACGCACCTTGATCACGACGGTCCTGCCGGAGCGCCCGGCGGCCCGCAGCCGCTGCACACACCGGTCGGCCAGCCGCGTCAGCTCGGCCCGCACCCGCGTCCGGTCCGTCAGGTCCACCTCGAAGGTGTCCTCGACCGATATGGATTTCGCGTCCCGCTCGGCCACCACCGGCCGCTCGTCGCGGCCCAGCGCCATCGCGTACAGCCCGGCGCCGTGCGCCTTGCCCAGCAGCCGTACCAGCTCCGCCTCGCCCGCCTCCGCCGTCTCGGCGACCGTGTGGATGCCCGACCGGCGCAGCGTCTCGGCCGTGGCCGGGCCGACGCCGGGCAGCGTGCGCACCGTCATCGGGCCGAGCAGTTCCCGCTCCGTGCCCGGCTCGATGACCACGATTCCGTCCGGCTTGGCCTGCTCGGAAGCGATCTTGGCCAGCATCTTGACCCCGGCCAGCCCCACCGACCCGGTCAGCCCCGTCCGGCGTCTGATGTCGCGCCGCAGCCGCTCCCCCACCGCCCGCACCGCCGCGGTGTCCGCCTCGATGCCGCCGGCTTCCAGGTCGACGAACGCCTCGTCCAGGCTGAGCGGCTCGACCAGCGGCGACAGCTCGTGGAGCAGCTCCATCACCGCATCGCTCACCTGGCGGTACAAGCTGAAGCGCGGCGTCAGATAGGCCGCGTTCGGGCAGAGGCGGCGGGCCTGGGCGGTCGGCATGGCGGAGCGCACGCCGAAGACGCGGGCCTCGTACGACGCCGTGGAGACCACGCCGCGCGGGCCGATCCCGCCCACCACCACGGGTTTTCCGCGCAGGCTCGGCTTGGCCGCCTGCTCGGCGGCCGCGAAGAACGCATCCATGTCCAGATGCAGGATCGTCGGCGCACGTCTCACACGACTGATGGTCCCCCACACCACTGACAATCGCGCCGACCGACCCTGGCGGGCGGCACGGGCAGCCCGCTGAGACGCCCTCGGAGGCGCTGGAGGAGACTCCTGGGGCCCACGGGCTTCCGTGGTGTTCCTGGTACCGCAGAGGCGTGACAGAGACGTGGCAGCGGCACGGCCGACCGCCGCACCGGGCGCGCGCAGCGGCGCGCCCGAACGCGATACGTCAGCCGCCACGCCACGCTTTACGGCCCGTACGACACGGCCGGTTCGGCAACGCCGTACAGCCGCCGCTCAGCCCGCCCGGTTGCGCCGCCGCGCCAGCTCGTCGTGCGGGTTGTGCCGGACCAGCGTCTCGCCGGTGTCCACCCGCTCCCCGTGGAGCTGCGACAGCGCGCCCTCCACGTCGCGCCACACCACGCCCACCGCGATGCCGAAGACGCCCTGCCCGCCTTGGAGCAGGTCGACGACCTCGTCGGGCGAGGTGCATTCGTAGACCGTCGCGCCGTCGCTCATCAGGGTCATCCTCGCCAGGTCGGACAGCCCGCGGGAACGCAGGTGCCGGACGGCGGTGCGGATGTTCTGCAGGGACACCCCGGTGTCCAGCAGCCGTTTGACGATCTTCAGGACGACGACGTCCCGGAAGTTGTAGAGCCGCTGGGTGCCCGACCCGTAGGCGGGCCGTACGCTCGGCTCGACGAGCCCCGTACGGGCCCAGTAGTCGAGCTGGCGGTAGGTGATACCCGCGGCCGCGCACGCCGTCGGGCCGCGGTAGCCGATGGTTTCCGCCCCGCGGTCCCCCGGCACCTCGGCAGTCTGTGCCGGGGTGCGCTCAACAGCCCCGGGGTGGAGGGGCAACGCCCCTTCCGCCGCCGTACCGTCGCCGGTGATTGCCACGCCGACCTCCGTCCTCCACGTCCCGGACGGGACCTGCCTTATCGACGGTATGCAGTCACTCGGGGTGCGTCAACGATCGCCGCGCTCGCCACGCCGAGTGATAATCACCCTGCGAGTGGTTTCTCGTGCCCCCGGACGGGGAAAGGCTACTCGAATGCGCGGAAGGCGACCCTCCGCGCACCCGGCTCACTGGCTGTTGGTGCCGAAGTCCTCGGGCGAGATCTGGTCGAGGAACTCGCGGAACTTCTCCACCTCGTCCTCCTGCTCGTCCGGGATGGCGATGCCCGCGTCGTCGAGGACCCCGTCGGTCCCGTAGATCGGCGTACCGGTGCGCAGCGCCAGCGCTATGGCGTCGGACGGACGGGCGCTGACCTCGACACCACTGGCGAAGACCAGTTCGGCATAGAAGACCCCCTCGCGCAGGTCCGTGATGCGGACCTGGGTCAGTTCCTGGCCCACCGCTTCCAGCACGTCCTTGAAGAGGTCGTGCGTCAGCGGCCTGGCAGGGGCCATCCCCTGCTGGGCGAAGGCGATGGCGGTGGCCTCCCCCGGCCCGATCCAAATGGGCAGGTAACGGTCGCCTCCTACCTCCCGTAGGAGCACGATCGGTTGGTTGGAAGGCATTTCCACCCGGACACCCACGACATCGAGCTCGTTCACACAGCAACCCTAGGACGTGCCCGGCCGGTTTGGGTAGTCGGGCCACCCATTGCTCACGTGAGGCGGATCCGCAGGGCGGACTGGACCAGTGCGGCGTGCAGCCGTACGGACAGGGTGGCCAGCTCTCGGGCGGTGGCCTCGGCATGCTGCCTGGTCTGCGGATTGCGGTGCCGGCGCAGCGGCGCCACGACCTGCTCGACCAGGTTGGCCTCCCGTTCGGCAGCCGCCTTGACCGCCCTCAGGTGGCGGGGCTCCAGACCGAATCGCCCCAGTTCGGCGACGAGCTTGGCGACCGTCACGGCCTCGATGTCGTACCCGCCCCCGTCGTCCGGGACGATGAGTCCGTACGCCTCCCAGTCGGCGAGTTCGGCCTCCTCGACCTCCGCGGCGGCGAGCAGCTCCGCCCGGCCGATGCGGGCGGCCGTGGGCCGGTCGCCGACCGGCTCGCCCAGGCCCTCGAACAGCTCCCCCGCGGGCGCGGCGGGAGCCGGCAGCTGCACCTGTTCGCCCCGTTCGAGGGCGTCGAGGTGCTCGCGGATCACTTTCAGCGGAAGATAGTGGTCACGCTGCATCCGCAGGACGGCCGCCAGCCGGGCGATGTCGTCCGCGCTGAACTTGCGGTACCCGGACGGGGTGCGCCGCGGCTCGACGAGCCCCTCGGCCTCCAAGAAACGGATCTTGGAGATGGTCACCTCGGGGAACTCGTCGCGCAGCGTGTTGAGCACCGTACCGATGCTCATCAGCTTGCCGTCCGAGGTGGTGCCGGCGGACCCGGCACCACCCGGCGCAGTGCGGTGCATGTGCCTTCCTTGGCCGGTCAGAAGCCGACGCCGCGCTGGCTCGCGTAGAAGACCAGCCGGAACTTGCCGATCTGGACCTCGTCGCCGTTGGCGAGCGGCACCGAGTCGATCCGCTCACGGTTGACGTACGTGCCGTTCAGGCTGCCGACGTCGGCGACCGTGAAGCCGCCGTCCTGGCCGCGGCGGAACTCGACGTGGCGGCGCGAGACCGTCACGTCGTCCAGGAAGATGTCGCTCTGCGGATGCCGCCCGGCCGTCGTCAGGTCGCCGTCCAGCAGGAAGCGGCTGCCCGAGTTCGGTCCCCGGCGCACGACCAGCAGGGCCGAGCCCATGGGCAGCGCCTCGACGGCCGCCTGGGCCTCGGGGGACAGCGACGGGATCGCCGTCTGCCCGGTCGTCTCCGCGTCGTACGCCTCCAGCCCCGAGATGGAGATGGTCGAGGTCGTCTCGGAGGCACGCTCGGCCTGCGCCCCGGGGCGCAGCGGCGCTCCGCAGTTGGAGCAGAACCGGCTCGCCTCGGCGTTGCGGTGACCGCACCTCGTACAGACCGGCAAGGCAACCCCTCCACCCGTGTTCGCGGCCGACGGTCCCTGGGAACCTATGCGGCCGGGCACGGAGGGGTCAACAGAATGGGCACCCGGCGCACCGGAGCCACCGACCTGGTCGCGGAAGAGCGGACGCTCACCGCCGGCGCCGCTCTCCTCGGGCTGGCGCGAGGCGCGGTGCTTGGCCGAGCCGCTGCCGCCCTCCTGGCGTGCGCTCTTGCCGAACAGCTTTGCAAACAACTTCACGGGCGATTCCCCTTGAACGAAACAGACCCGCCCGTGGGGCAGGACGAACCCTCGATGCACACACCGGCCGATCCGGACATCCGGTGAACGTCCGTGGCCTTCACACAGTTTCCACCACGCACCACCCGTACGGTGCGCCGACCCCCCGCTACCTCATGCCCGACCCGGGGCGCCCCCACTCGTCGCCGGCTCACCGCGATGACGACCGAGCGTAGTCAGGCCGCTTCGCCTCCCGCAAGGCGTCCACAATGATCTTCTCGTCACGGCTCACAGACACAGTGGCCTGCTCCTTTTCCAAAGTCTGCACCACACCGCCAGGAATGTTCAGCGCCGGTTCCAGGTCCTCGGGCTTGCCGATCACCTTGAAACGGTAAGGCTGGGTGACCCGTTTGCCGTCGACCTGCACGCCGCCGCGGACATCCGAGAGGTACGAATCGGCCACGATCCGTACGTCGTTGATCTGAATGGCCTCGGCGCCGGCCGCCCGCAATTCCTGGACGGTGTCCAGGAGTTTGTCCGCCTCGACGGAGTGCGTCGGATCGTTGATGGTGAGGTTGATGCCCGGCCCCTGGGCCGCCACCGTCCCCGCCAGCACGCCGAGCTGCTGCTCCTTCTCCACGGTCTGCTTACGGGCCTCCTCGGCCTGGTCCGAGCTGTTCTCCAGCTCGGTCTTCTGGCCCTCCAGCCTGCGCTGTTCATCCGTCAGGCGTTGCGAACGGTTGTCCAATTCATCCAGGATGCGCACCAGGTCCTCCTGCCGCGCACCCCGTAGTGCACTGCTGTCACTCGTGGAACGTACCTGAATTGCCAGGCCGAGTCCGAGAATGAACAGCAGCAGAGCGACGATCAGTTGAGCCCGGGTCAGCCGCGGCGGCCACAGACCGGCGGCCAGCCGCTGCCGACCGGTCACCTCCGGCCGCGCCGCGCCGGGCTTCGGCG
This sequence comes from Streptomyces sp. NPDC033221, assembly GCF_055577005.1. Classification (NCBI taxonomy): domain Bacteria; kingdom Bacillati; phylum Actinomycetota; class Actinomycetes; order Kitasatosporales; family Streptomycetaceae; genus Streptomyces; species Streptomyces sp. NPDC033221. The sequence goes on along the minus strand of NZ_JBVIQN010000029.1, from coordinate 5,108 downwards.
CCTGCTCCGCACCCGCCGCGGGCGGCTCGTCCGCGGCGTGTCCCTCGTCGTCCCGCCGGGCCTGCGACCGGCTCTCCGGGGGCATCGGCCGCCGGTCGGCCGGCCGGTCCGCGGCGCCGGGCCCGTCGGGCCGCGCCTTCGGCGGCTCCTCCGGGCCCCGGCCCGGCTCCGGCGCCGTCCCGTCCCGCTCGCTGTTCTCGTCCGTAGCCACCGGCATCAGGCCCTGAAGACGTGCCGACGGATGGCCGCGGCGTTGGAGAAGATGCGGATGCCCAGTACGACGACCACACCGGTGGACAGCTGGGCGCCGACGCCGAGCTTGTCGCCGAGGAAGACGATGAGCGCGGCGACCACCACGTTGGACAGGAACGAGACGACGAAGACCTTGTCGTCGAAGATGCCGTCCAGCATCGCGCGCAGACCGCCGAAGACGGCGTCCAGCGCCGCGACGACAGCGATCGGCAGGTAGGGCTCGACCACCGTCGGCACCACGGGTCGGACCACAAGCCCGACCACGACTCCCACGATGAGGCCCAGTACGGCGATCACGATGTGCCCTTCCCTGTGTCGGCGCCGCCCGCGGCACCGGCCTTCGGCTGTGCTGTACGTACGATCAAACTGGGCGCGGGCGGCAGCGTGACCTCGTTCTCGGCGGAAATCTTCGTACGAATCCCGTAGTTCTTGCGCAGGACGTCCAAGTACTGACCGTCCGCACTGTCCTGGAACGCGGTCGCGAGCTTGTGCCCGTCCCCCACCGCCAGCACCGTGTACGGCGGCACCAGCGGTTTGTTGTCGACCAGTATGGCGTCTCCCGCGGCTCTGATCGCCGACAGGGACGTGAGCCGCTGCCCGTTGACGGAGACCGCTTCGGCGCCGGACGCCCACAGGCCGTTGACGACCCGCTGCAGATCGCGGTCGCGCAGCCGCCCCGTGTCCAAAAACCCGCTGCTCTCCCGCGGGCCGCCACCGCTCGACTTCGCCGACTTGGCGTCGTCGACGACGAGTTTCACCCCGGGCCCGGTCACCTGCGTCGAGCCGGCCAGCAGAGCCAGCAGCTCGGCCCGGTCGCCGCCGTGCTTCTTCAGCGCCTCGCGCTGCATCGTCCCCACGTCGTCGCGGAGCGCGTCGACACGTTTCTGCACCGCGTCGGCGTCGGCCGTGCCGTGCTCGATGCGGTTGATCAGCTCTTCGCGTTCCTTCGCCAGGGTGGGTGCCGATATCCGCGCCTGCGCGGCACCGACCGTCACCACCACCGCGGCGAGCACCAGGCCCGCCGCCAGACCCAACTTCGCCCGCAAGGTACGGGGCAGGCCCCGCGTCCCCGCCTCCGCCTTGCGCGCCGAGGCCTCCGCGTACCCGTCGTCCAGGGCGTGGTCCATGACGTTGGTCAGCAGCGACATCGAGGCGTCGGGGCGCGAGGCCTGGGGGTGGGTGCTCCGATCGGGGCGCTGCTGCGACATGCCGCACATCGTCGCACGTCGGCGCCGCAGTCTCCCAATGGCCCCACCGGCGTGCCGAATCGCGGCACGCCGGTGGGGTCACGGGTTCGTACGGACGCGGTCACGCCCGCCGGGGATCAGCGGCCGGCGCTGTCCACCACCGCCGACCACTCGTCCAGCAGCTGCTGGGCCGAGGCGTCGTCCGGGCCCTCCGCCCACAGATGGGTGACGGCCTCCGCCGGGTCCGGCAGCACCAGCACCCAGCGCCCGTCGGCCTCGACCACCCGTACGCCGTCGGTGGTGTCCACCGACCGGTCGCCGGCGGCCTCCACCACATGGCGCATGACCAGGCCCTTGACCGCCCACGGCGTCGCCAGGTCCCGCTTGAGCACATGCGCCCGCGGAATCCGCGCGTCGATCTGGCTGAGCGTGAGCTGCGTACGGGCCACCAGCCCGATCAGCCGGACGAACGCCGCGGCGCCGTCGAAGACGCTGCTGAACTCCGGAATGATGAATCCGCCGCGGCCGTCACCACCGAAAATGGTGTCGTCCGCGCGCCCCACCCGGGTCAGGTCGTCGGGCGAGGTGGTCGTCCACTCCACCTGCGTGCCGTGGTACGCCGCCACCTGCTCGGCGATACGGGTCGTGGTCACCGGCAGCGCCACCCGGCCGCTGCGCCGTTCGGCGGCCACCAGATCGAGCATGACCAGCAGCGCCCGGTCGTCCTCGATGATCCGGCCGCGCTCGTCCACCAGCGACAGCCGCTCGCCGACGGGGTCGAAGCGCACCCCGAAGGCCGCCCGCGCGGAGGCCACGATCTCCCCCAGCCGGACCAGTCCGGCCCGCCTGGCGTCGGCGGTCTCCGTCGGCCGGGACTCGTCCAGGCCGGGGTTGATGGTCAGCGAGTCGACGCCGAGCCGCCCCAGGAGGCTGGGCAGCACCAGACCGGCACTGCCGTTGGAGGCGTCGACGACCACCTTCAGACCGGCCTCGCCGATGCCCTCGGTGTCCAGCGAACGGAGCAGCGAGCCGGTGTAGGAGTCGTAGACGCTGGAGGGGAAGTGCAGGTCCCCGATCTCGCCGGGGAAGGCCCTGCGGTATTCCTGGCGCGCGTAGACCCGGTCCAGCTTGCGCTGGCCCCCGAGGGAGAGGTCGGCTCCCCGCTCGTCGAGGAACATGATGTCGACGGAGTCCGGTACGCCCGGTGTCGTCCGGACCATGATGCCGCCGGCGCTGCCCCGGGCCGTCTGCTGCCGGGCGACCGGCAGCGGCACGTTCTCCACGTCCCGTACATCGATGGCACTGGCCTGGAGCGCGGAGATCATCGCGCGCTTGAGGGCCCGCGCACCCCGGGAGTGGTCCCGGGCGATGGTGACGGTGGAGCCCTTCTTCAGAGTCGTGGCGTACGCGCCGGCCAGCCGTACCGCGACCTCGGGGGTGATCTCGACGTTCAGGATGCCGGACACGCCCCGGGCGCCGAACAGGTGCGCCTGGCCGCGGGACTCCCAGATCACCGAGGTGTTGACGAAGGCGCCGGCCTCGATGGTCTTGAACGGGTAGACCCGTACGTTGCCCTGAACAATCGATTCCTCACCGACGAGGCACTCGTCGCCGATGACCGCGCCGTCCTCGATCCGGGCCGCCCGCATGACGTCGGTGTTCTTGCCGATCACACAGCCGCGCAGATTGCTCTGCTGCCCGATGTACACGTTGTCGTGCACCACGGCCTTGTGCAGGAAAGCGCCGCTCTTGACGACGACGTTGGAGCCCACGACGGTGTGCTCCCGGATCTCGGCGCCGGCCTCGACCTTGGCGTAGTCGCCGATGTACAGCGGGCCCCGCAGGACCGCGTCCGGGCTGACCTCGGCGCCCTCGGCGATCCAGACGCCCGGGGAGATCTCGAAGCCGTCGATGTCCACATCGACCTTGCCCTCCAGGACATCGGCCTGGGCCTTCACATAGCTCTCGTGGGTACCGACGTCCTCCCAGTAGCCCTCGGCGATATAGCCGTAGACCGGCTTGCCTTCCTTCATCAGCTGCGGGAAGACATCGCCCGACCAGTCCACCGGGACGTCGGGTTCCACATAGTCGAAAACTTCGGGCTCCATGACGTAGATGCCCGTGTTCACCGTGTCGGAGAAGACCTGCCCCCAGGTCGGCTTCTCCAGGAAACGCTCGACCTTGCCTTCCTCGTCGACGATCGTGATACCGAATTCCAGAGGATTGGGGACCCTCGTGAGGCAGACGGTGACGAGCGCGCCCTTCTCCTTGTGGAAACGGATCAGGTCGGTGAGATCGAAGTCGGTGAGCGCATCTCCGGAGATCACGAGGAAAGCGTCGTCGCGCAACGCCTCCTCGGCGTTCTTCACGCTGCCCGCCGTCCCGAGCGGCTTTTCCTCGTTGGCGTAGGTGAGCTCCATGTCGAGCTCTTCTCCGTCACCGAAGTAGTTCCGGACGAGCGACGCCAGGAATTGCACGGTCACTACGGTCTCGCTGAGCCCATGCCGCTTCAGCAGCCGCAGCACATGCTCCATGATCGGCCTGTTGGCCACGGGCAGCAGCGGCTTGGGCATACTCGACGTCATGGGGCGAAGGCGAGTGCCTTCACCACCGGCCATCACAACGGCCTTCATGTCGGAAGCGTCCTCCTCGAAACAGACGACGGTCCTGCCGACTTCGCCCGTCCGGGAGAGTTGCCGCTCTCCGTCTTCGGTACCCGGAGTGGCCGGGTACGAATACGTACGGCGGGTTCAGTCGGCCTTGGTGTCCACCTTGATGATCCGGCGGACCTGGACCACATAGAGGATCCCTGCCCACCAGTACAGTGCTGTACCCCATCCGGCGAACGCCCATCCGAAAATTTCAGCGAGCGTGTGGAGCCAGCCTTCTCCGTCGCTGAGCAGCAGCAACGGGAACGCGTACATCAAGTTGAATGTAGCCGCCTTCCCCAGGAAGTTCACCTGGGGCGGTCCGTACTTGTGGCGGGCGAGCGCCGCGACCGCGATCAGCAGCATCAGTTCGCGGGCCAGGAGGGCCGCGGTGACCCACAGCGGAAGGATTCCGCGCCAGGTCAGACCGACGAGCGTGGAGAGGATGTACAGCCGGTCGGCGGCCGGGTCGAGGATCCGGCCCAGACTGCTGATCTGGTTCCAGCGGCGGGCCAGCTTGCCGTCGAGGTAGTCGCTGATGCCGCTCAGCGCCAGTACCAGCAGCGCCCAGTACTTGGTGTCCGGGCCGCCGAACTCCTTCCACAGGATCAACCACAGGAACACCGGCACGCCGACGAGGCGAGCCATGCTCAGAATGTTCGGGATGGTGAGGACACGATCCGTCTGGACGCGCGTCTCCTGGACCTCCACCCGGGGGCCTCCTGTGGGGAACGTACCGACGATGCCCCCTGACCTTACCTGGCCACTACAGCCCGGCACACCGCGGGGCCCTGTCCGGATACCATCCGACAACCACCCAAATAAGCGATCGGTGGGCCCGCCGGCCGCCCGGGCGTCTCCTGAAAGCGCCCGTGAAACGCAGGAAGCCCCGCACCATACGGTGCGGGGCTTCCCACTCAAAAGGAGTTCGGCGGCGTCCTACTCTCCCACAGGGTCCCCCCTGCAGTACCATCGGCGCTGAAAGGCTTAGCTTCCGGGTTCGAAATGTAACCGGGCGTTT
>NZ_JBVIQN010000028.1:0-128464 GCF_055577005.1 Streptomyces sp. NPDC033221 | reverse complement strand
CGGCGGTCGCGCGCACCCTGGGCCTGTCGCGCGCCGAGGGCGAGTACGTCAAGGTGCTCGACGCCGACGACATGCTCACCCCCGGCCCGGCGCCTTGCCGTACGACGGCGGCGGCACACCGCTCCTCACCACCCCACCCCACGCCACCCCACGTCTGCGACAAGTCGCGCCCAAGCTCCCATCAACAGTGTTTGAAATGTGCGTACGCCTCTGAAACGAACAGCTCCGCCATCCGTATGCCGCCCCTTGGAGTCTTGTCGATGGGTGCCCCCGCCCCACCGACGGAACTCCGCCACCGGTCGGCCGAGCGTCGTTTTTTCCCGGAAACTTCCCATCCCTCCAGCTCATATGGCCTGGCTTGGCGGTCTAGACAACATCACCCGCACGTCGGCCTGATGGCATTCCAGCCGATCCCCGGACGACCAAGGAAAACGAACACCCACCCTGTTAGTGTCGGTGTCGTCAAAGGTTGAAGCGTCCGGACATCACCCCGGACAGCGCAGCCCCTCATCACACCGCGGCCGCCCGGCGTTCGGGCCTGCGGTGGTCCGGCACGCCCGGCGGCCCCGCGGCAGGGGCCCGGCCCGCGTGCCCGGTACCCAAGAGCCACGTCCCCGGACCTGGCAACAGCATGTCTTCTTCGAGGAGAAATGTTCATGGACGCCACAAACGTACGTGATCTGCTCTATTACCCCGTCAGCGCCCAGAAGATGGTGCGCGGCGAAGGGATCTACCTTTACGACGAGGACGGCAACGAATACCTCGACTGCGCCTCCGCCACCTTCAACCTCAGCCTCGGGTACTCCCACCCGGCGGTCATCGAGGCGATGAAGGCGCAGCTGGACGTCTTCGCCCATCTGACCTCCTCCGTGCAGAGCGACCCGGTCAACGGGCTGGTGCGCCGGCTGGTGGAGGTCTCCCCCGGCAACCTGACCAAGGTGCATCCGAAGGTCTCCGGCGGTTCCACCGCCAACGAGGGCGTCATCAAGATGGCGCAGCACGCCACCGGGCGCTCGGAGGTCATCTCCCTGTTCCGCAGCCATCTCGGGCAGACCATGATGATGACCTCGATGTCCGGCAACGCCTTCCGCAAGGAGCCGTTCCCGTCGCTCTTCCCGCGCACGCTGCAGGTGCCGGACCCGTACTGCTTCCGCTGCTTCTACGGGCAGCAGCCGGGCAGTTGCGGGATGATGTGCGTGGACCGGATCGAGGACTTCCTGGAGTACGCGAGCACCGGTCAGGTCGCCGCCGTCATCGTGGAGCCGATCTCCGGCAACGGCGGAAACATCGTCCCGCCGGACGGGTATTTCCAAAAGCTGCGGGCCTTCTGCGACGAGCACGACATCGTGCTGATCTTCGACGAGATCCAGACCGGCATCGGCCGTACGGGACAGATGTTCGCGGCGCAGCACTTCGACGTGGAACCCGACGCCATCACCACCGCCAAGGGCCTGGGCGGTTCGGGCGCGCAGGTCGCGGCGATCCTGACCAACGAGCGGCTGGCGGGCCTGCCGGCCAACCACCACTCCTTCACCTACGGCGCCAACCTGCTGGCGGCCTCGGCGGCCAATGTCACCCTGGACATCGTCCGGCAGCCGGAGTTCCTGGCCAACGTGCGGGCCACCGGCAACCACATCCTCGGCCGGCTCGCCGACATGCGGACCCGTTACCCGGCCATCGTCGACGTCCGGGGCGTCGGCCTCATGATCGGCTTCGAGCTGGCGCACCCCGACGGCAAGCCCGCCGTCAAGCTGACCAACCACCTGGCGAGCGCGGCCGGGCAGCACGGCCTGATCCTGCGCACCTCCCGCTACGGTTACGGCAACGTGCTCAAGATCCGGCCGCCGCTGATCCTCACCCTCGACCAGGCCGAGCTGCTGTGCGACCGCCTGGAGAACCTGCTCCGCGCGGAGCTGGCCTCATGACACATCCGAGCCGCATGACACATCTGAAAAGTCTGCTGACGGGCCTCGGCCGGCACGTCCGGAGCGAGCTGATGACCTACGCCGACCAGGGGCTCGCCCGGCAGGTGCACGGCGATTCCCCCGGTGGCGACGCGCAGTTCGACATCGACGAGGTCGCCGAGCGGGCCGTACTCGCGTACCTGCGCGAGCACGCCGAGGTGCCGCTCGCGGTCTACACCGAGGACGGCTCGCTGGTCGAGCTGGCGCCCGACCCGCGGTATGTGCTGGTCGTGGACCCCATCGACGGCACCCGGCCCACCTCGGCCGGACTGGAGATGGGCATGGTGTCGATCGCCGCGGCGCCGCTGGGCGCACATCCGCCGACGCTGGACGACGTGACCGCCGCGCACCTGCTGGAGATCAAGTCCGGCGCGTGGATCTACGGTGACAACGACGCGGGGCTCTCGTACGACGGCTTCGCGCACCCGCTGCCCCGGCTCAGCCGTACCACCGACCCCGCGAAGATGTTCTGGTCGATCGAGTTCAACGGCCACCCCATGCACCTGATGTCGGCGGCCTACGCCCACCTGGTGGACCGGTCCGCCAACACCGGCGGCGTCTTCGTGTTCAACAGCGCCACCTTCTCCCTCTCGCGCATCATCACCGGCCAGCTCGACGCGTACGTGGACATCGGCAACCGCGTCCTGCGCGACCACCCGGCGACCGAGCCGGCCTTCCTGGCGGCCGGGCGCGGCTCGATCCTGCACCTCTTCCCGTACGACATCGCCGCCGCGGTGCACCTCGCCAAGCTCGCCGGGGTCACCATCACCGACGCGTACGGCGGCGACCTGGGGACCACCCGGCTGCTCGACCTGGACCCGATGAACCAGAAGTCGTGCGTCGCGGCGGCGACGCCCCGGCTCCACAAGGAACTGCTCGGCGCCATCCGGTGGGACATCCCCGGCGCCACCACCACTGCAGGAGGAGCGAAGTGAAGGCCCTGATCCTGAACGAGCGGCGCACCGTGTCGCTGGTCGACCACCCGAAGCCGGAGATCATAGCACCCACGGACGTCGTGGTGCGGGTCGTGCAGACCGGCATCTGCGGCACCGACCGCAGCGTGCTGGTGGGCAAGTTCCCCGCCGAGCCGGGTGTCGTGATGGGGCACGAGGCGGTCGGCACCGTGGACGCGGCGGGGTCCGCGGTGACCGCGCACAAGCCGGGCGACCGCGTCATCGTCAACCCGACGCTGTACTGCGGCGGTTGCCCGTCCTGTCTGCGCGGGCACTGGGACTTCTGCGTCAACAAGGCCGGTACGGAGGTCGGGCTCGACCTGGACGGCGGGTTCGCCGAGTACATCCGGCTGCCCGAGCGGTTCCTGCACGCCGTACCCGAGGGCATGGACTTCGACCGCGCGGTGGGCGTGGAGCCGCTGGCGTGCGCGCTGAACAACATCGAGGCCAGTCGGCTGGCGGCCGGCGAGACGGCGGTGATCGTCGGTGGCGGTCCGGTGGGCGTGGTGTGCACGATGGCGGCCCGGCACCACGGCGCCCGGGTCCTGCTGATCGAGCCGGACCCGTACCGGCGGGAGCTGTGCCGCACAGTGTTCGCCGAGGACGGTGACGACCGGGTGACCGTGCACACGCCGGACGAGGCCGGGCTCGGGCGGCGCGGCGGCGTGGTCATCGACACCGTCGGCAGCCTGCTGGAACAGAGCCTGGAGTACGCCGCGACACGCGGCCGCGTGGTGATCATGGGATACAACAGCAACGCGTCGGCCACCGTACGGCCGCTGGAGATCCTCCAGCGCGGACTGCAGATCATCGGCGCCGGTGACTACAACAGCCGGCTGTTCCCGAAGGCGGTGGAACTGGCCCGGTGGCTGCCGTTGGAACGGCTGGTGACCCACCGCTTCCCGCTGGAGCGGCACGAGGCGGCCTTCGCGGCGCTGGCCGCGGTGCCCGGGGCCCCGTACTCGGCGCTCAAGGTGGTGCTCGTACCGGAGTGATCCGGGCCGGGCAGCAGCTCAGCGGCCTTCCCGGCCGGCCGGTGGGGCCGGCCGGGAAGGCCGTCAGGAGAAGTCGACGGCGGCCAGCACCGGGCCGGCGGCGAGCAGGACGTACTGGACCACCACGGTGTTGCGCCGTGCCCGGTGGCTCATCGGTACGGCGAACGAGACCAGGCCCGCGACGGGGGACAGCCACATGGCCGTTTGGGCCGCGCCCGTCAGCGGTCCGCTCGCCCCGTCGCCGCTGTACGCCTGGTTGAGGACCGCGATCGCGAACAGCACGTACGCGACGAGGAGCAGCGGAATGCCGAGGACGGCGAACACCCGCAGCGCGGTCGTGGAGGGTGCGAAGGGGTCGGGCGCCGACAGGTCGGCGGAGGCGGGCGAGGGGGCCGGTGCGTTCATGGTCACCAGCCTGCCCGGAGCGGGACGGTGCGGTATGGGGGCGGATACTCAGGGGCGTGGGACGCGTACTCAGTGCCCCTCACGTCTCGTACGTATGGAACCCGCGCCCCGTCTTGCGTCCCAGGAGCCCCGCTTCCACCATGCGCTGGAGCAGCGGCGGCGGGGCGTACAGCGGTTCCTTGAACTCCTCGTACAGGGACTGCGCGATGGCGGCGACGGTGTCGAGGCCGATGAGGTCGGCGAGCCGCAGCGGACCCATGGGGTGGGCGCAGCCCAGTTCCATGCCCGCGTCCACGTCGGCGGCGGTGGCGAAGCCCGACTCCGCCATCCGGACCGCGGCCAGGAGGTAGGGCACGAGGAGGGCGTTGACCACGAACCCCGCGCGGTCGCGGGACCGGATCGCGGTCTTGCCGAGGACGGTGGTGGCGAACTCCTCCGCGGTGGCGGCGGTCTCGGGGGCGGTGTGCAGGGAGGTGACGATCTCGACGAGCGGCATGACCGGTACGGGGTTGAAGAAGTGCAGGCCCAGTACGCGGTCGGCGCGGCCGGTGGCCATGCCCAGGCGCATGACGGGGATCGAGGAGGTGTTGGTGGCCAGGATCGCCGCCGGGTCCTCGACGGTCTTGTCGAGGATGCCGAAAATCTCCGTCTTGGTGTCGGCGTGTTCCACGACCGCCTCCACGACGAGCCGCCGGTCGGCCAGGTCGGCCAGTTCCCCGGTGAAGGTGATCCGGGCGAGGGCGGCCTCGGCGGCGGGGCGCTCGGTCCGGCCGCGTTCCACGGCGCGTTCCAGTGACCGGGTGACGCGTTCCCGGGCCCGGCGGGCCGCGGTGGCGTCGGCCTCGCACAGGACGGTGTCCAGGCCGGCGCGTGCGCACACTTCGGCGATGCCGGCGCCCATCTGGCCGCCGCCGACCACGCCGGCCCGAGTGATGCGGGTGCTCATGGGTGACACTCCTGGTTCCGGGCGAAGGGGCCGGGCGGGCGGCGGTGCGGAGCCCGCCCGGCGGGAGGGGCCGTCTCTGGTGGAACTCCTGGTGGAGCTGATGGTGGAACTGCTAGTGAAACTGCTCCTCTTCGGTCGAGCCGCGCAGCGCGGTCGTCTCGGAGGCCGGGTTGACGGCGGACGCGACCAGGTCGAAGTAGCCGGTGCCGACCTCGCGCTGGTGCTTGACGGCGGTGAAGCCGTGCTCCTGGGCGGCGAACTCGCGTTCCTGGAGGTCGACATAGGCGGTCATGCCGTGTTCGGCGTAGCCGCGGGCGAGGTCGAACATGCCGTGGTTGAGGGAGTGGAAGCCGGCCAGGGTGATGAACTGGAAGCGGTAGCCCATGGCGCCCAGCTCGCGCTGGAACTTGGCGATCTGGTCGTCGTCCAGTGCCGCGCGCCAGTTGAAGGACGGCGAGCAGTTGTAGGCCAGCAGCTGGTCGGGGTACCGGGCGTGGATCGCCTCGGCGAACTCGCGGGCCTGGGCCAGGTCGGGCGTGCCGGTCTCCATCCACAGCAGGTCCGCGTACGGGGCGTACGCCAGGCCGCGGGCGATCGCCGGGGCCATGCCGTTCTCGACGCGGTAGAAGCCCTCGGCGGTGCGCTCGCCGGTGCAGAAGCGGGCGTCGGTCTCGTCGACGTCGCTGGTCAGCAGGTTGGCGGCGAGGGCGTCGGTACGGGCGACGATGACGGTGGGCACATCGGCGAGGTCGGCGGCGAGGCGGGCCGCGCCCAGGGTGCGCACGTGCTGGGAGGTGGGCACCAGCACCTTGCCGCCGAGGTGGCCGCACTTCTTCTCGGAGGCGAGCTGGTCCTCGTAGTGGATTCCGGCCGCGCCCGCCTCGATCATCGCCTTGGTCAGCTCGAAGGCGTTGAGCGGGCCGCCGAACCCGGCCTCGGCGTCGGCGACGATGGGCACCAGCCAGTCGGTGGCGTCCCCGGCCTGTTCGGCGGTGGCGATCTGGTCGGCACGCAGCAGCGCGTTGTTGATGCGGCGCACCACCTGGGGCACCGAGTTGGCCGGGTACAGGCTCTGGTCGGGGTAGGTGTGACCGGCCTGGTTGGCGTCGGCGGCGACCTGCCAGCCGGAGAGGTAGACGGCCTGGAGTCCCGCCTTGACCTGCTGTACGGCCTGGCCGCCGGTCAGTGCGCCGAGGGCGTGGATGTAGTCCTGCTCGTGCAGCTGACGCCACAGGCGCTCGGCGCCGCGCCGGGCCAGGGTGTGCTCCTCGCGGACGCTGCCGGACAGCCGCACCACGTCGGCGGCGCTGTGGGTACGGGTGGTGCCCTGCCACCGCGGGTCGGTCGCCCACCGCCGGGCCAGTTCCTCGGCCGCCTTGGTTCCTGCCTGTGCCATGACCATCTCCCGGATGTTCGCTCGCGACTGCTGTACGTGGTGGATCGCCGTGCGTGGTGAACTGCTGTGCGTGGTGAGCTGCTGTACGTGGTGGACTGCTCTGCCTGGCGGCCTGCTGGTGAAGGGTGCGAATCTTCGGCGCCAAGTGCCGCACCAGTGCCACGGACTGCTGGAGTGCGGCCCCCGGACGTCCCGGTAGCGGGGGTGAGCAATGCTGTCGGGGGCCGCCGCACTGCCGACTCTGACAGTGGCACTTGGTGCCATCAACCGTGGCCCGAAGCCAAGTTCTGCCAATCTTGTGCGGCGGTTTTGCCAAGGTTGCGAAGGCCCGTGGCAGCGGTACGGCGGCTAGGGTGTGCCGGGCGGCGGCGACGGAGGGGGCATCGTGAGCAAGATCTACGCCGGGGCGCGGCTGCGGCGGCTGCGGGAGGAGCGCGGGTTCAGCCAGGCCGCGCTGGCCCGCGTCCTGGCCATCTCGCCCAGCTATCTGAACCAGATGGAGCACGACTCACGGCCGCTGACCGTGCCCGTACTGCTGCGGCTGACCGAGACGTTCGGGGTGGACCCCGGGTTCTTCTCCGAGCGAGACACCAGCCGGGTGCTGGCCGACCTGCGCGAGGCCCTGGCCGACGAGCTGGCGGCCGGCCGGGTCTCCCCCACCGATCTGTCCGAACTCGCCTCCCGGCAGCCCGCGGTGGCCTCCGTCCTGCTCGGCCTGGGCCGGCGCAACCAGGCGCTGACCGAGCGGCTGGCGGAAGTGGCGGAGGGCCGGGACGGCGGCAGCACCGACCCGGCCGTACCGCTCTCACCGCACGAAGAGATCCGCGAGTTCTTCTACCGGCGGCAGAACTATCTGCACGAGGCCGACACCGCCGCCGAGGAACTCGCCGCCGAACTGGGCATCCGCCCCGGCGAGGTGGGGCGCGCCCTGGCCGCCCGGCTCACCGGGCGGCACGGCGTCCGCCTCGTCGACACGCCCGACGGGCCGCTGCACCACTACGATCCGTCCGCCCGGGTGCTGCGCCTGTCGACGGGGCTGCGGCCCGGGCAGCGGGCCTTCCGCATGGCCACCCAGCTGGCGCTGCTGGAGGCCGGCGACGAACTGTCCCGGCCCGCGTCGGAGGATTTCGAGGAGGGCTCGACGGCCTGGTCGCTGGCCCGGATCGGCGTCGCCAACTACTTCGCGGCGGCGCTGGTGCTGCCGTACGGCCCGTTCCACGCCGCCGCCGAGGAGCTGCGGTACGACATCGAGCGGCTGACCGACCGCTTCGGCCTCGGGTACGAGACGGTGTGCCACCGGCTGAGCACCCTGCAACGCCCGCGCCGGCGCGGGGTGCCGTTCTCGTTCGTACGCGTCGACCGGGCCGGCAACATGTCCAAGCGGCAGTCCGCCACCGGCTTCCACTTCTCCCGGGCCGGCGGCACCTGCCCGCTGTGGAACGTCTACGAGGCGTTCACCGCCCCCAGCCGCATCCATGTGCAGATCGCGGCGATGCCGGACGGCCGCCGCTACCTGTGGACGGCCCGCACGGTCACTCGGCACCGCGGCGGCTGGGGCGACCCCGGCAAGACCTTCGCGATCGGCCTGGGCTGCGAGATCAGGCATGCGTCCCGGCTGGTCTATTCCGACGGCCTCGACCTGGACAACGCCGCGGCCGCCACCCCCATCGGCATGGGCTGCCGGGTCTGCGAACGGCTGGAGTGCCCGCAGCGCGCCGTACCGCCGCTCGGCCGGCCGCTGGCGATCGACGAGAACAGCAGCACGTTCGTGCCGTATCCGGTGCGGGAGACGCCGTAGCCGTACGCCCTCCCGCCCCTCCGCTACTGCTGCGGGGGAACCTGCGGGTAGCCGCTCGGCGTACCGGGCTGCTGGTGTGGACCGGGCTGCTGATACGGGCCCGGCTGCGGCGGGTAACCACCCGGCGCACCGAACTGCGCGTAAGGGCCGGGCTGCTGATAGGGGACGGGTGCGCCGGGGCAGCCGCCAGGCGGCGGACCGTTGCGCTTCTTCCGCTTCCGCACCAGCAGGATCGCCACGATCCCGCCGACGACCAGCAGGACGATGAGCGAGAAGGCCACGATGCCGAGGGCCGCGCGGTAGTTGCTGTTGTCTTCCTCCCGCTGCCAGCGGGCCCGGGTCTCGGCGCTCGGGGTCGGCTGCTCCTTCCCCTGGCCCTCGGGCGGCGTCTCAAGGGGGGCGTACTCCGGGCCGGCGGCGACGTTCCGGGTCATTGCCGCTCGGGCATCCCGTGCCTGGTCCGCCCCGGCGACCGGCGCGGCACCGAGGAGCAGCGCTCCCGCCAGCGCCGCGCCGCCCACCGCACGCAGCGTCCGAGTGAAGCTCATGTCCGTACATCCCTCCCGGCGATCCCGGACGCCACCCTACGCGCCGGATTTCCGGGCCCGGCCGCCAGGCACGGCCCCGAACTCCGCCCCCTTACACCCCTGACCCCCCTGGACTTACTAGGACGTCCAACTATATGTTCGTGAGGAAGGCCCGCGGTGCAGGGAAGCCGGTGCGAAACCGGCGCGGTCCCGCCACTGTGACCGGGGAGTGCGACGCCGAGCAACACGCCACTGACGAGCGCGAGGTCGGGAAGGCGGGCGGCGCGCGGTGATCCGGGAGCCAGGATACCGGCCGTGGGTGTTGTTCCGTGTTGTCCACGAGGATGGAGCAGACACGCATGGCACCGGTGCGTACCCACAGCCCAGGTGATCCGGCCCGGCCCGCGGCACCGCCCGCGCGCTGACGGTTCCACGCCTTTCGCGTCCCACGGCCCCGCCCCTCGGTCCGCGCGCCATCCGCGCCGCCCGGGTGCCCGGCCGTGCCATCCCCGGATCTCACCTGACGAGAGCAGGCCTTTCATGGTCCGAGAACTGACCCACTTCATCGGCGGCGAGCACGTACCGGGAACCTCGGGTGCCTACGGCGATGTGTACGACCCCAACACCGGCACCGTGCAGGCCCGGGTCCCGCTCGCGGACCGGGCCGGGACGACGGCCGCGATCGCCGACACCGCGGCGGCCCAGCCGGAGTGGGGCGAGTGGAACCCGCAGCGGCGCGCCCGCGTGCTGCTCACCTTCCTGCGCCTGGTCGAGGGTGAGCGGGACGCGCTGGCCCGCCTGCTGTCGAGCGAGCACGGCAAGACGGTCCCGGACGCGCACGGCGACCTCCAGCGCGGCCTGGAGGTCGTGGAGTTCGCGGCCGGCATCCCGCACCTGCTCAAGGGCGAGTTCACCGACAACGCCGGGACCGGCATCGACGTGCACTCGCTGCGCCGTCCGATCGGGGTGGTGGCCGGGATCACCCCGTTCAACTTCCCGGCGATGATCCCGCTGTGGAAGGCCGCACCGGCCATCGCCTGCGGGAACGCGTTCATCCTCAAGCCGTCCGAGCGGGCTCCTTCGGTGCCGCTGCGGCTGGCCGAACTGTTCCTGGAGGCGGGGCTGCCGCCGGGCATCCTCAACGTCGTGCACGGCGGCAAGGAGTCGGTGGACACGCTGCTGGAGGACCCGCGCGTCGAGGCGCTCGGCTTCGTCGGCTCGACGCCCGTCGCCGCGCACATCTACGCGACCGCCGCGGCGCACGGCAAGCGCGCCCAGTGCTTCGGCGGCGCCAAGAACCACCTGATCGTGATGCCGGACGCCGACCTCGACCAGGTGGTGGACGCGCTGCTCGGCGCCGGGTACGGGTCGGCGGGCGAGCGCTGCATGGCGATCTCGGTCGCCGTACCGGTGGGCGAGGAGACCGCCGACGCGCTGGTGGCGCGGCTCAAGGAGCGGGTCGGCACGCTGCGCATCGGGCGCTCCGACGACCCGCACGCCGACTTCGGGCCGCTGGTGAGCCGCGACGCGCTGGGCCGGGTCCGCGCCTACGTGGACCTCGGCGTCACCGAAGGCGCCGACCTGGTCGTCGACGGGCGGGACTTCACGCTGCCCGGCCACGAGAACGGCTTCTTCGCGGGCGCGTCGCTCTTCGACCGGGTCACCCCGGACATGCGGATCTACCAGGAGGAGATCTTCGGCCCGGTGCTGTCGGTGGTACGGGCGGCGGACTACGAGGAGGCGCTGCGGCTGCCCACGGAGCACCCGTACGGCAACGGCGTGGCCATCTTCACCCGGGACGGGGACACCGCGCGGGACTTCAGCCGCCGGGTGAACACCGGCATGATCGGTGTGAACGTGCCGATCCCGGTGCCCGTGGCGTACCACACCTTCGGCGGCTGGAAGCGGTCCGGCTTCGGCGACCTGAACCAGCACGGCCCGGACGCGATCCGCTTCTACACCCGTACCAAGACCGTCACCTCGCGCTGGCCCTCCGGGGTCAAGGAGGGCGCGAGCTTCACCATCCCGACGATGGGCTGATCGCGATGAGCGTCATGACCACCGCCACCACGGCTGCCTCGCTGACCTCACTCACCGCGGACCAGCTCGCCATCGTCGAGACGACACTGGACTTCGCACAGGAGCACATCGCGCCGCACGCCGTGGCCTGGGACCAAAACAAGCACTTCCCCGTGGACGTGCTGCGCAAGGCCGCCGGGCTCGGGCTCGGCGGGATCTACGTACGGGAGGAGCACGGCGGCTCCGCGCTCAGCCGCGCGGACGGCGTGCTGGTCTTCGAAGTGCTGGCCACCGCCTGCCCGTCCATCGCGGGCTATCTCTCCATCCACAACATGGTCGCCTGGATGATCGACCGGTACGGCGACGACGCACAGCGCACCCGCTGGCTGCCGGGCCTGTGCTCGATGGCCGACCTGGGCAGCTACTGCCTGACCGAGCCGGGTGCCGGATCGGACGCGGCGGCGCTGCGCACGCGTGCGGTGCGCGACGGCGACGCGTACGTGCTGACCGGCGTGAAGCAGTTCATCTCCGGTGCCGGGGCCTCTCAGGTGTACGTGGTGATGGCCCGTACCGGCGAGGAGGGGCCCGGCGGCATCTCGGCGTTCGTCGTCGAGCGGGACGATCCGGGGCTGTCGTTCGGTGCCAACGAGAAGAAGATGGGCTGGAACGCGCAGCCGACCCGGCAGGTGATCCTCGACGAGGTCCGCATCCCCGCGGACCGGCGGCTCGGCGCGGAGGGCGACGGCTTCCGCATCGCGATGAGCGGCCTCAACGGCGGCCGCCTCGGCATCGCCGCCTGCTCCCTCGGCGGCGGGCAGAGCGCGCTGCACGCGGCGCAGGCGTATCTCGCGGACCGGGAGGCGTTCGGGGGCCGGCTGCTGGACGCGCAGGCACTGCAGTTCCGGCTCGCCGACATGGCGACCGAGCTGGCGGCCGCCCGTGCGCTGGTGCGGCAGGCGGCCGAGGCGCTGGACCGGGCCGATCCGCAGGCGCCGCAGCTGTGCGCGATGGCCAAACGGTTCTCCACCGACACGGGCTACTCCGTCGCCGACCGTGCGCTGCAACTGCACGGCGGCTATGGCTACCTGAGTGAATACGGCATGGAGAAGATCGTCCGCGATCTTCGGGTGCACCAGATCCTGGAAGGGACGAACGAGATCATGCGCTTGATCGTGGCCCGTGGGCTGACCGCGGCGAAGGACGGCGGCGCCCGCGCCGGAGCGGGGGCCGCCCGATGACCGACGACTCCGTACTGCTGCGGACCGAGGGCCGGGCCGCGTACCTGACCCTCAACCGGCCCAAGGCCCTCAACGCCCTCGACCACGGCATGGTGCGCCGCATCGACGCCGCCCTGGCCGAGTGGGAGCACGACCCCGCGGTCGAGACCGTCGTGATCACCGGTGCGGGCGAGCGCGGGCTGTGCGCGGGCGGCGACATCCGCGCCATCCACACGGACGCGCGGACCGGCGACGGCACGGCCTCCGCCGCGTTCTGGCGCGACGAGTACCGGCTCAACGCCCGTATCGCGCGCTACCCCAAGCCGTACGCCGCGGTCATGGACGGCATCGTGATGGGCGGCGGCGTCGGCGTCTCGGCGCACGGCAGCGTACGGATCGTCACCGAGCGGTCCAAGGTCGCCATGCCCGAGACCGGCATCGGCTTCGTACCGGACGTCGGCGGTACGTACCTGCTGGCGCTGGCGCCCGGGGAGCTGGGCACGCATCTGGCGCTGACCGGGGCGCCAGTGGGGGCCGGGGACGCGCTGCTGTGCGGGCTCGCGGACCACTTCGTCCCGTCGGAGCTGCTGGAGCGCCTGGCCGCGGATCTCGCCGCCGATCCGGTGCCCGAGGTGCTGCCCCGGTACGTCGCGGAGACGCCGGAGGGCGACTTGGCGGCCCACCGCGAGTGGATCGACCCCTGCTACGCCGCCGGCACCGTCGAGGAGATCGTCGACCGGCTGCTCGGCAGCGGCGTACCGGAGGCCAAGGAGGCCGCTGAAACGATCCTCGCCAAGTCCCCCACCTCGCTGAAGGTGACCCTGGCGGCACTGCGCCGGGCCCGGGACCTGGGGCCGCTGGAGCGGGTCCTGGACCAGGAGTACCGCGTCTCGTGCGCGGCGCTGTCCGCACCCGACCTGGTCGAGGGCATCCGCGCGCAGGTGATCGACAAGGACCGCGCCCCACGCTGGTCCCCCGGCACCCTCACCGAGGTCACGGACGAGGACGTGGCCCGGTTCTTCACCCCGCTCGGCGAGCGCGAACTGGGACTCGCCGATGGCGCCGGCACGCAGGAGGTGCCCTGGTGACCACGGAAACAAGGCAGGAGGACGGCGCGCCCACCACCATCGGATTCATCGGTCTCGGCAACATGGGCGGACCGATGGCTGCCAACCTGGTCAAGGCCGGTCACCGGGTGACCGGTTTCGACCTCGTACCGGACGTGCTGGCGGCGGCTGCCGAGGCCGGTGTCGAACCCGCCGCCTCGGCGACCGCCGCCGTGACGGACGCGGACGTGGTGATCACCATGCTGCCCGCCGGACGCCATGTCCTGGCCCTCTACGAGGACGGCGGGCTGCTCGCGGCGGCCCGCCCCGGCACCCTGTTCATCGACTGCTCGACCATCGACGTGGCCGACGCCCGCGCCGCCCACGAGGCCGCCGTACGCGCCGGCCACCAGGCCCTGGACGCGCCGGTCTCGGGCGGCGTCGTCGGGGCCGAGGCCGGCACGCTGACATTCATGGCGGGCGGCGGGGCCGCCGAATTCGCGCGGGCCGAGCCACTGCTCGCGGCGATGGGCAGGAAGGCGGTGCACTGCGGCGCGGCGGGCGCCGGACAGGCCGCGAAGATCTGCAACAACATGATCCTCGGCATATCGATGATCGGGGTCAGTGAGGCGTTCGTCCTCGGGGAGAGCCTGGGCCTGACCCACCAGGCCCTGTACGACGTGGCGTCCACCGCCAGCGGGCAGTGCTGGGCGCTGAGCGTGAACTGCCCGGTGCCCGGCCCGGTACCCGGCAGCCCGGCCAACCACGACTACCGGCCGGGTTTCGCGGCGCCGCTGATGGCCAAGGACCTGGGACTGGCCGCCAACGCGGTCCGCTCGGGCGGCGTACACGCCGAACTCGGCCTGCGAGCCGCCGAGTTGTACGCGGCGTTCGCCGAGGGCGACGGCGCCGCGGAGGACTTCTCCGGGATCGTACACACCATCCGGCAACGGTCCGGCGGCAGCGCGGACACACAGGAATCCGAGCAGAACGGAACGACGACCGCATGACCGACACCACCACGCCCGAGGACGGCCGTACCCACCCGTACGAAACCATCCTCGTCGACCGCACCGGCCGTACCGCCACCCTCACCCTCAATCGCCCCAAAGCACTCAACGCCCTCAATCTCCAGGTCATGACCGAGGTCGTGGCGGCGACCGAGGAGCTGGACCGCGACCCGGACATCGGCTGCATCGTCATCACCGGCTCGGCGAAGGCGTTCGCCGCCGGGGCCGACATCAAGGAGATGCGGCCGCGGTCGTACATGGACATGTACCTCAGCGACTGGTTCACCGCCTGGGACAAGCTGGGCGACCTGCGCACCCCCACCGTCGCGGCGGTGGCCGGACACGCGCTGGGCGGCGGCTGCGAACTGGCCATGCTCTGCGACATCCTGCTCGCCGCCGACACCGCCGTCTTCGGCCAGCCGGAGATCAAACTGGGCGTCATCCCCGGCATCGGCGGCTCCCAGCGGCTGACCCGCGCCGTCGGCAAGGCCAAGGCGATGGAACTGTGCCTGACCGGCCGCACCATGGACGCGGCGGAGGCCGAGCGGGCCGGACTGGTCTCCCGCGTGGTACCGGCGGCCGACCTGCTGACCGAGGCCGCTGCCGTGGCGGAGAAGGTAGCGGCCATGTCCGCGCCGGTCGCCATGATGGCCAAGGAGGCCGTCAACCGTGCCTTCGAAACCACCCTCGCCGAGGGCGTCCGCTTCGAACGCCGCCTGTTTCACGCGGTGTTCGCCACCGCCGACCAGAAGGAGGGCATGACGGCGTTCGTGGAGAAGCGGGCGGCGGAGTTCAGGCATCGCTGAAGCACGTCCGCAGTCGCGGCCCGGCTGAAAAGACCTCGCCCCAGGCGTTCCCTGGTTACGGTGATCCCCTTGAACGCGCAAGGGAATCGACGTAGTTGACGACTGGGGCGAGGGATCGATGGAAGCACGGGAAACGACGTTCGAGCGGCTGATCCAGGGGGACAACCAGTTCCAGATCCCGCTGTATCAGCGCACGTACAGCTGGGACGCCAAGGACCACCAGCGACTGTGGGACGACTTGTTACAGCAGGTCGTCGTGGGGAGCGCGGACGACGACGCGCCGACCGGGCACTTCCTCGGCTCGCTGGTGCTCGATCCCCGCGCTCCCCTGCCGGACACGGTCCAGCGCTGGGTCGTCATCGACGGCCAGCAGCGGCTGACGACGCTGATGCTGCTGGCCTGCGCAATCCGCGACCATGTGCGTACCTTCGACGCCGGCCGGGCCGAACTCGTCCACCGCCGGTACCTGGTCAACGAAGAGGACTACACCGGGCTCGACGCCTACAAGCTGCTGCCGACCCAGGCCGACCGGCCGTCGTACCTCGCCTGCGTGAACAGCGACCCCACCGCGGGCGGGGAGGACAGCATCGGAGCCGCCTACCGCTTCTTCCGGGCCGCGCTCACCGAGTACGACCCGGTGGGTGAGTGGGAGAGGGTGCGCCACATCGACCAGGCGCTGCGCCACCGGCTGACGTTGGTGACGATCACGGCCGGGCCGCAGGACAACGCCTTCCGGATCTTCGAATCGCTCAACAACACCGGCAAGTCGCTCAGCCAGGCCGACCTGTTGCGCAACTACGTGTTCATGCAGCTGCCGACCCTCGGCGAGCAGGTCTACGACCGCGTGTGGCTGCCTCTCCAGACCGAACTCGGACCCGAGCGGCTGACCACGCTCGCCTGGCTCGACCTGGTGCTGCAAGGCCAGCCCCGGCTGACCATCAGCGAGGTCTACGAAGGGCAGCGGCGCCGGATGGGCCGGATCGTCGCCGCGTCCGGCGAGGAAGGGCTGCGGGAGGACCTCACCCGGTTGCGCCGCCTCGGCCACCTCCTTCTGCGGGTCTTCGAACCCGACCGGGAGCCGTGCGCGGAGCTGCGGGCGGCGCTGGAGCGGCTGGCGCGGTGGGGCGGCGAGGCACACTATCCTCCCGCACTCCATGTGCTGGACCAGGTGGACCGGGGCGGGACGGAGACCG
The DNA here is from genome assembly GCF_055577005.1 of Streptomyces sp. NPDC033221. NCBI lineage: Bacteria > Bacillati > Actinomycetota > Actinomycetes > Kitasatosporales > Streptomycetaceae > Streptomyces > Streptomyces sp. NPDC033221. The sequence continues at coordinate 112,189 of NZ_JBVIQN010000028.1, read as the reverse complement.
CCCAGGCCGTCGAAGCGCTGAGCTGTGTGGAGAGCTTCCTGGTCCGGCGCATGGTCTGCCGCGAGCCCTCGCACAGTGTCCGGCAGCTGCTGGCCGCCGTGCCGTCGGGCCTGGAGCGGGACCGGCCGCTGCACGAGGCGATGCGCCGGTATCTGTCCGGGCCGCGGCGGGGGTGGCCACGGGACGAGGACCTGGTCGAGGCGATCCGTACGCAGCCCTTCTACTGGCAGGGCAGCAGCCGCCACCGTGCGTATGTCCTGCGGCGGCTGGAGGAGGACTACGCGGCTCCGGAGCCGGTCGACTTCTCCCGTGCCTGGGCATCGGTCGAACACGTCCTGCCGCAGCGGCCGGGGCAGGAGTGGCTCGACATGCTGGCCGAGGACGCAGAAGAGGGAGAGCGTGCCGAGGAGCTGCACGAGGCGCTGGTGCACACCTTGGGCAACCTGACGCTCACCGGCGAGAACGGGCGGCTGTCCAACCACCCGTACGAGCGCAAGCAGCAGATCTTCGACCAGAGCGCGCTGCGCATGAACCGGGAGATCGCCACCGCCGACCGCTGGGGGCGGCCGGAGATCCTGGCCCGTGCCGACCGCCTCGCCGACCGGGCGGTGCGGGTCTGGCCGGGGCCGCTGCCCAGCGACGACGCGCGCGCCGACGAGCGGTCGGAGTGGCTGCGCCTGCGGAAGGTGCTGGCGGCCGTCCCGGCCGGGAAGTGGACGACGTACAAGGATCTCGGCACGGTCACCGGAGCGGGTTCCGCCCAGACCGTCGGGACCTACCTGGCCACGCGCGCGGATGTGCAGAACGCGCACCGCGTGCTGACGGCCGGCGGCACATCCTCCCCCGGGTTCGCCTGGTTCGACAGCCGTACGGAATCGCAGCAGGAGGTGCTGGAGCGGGAGGGTGTCCGGTTCCACGGCGCGGTGGCCGACGCCGAGCAGCGGCTGAGCACGGCCGAGCTGGCCGAACTTGCCGGGCTGGACGCCCCGGAGGAGCCCGCGGAGGACTCGGCGGCGCGACGCCCTGGCACCGCCGACCGGCCGGACAACTTTGCCGCGCTGCTGCGCGCACATCAGCCGGCCGTGGCCGAGGAGTTGCTGACTCTGCTGAGCAAGTGGGAAGCGGAAGGCGGCTGGCTCGGTTACGGAGCCGCCGCCGAGACCAGTTGTGCGCCCATGCTGCGGGAGGGGAGGGGGCCGCACGGCTGCCTCTGGCCGGTGAGCGTGTACCCGCGTACGGGGACCGTGGAAGTCGTCTTCGAGTACCTCGCCAAGCGGGAGCCCTTCACCCGGCTCGGCCTTCTGGCCGAACTGCGCGACCGGCTCCAGGCCATCCCCGGTGTGGTGCTGGACGTACCCGACGCGGAACTTCCCAGGCGACGGCCGAGTTTCCCGGTGGGGACGCTGTGCGGCGACGGGCTGGTCCGTTTCGCCGAGACGCTGGAATGGTTCCGGCAGCAGAGCCTGTGAACCCCGCCCGTCACCCCTGACCCGGCCACCACTCCGTCACCACTGGCCTGCTCACCTCCCGGCCCCCGGCTCCTGCCCGTCCACCACCGGATACGGCACATGCGTCCGCCGGTCCGGATCCACGGCGAGGCGGCCGCCCGCCGGGGGCCGGGCGCGCTGGGCGCAGTCGCGGCGTTCGCACAGGCGGCAGCCGAGGCCGATGGGAGTGGCGGCACGGGGGTCGTCCAGGGCGATGCCTGCCGCGTAGACGAGGCGGTGGGCGTGGCGGAGTTCGCAGCCGAGGGCCACGGCGAAGTCGGCGCTTGGGGCGTGGTGGCCGAAGCCGCCGCGGGTCACGGTGCGGGCGATCCAGAAGTGGCGCTTGCCGTCCGGCATCTCGGCGACCTGGGTGAGGACGCGGCCGGGCGCGGCGAATGCCTCGTACACCGTCCACAGGGGGCAGGTGCCGCCGAGGCGGGAGAAGTGGAAGTCGGTGGCGGACTGGCGTTTGGAGATGTTGCCGGCCCGGTCCACCCGGAGGAAGGCGAAGGGGACGCCGCGGCGGTCGGTGCGCTGCAGGGTGCTCAGGCGGTGGCAGACCGTTTCGAAGCCGACTCCGAAGCGGGCCTGGAGGAGTTCGATGTCGTAGTGCAGTTCCTCGGCGGCCGTGTGGAAGGTGGTGTACGGCATGAGGAGGGCGCCCGCGAAGTAATCGGCGAGGCCGATGCGGGTGAGGGCGGCGGATTCGGGTGAGGTGGGGCGTGCGCTCGCGGTGAGGGTGTCGAGGAGGGAGTGCTGCTCCAGCAGGGCAAGCTGGGTTGCCAGCTGGAAGGCGCGGCGGCCTTCGGTGAGCCAGGGGGAGAGGAAGAGCAGGCCCGCTTCGGGGTCGTAGCGGCGGACGTCGGGTGACCGGCCGGGGGCGGCCTGGACGACCCGTACGCCGTGCCGTTCGGCGAGACGGGCGGCGAGTGCGTCGGCGGCGCGGCCGGGGCGCAGGCCCAGTTCGGTGGCGGTGTGTTCGGCGGCGGAGTCCAGCGGGTCGACGTGGTTGTGGTGGGCATGGAAGAAGTCCCGTACCTCGTCGTGCGGTTCGGCGGGCGGCAGGACGGTGCTGTCGCCCGGTCCGGCGAGGGCGGCGGCCTGTTCGGTGGCGTAGCGGTAGCGGCGGTGCAGGGCGACCAGGGCGCGGGCCACCTCGGGGTGGTCGCGGGCGACCTCGGCGATCTCCTCGGCGGGCGGCGGGGTGCCGCAGGCCTCGTCGCCGAGGGCGGCGCGCAGGTCGGTGGTGAGGCGTTCCTCCTCGGCCTTGGAGAAGTACTCGGGGTCCACGCCCAGTACTTCGGCGATGCGCAGCAGGACGGGGGCGGTCAGCGGGCGCTGGCTCTGTTCGATCTGGTTCAGGTAGCTGGTGGAGATGCCCAGTTCGCGGGCGAGCTGCACCTGGTTGAGGCCGTGTTCGCGGCGGAGCCTGCGGAGTTTGGCGTGTGCGTAGATCTTGCGGACGGGCGGTCGTGGCATACCGCTGCCCCCTTCGTCGCGTGCGCCGTCGTTCCGCCGCCCCTTGCGAACGTAGCATCCGCAGGATTCGCAGCTTTCGCCGATCCGCAGCCCGGCACGGGAGGAAATCCGCACCGTGGAGCGGTCGCGGCCGGGCTCGTGGCGGGGCAGGCTCGGGAACGCAGGAGGTTGTACCCCGCAGCGTTCCGAGGAGTCCCGTGATCGACCATCAGGTACGTGTCCATCCGAGCGCCGACCGGCTGCCGCGCGAGGAACAGCTCGCCTGGAGGCTGGCGACCGTCGCCACCGGCACCCAGGACGCCCCGGACCTCGATCCGGACGCGGCGGCGATGGCGGCCGACCGGGTCGTCGACAACGCCGCGGTGGCCATGGCCTCGCTGCGCCGCCGCCCGGTGGCCGTGGCCCGCGCCCAGGCCAGGCCGCATCCGGGCGCGCCGGGTGCCGCGGTCTTCGGGGCGGGCGGTCTGCGGGTCTCGCCCGAGTGGGCGGCCTGGGCGAACGGCACCGCCGTACGGGAGCTGGACTTTCACGACACGTTCCTGGCCGCGGACTACGCGCACCCCGGCGACAGCGTCCCGCCGCTGCTGGCCGTCGCCCAGCACACCGGGCGGAGCGGCGCCGACCTGCTGCGCGGCATCATCGCCGCGTACGAGGTGCACGTCGCCCTGGTGCGGGGCATCTGCCTGCACCGGCACCGGGTCGACCATGTCGCCCATCTGAGCGCGGCGCAGGCGTGCGGCCTCGGGGCGCTGCTGCGGCTGCCGACGGAGGTGGTGTACCAGGCCGTGCAGCAGTCCGTGCACACGACGACCGCGACGCGGCAGTCGCGTAAGGGCGAGATCTCCAGCTGGAAGGCGTTCGCCCCGGCCTTCGCCGGGAAGGCCGCGATCGAGGCGGTGGACCGGGCGATGCGCGGCGAGGGTTCGCCGTCGCCCGTCTACGAGGGCGAGGACGGGTTCCTGGCGTGGATGCTGGACGGCCCGGAGGCCGCGTACACGGTCGGCCTGCCGGAGCCCGGTGAGGCACGGCGCGCGATTCTCGACACGTATACGAAGGAGCACTCCGCCGAGTACCAGGCGCAGGCCGTCATCGACCTGGCGCGGCGGCTGCGGGGGCGGACCGGGCCGCTGGAGAAGGTGCGCGGGATCGTGCTGCACACCAGTCACCACACGCATCAGGTGATCGGTTCGGGCTCCGGTGATCCACAGAAGTACGACCCGCGTGCCGGCCGCGAGACGCTGGACCACTCGGTGCCGTACATCTTCGCGGTGGCGCTGGAGGACGGCGGCTGGCACCACGAGCGCTCGTACGCGCCCGAGCGTGCGGCGCGGCCGGAGACGGTGGAGCTGTGGCGGAAGATCAGCACCGTCGAGGACCCGGAGTGGACACGGCGCTATCACGATCCGGACCCGGAGCGGCGCGCGTTCGGCGGCCGGGCCGTGGTGAAGCTGGCCGACGGCACGGTGATCGAGGACGAGCTGGCGGTGGCCGACGCGCACCCCGCCGGGGCGCGGCCCTTCGGGCGGGACGGTTACACGGCCAAGTTCCGCACCCTGGCCGAGGGCTTCGTGACGGGCGAGGCGCAGGATCGTTTCCTGGCAGCGGCACACGGGCTGCCCGCGCTGGACGGGCCCGGCCTGGACGGCCTCTTCCCCGCCGTCGACGCCGACGCCCTCGCCGCGTACGACGCCTCGCTCCCGAAGGGCCTGTTCTGATGCTGCACACCCGCACCACGGCGGCCCGGCGCCGCCGCGACCTGCGCGAGAAGCTCGCCTCCGGGCGGCTGCTGCGGATGCCGGGGGCGCTCAACCCGCTGTCCGCCAAGCTCATCGAGGAGACCGGCTTCGACGCGTGCTATCTGTCCGGCGCGGTCCTCGCCGCCGACTTGGGACTGCCCGACATCGGGCTGACCACGTCCACCGAACTGGCCTCCCGCGCGCAGCAGTACACACGGGTGACCGGCCTGCCCGTCCTGATCGACGCGGACACCGGCTTCGGCGAGCCGATGAACGCCGCGCGGACCGTCCAGCTGCTGGAGGACGCCGGCCTGTCCGGGCTGCACCTGGAGGACCAGGTCAACCCCAAGCGGTGCGGCCACCTGGACGGCAAGACGGTGGTGGAGCGCGAGGAGATGGTGCGCCGGGTGCGGGCCGCCGCCGACGCGCGCCGCGACCCGGACTTCCTGCTCATGGCGCGTACGGACGCGCGCGCCGTGGAGGGGCTGGACGCGGCGGTCGACCGGGCACGCGCGTACGTGGACGCCGGGGCCGACGCGATCTTCCCGGAAGCGCTGTGCGATGAGGCGGAGTTCGCCGCGTTCCGGGCAGCTGTGGACGTGCCCCTGCTGGCCAACATGACCGAGTTCGGCAAGAGCCCGCTGCTGAGCGCCGCCACCCTGGAACGGCTCGGCTACAACATCGCCCTGTACCCCGTCACCCTGCTGCGCCTGGCCATGGGCGCCGTCGAGGACGGCCTGCGCACCCTCGCCGCCGACGGCACCCAAGAGGCGCTGCTGCCGCGTATGCAGACCCGCTCCCGCCTGTACGAACTCCTCGGTTACGAGCAGTACGCGGCCTTCGACTCGGCCGTCCACGACTTCACGCTCCCGCCCGGCGACTGACCCCGGAGGCTCCCATGACCACCACCCCGCCGGAGATCCACCGCGGCCTGGCCGGTGTCGTCGTCGACACCACCGCCGTCTCCACGGTGATCCCCGAGACCAACTCCCTGACCTACCGGGGCTACCCGGTGCAGGAGCTGGCCGCCCGCCGCTCCTTCGAGGAGGTCGCGTACCTGCTCTGGTACGGCGACCTGCCCGACGCCATGGAACTGCGCGCGTTCCAGGCCCGCGAACGGGCCCTGCGGCCGCTGGACCGCACCACCGGCGACCTGCTCGCGCGGCTGCCGGAGAGCTGCCACCCGATGGACGTGCTGCGCACCGCCGTCAGCTTCTTCGGCGCCGAGGACCCGGCCGAGGACGACGGCAGCACGGCCGCCAACCGCGCGAAGTCCCTCGCGCTGCTGGCGAAGCTGCCGGTGGTGGTCGCCGCCGGCCACCGCAGGCGGCGCGGTCTCGCGCCGGTGCGCCCCGAGCCCGGGCTGGGCTTCGCGGAGAACTTCTTCCACATGTGCTTCGGGCGCGTCCCGGAGCCCGAGGTGGTCCGCTGTTTCGAGATTTCGCTGATCCTGTACGCGGAACACAGCTTCAACGCCTCGACGTTCACCGCGCGCGTCGTCACGTCCACCCTCTCCGACCTCTACAGCGCGGTGACCGCCGCCATCGGCGCGCTCAAGGGGCCGCTGCACGGCGGCGCCAACGAGGCGGTGATGCACATGCTGGCGGAGATCGGCGCCCCGGAGCGCGCCGACGCGTGGCTGGCGGCGGCCCTGGCGGAGCGACGCAAGATCATGGGTTTCGGGCACCGCGTCTACAAGCACGGCGACTCCCGTGTCCCGGTGATGCAGGAGGCCACCGACCGGCTCGTGGCCCTGAGCGATGCCCCCGAAGCGGGCCGGCTGGCCGCGCTGCACACGGCGCTGCGCGAAGCGGTGCTGCGCCGCAAGGGCATCCACCCGAACCTGGACTACCCGGCGGGCCTCGCCTACCACCTGATGGGCTTCGACGTCCCCGCCTTCACGCCGATCTTCGTCATGAGCCGCGTCACCGGCTGGACCGCCCACATCACCGAACAGCTCGCCCACAACGCGCTGATCCGGCCGCTGGGCGCGTACAACGGGCCGGGGCAGCGGGCGGTGCCCGAGCCCGCCTGACGGCCCTCTCACCCTCACCGCTCCCGGTACAGCTCCTTGGCGATGATCGACCGCTGGACCTCCGTCGCGCCCTCGTAGATACGCGGCGCGCGGACCTCGCGGTAGAGGTGTTCCAGGAGGTGGCCGCGGCGCAGGGCGCGGGCGCCGTGGAGCTGGACGGCCGTGTCCACGGCTTGCTGCGCGGTTTCGGTGGCCAGGAGTTTGGCCATGGCGGAGCGTTTGGCGATGTCGGGAGCGTCACTGTCGTAGGCGGCCGCGGCCGCGTAGACCAGGAGGCGGGCGGCCTCGATACGGGTGGCGGTCTCGGCGAGCTGGTGGGATACGGACTGGAGGTCCTTGAGCGGGCCGCCGAACGCGGTGCGGTTCGCGGTGTGGGTGAGGGCGGCGTCCAGCGCTGCCTGGGCCATGCCGACGGCGAAGGCGCCGACGCTGGGCCGGAAGAGGTTCAGGGTGCGCATCGCGACACCGAAGCCGCGGTCCACCTCGCCCACCACGTCGTCGCGGGTGACCGGAACGCCGTCGAAGGCCAGGGTGCCGATCGGGTGCGGGCTGAGCATGTCCAGCGGGGTGCCGGACAGTCCGGGGCGGTCGGCGGGGACGAGGAAGGCGGTGATGCCCCGGGCTCCGGCGCCGCCGCCGGTGCGGGCGAAGACGGTGGCGAAGTCGGCCTCGGGCGCGTTGGAGATCCAGCATTTCTCGCCGGTGAGCCGCCAGCGGCCGGAGTCCGGCGGGCCGTCCGGCTCGGCGGTGAGGGTGAGCGCGGCGGCGTCGGAGCCCGCGTCCGGCTCGCTCAGCGCGAAGGCCGCCACCGCGCGGCCCGCGACCACCTCGGGGAGCCAGCGCTCGCGCTGTGCGGCCGTGCCGGACTGGACGACCGGGTACGTGCCCAGACCTTGGAGCGCGAGCGCGGTCTCCGCCTCGGTCGATTCCTGGGCCAGTGATTCGCGCAGCAGGCACAGGTCGAGGGCGCGTACAGGGCCTTCAGCGGGGAACATCCGGCGCAGCAGGCCGAGTTCACCGAGCGCGGCCACGAGGGGCCGGTTCACCCGGCCGTCCTCCCCTTGTTCCGCCAGCGGGCGCAGCCGTTCGGCGGCCAGCGCGCGCAGTTCGGCACACCACTTCCGTTCCTCGGGTCCCAGCGCGAATGCGGTCACGGGGCGGCTCCCTCGTCTCGGGCCCGGGGCGGCCGGGCGGTTCGCTCGGGTCGGTGCGGTGCGGCGCCGCCGGCTTTCCCGGTACGGTCCGCGCCGCCGGACCGTATCGCGCTCTGTTGACTGCCGTCACCAACACGTTACGCTGACGACGGGTCGGCACGGCAGTACCCGGACGGTTTCCACGGCACTCCCCCACCGGGTTCCGCGCAGGTCCGAGCAGGTTCCGAGCGTCCCCGCCGTCGTCCGCAAGGGGGCAGACCGGCATGGCAGCACGGCCTTCGGCACACATCGACACCTTCGCCCGCGACCACCTACCGCCCGCCGCGCAGTGGCCGCGCCTCACCGACCTCGGCTACCCCGGCACCCTCAACTGCGGCGCCGAACTCCTCGACGCCACGATCGAGCGGCTGGGCGCCGGCCGCCCGGCGTTCCTGGACGCGTCCGGCGCGGTCTGGACGTACGGGGAGCTGCGCGAGCGCGTGGACCGCATCGCGCACGTCCTCACCAACGACCTCGGCGTGCTCCCCGGCAACCGCGTCCTGCTGCGCGGCCCCACCACACCGCTGCTGGCCGCCTGCTGGCTGGCGGTGATGAAGGCGGGCGCGGTGGCCGTGACCGTACTGGCCGCGCAGCGCCCGCACGAACTGGCCACCATCTGCGGTCTGGCCCGGGTGGAACACGCGCTGTGTGACGTGCGGGTGGTCGACGACCTCGCGGCGGCCGGTGTGCCGGGGCTGCGGATCACCCCGTACGGCGGGGACGGGCCGGAGGACCTGCTGCGGCTCGCCGGGCGGCGGACGGGCCCGTACGAGGCGGTGCCGACCGCGTCCGACGACGTCGCGCTGATCGCCTTCACCTCGGGCACCACCGGGCAGCCCAAGGGCTGTATGCACTTCCACCGCGATGTGCTGGCCATCGCCGACACCTTCTCCGCACAGGTGCTGCGGCCCACGCCGGACGACGTGTTCGCGGGGAGTCCGCCGCTCGGCTTCACCTTCGGGCTCGGCGGGCTGGTCATCTTCCCGCTGCGGGCCGGCGCCTCGGCGTACCTGGCCGACTGGGGCGGGCCCGGGCAACTGCTGCGGAATGTCGCGCGGCACCGCGTGTCCGTGCTGTTCACCGCGCCGACCGCCTACCGGGTGATGCTGCCGAAGCTGGACGGGTACGACGTCTCCTCGCTGCGCCGCTGCGTCTCGGCCGGCGAGAACCTGCCCGCCGCGACATGGCGGGCGTGGGAGAAGGCGACCGGGCTGCGCATCATCAACGGCATCGGCGCGACGGAGCTGCTGCACATCTTCATATCCGCCGCCGACGAGCAGGTCCGGCCGGGGACGACGGGGCTGCCGGTGCCGGGGTTCGAGGCGCGGGTGGTCGACGCGGCGGGCCGGCCGGTGCCGGACGGGACGCCGGGGCTGCTGGCGGTGCGCGGCCCGACGGGCTGCCGCTATCTGGCGGACGAGCGGCAGCGGGAGTACGTACGCGACGGCTGGAACGTCACCGGCGACACCTATGTGCGGGACGCGGAGGGCTACTTCAGCTATGTGGCACGCGCGGACGACATGATCATCTCGGCCGGGTACAACATCGCCGGACCCGAGGTCGAGGACGCGCTGCTGCGCCACCCCGACGTCGCCGAGGCGGCGGTCGTCGGGCGGGCCGACGCGGAGCGCGGCCAGGTCGTGGTGGCCCATCTCGTTCTGCGGTCGGGCGTGCCGCGCGGGGTGGAGACGGTGACGGCGCTGCGGGAGTTCACCAAGGCGGCCATCGCGCCGTACAAGTGCCCGCGCGAGATCGTCTTCCATGACGCGCTGCCCCGGACGCCGACGGGCAAGCTCCAGCGCTTCCGGCTGCGGGGCGGTGGCGGTACGGGCGGTGGCGGTACGGGGAGCGGCGGTACGGGGAGCGGCGGTATCGGTGACGCGGTGTGAGCGGTGGTGCGGTGTGAGCCGCGGTGTGCGCGACGCCGGACCGCCATGCCGCCGTACCGCCCTCCGATGGCTGCGGCTACGATCGCGCCCTGAGCGGGCACGGGCCGGCGGCCGCCCGCGCGCGCCCCTGCGTCCAGGGGCCGCGTACCGGAGCACGACAAGGCGGGAAACGACCACGTGAGCGACCAGTACGCGCATGGCACGCCGGGTTCCCTGATCGTCACCTTCTACGGTGCGTACGGGCGTGGCCCGCAGGGCGGCCCGGGCGGTACGCCGGGCCCGGTGCCGGTCGCCGCGCTGATCAGGCTGCTCGGGGTGGTCGGCGTCGACCCGCCGTCGGTGCGCTCGGCGGTCTCCCGCCTCAAGCGCCGCGGTCTGCTCGTCGCCGCCCGTACGGAGTCGGGGGCCGCCGCGTACGGGCTCTCGGACGCGGCGCACCAGCTGCTGGACGACGGTGACCGGCGGATCTACGGCCGGCCGGCCCCCCGCCCGTCGGACGGCTGGGTCCTGGCCGTCTTCTCGGTGCCCGAGCAGGAGCGCCACAAGCGGCACCTGCTGCGTTCCCGGCTGGCCCGCCTCGGTTTCGGCACGGCCGCGCCCGGGGTGTGGATCGCCCCCGCCCACCTGTACGACGAGACCCGCCACACCCTCGACCGGCTGCAACTCTCCTCGTACGTGGACCTGTTCAGGGGCGCGCACGCAGGTTTCGAGGCGACCGCCGCCGCGGTGGCGCGCTGGTGGGATCTGGAGACCCTCGCCGGCCGGCACCGCGCCTTCCTGAAAACCCATGAACCGGTCCTGCGCCAGTGGTCGAACCGCCGGCCCGTGCCCCCCGAGGCGGCGTACCGCGACTACCTTCTGGCTCTCGACGCCTGGCGCCGCCTCCCCTACGCGGATCCCGGTCTGCCCTCTCCCCTCCTGCCCGAGGACTGGCCGGGCGGCCACGCGGCGGACGTCTTCGGCCGGCTGCACGCCCGGCTGCGGGCGGCGGGCGCGCGGTTCGTGCGGGCCGCGGTCGACGGGGCGGGCCCGGCGGCGGCCACCGCCTGACACCGGCGCGCGCGGTCAGCGTCTCCTCGGGTGGGCCGCGGCGGCGGCCATCGGCCGCGGCCGGGCGGCGGCGATGGTGGAGACGACCTCCTTGAACGAACCGCACATACGGGTTCCGGCCACCGCCGCCAACTCGCCGAAGCTGCCCACGCCGTAGGTGACGGCGACCGGTTCCATGCGGGCCGTGACCGCCATCCGCATGTCGCCGACCGTGTCACCGACGTAGGCGCTCTCGGAGGGCGCCACCCCGAGGTCGGCGGCGGCCCGCAGCACCATCTCGGGGTGCGGCTTGCCGCGCCGGACCATGTCCTGGCTGATGACGGGTCCCAGCAGGTCGCGGATGCCCAGCACGTCGAGCAGGGCCTCGGCGCCGCGGGTGCCCTTGGAGGTCGCCACGGCCAGCTCGATGCCGTGGGCGCGCAGTGCGGACAGCCCGGCGGCCACACCGGGGAAGAGTAATCTCGGCCCCTCGCGCAGCACTTCGTACGCGAACAGTTCACGGTAGCGGCCGATGGCGGCCGCCACCGCGTCGTGGTCCTCCGGCATGCCGAGCAGCTTGCCGAAGGCCGGGCCGGGCGGCTTGCCGATCGCGGCGGCGGCCTGCCGGGGCGTGACCGAACGCCCCTGTTCGCAGGCGACCTTGACCAGCAGCCTGCTGATGGCCGGCAGGGTGTTGGCGAGGGTTCCGTCGAGATCGAAGACGGCGGCCCTGATGGTCTCGCCGGCCGCGGCCCGCGCGGCGCCCCCGGGACGTGGCACGGCTCCCGCTGAATCACGCATTGCTCGACACCTTCCGATTTCCTGTGGGCCTTGTGCTTCTGTGGATCCGGTCGCCGTCCTCACGGACGGCGCCGGACGCGGGAAGACGTGCCGGCGGTGTCCGGCCCGGAAGCGGCGGACACGCCGTGGCACACCGGTGTCCGAAAACGGCGTGCCGGCGCCGGAGCGGCGACTTCCGGGAGAGGTCCCTCCCCTGTCTCGCCTTCGCCAGATTTAAAAACCGTCTGCGCTGTTTGTCAATGCACCCTGCGGCGCTCCACCCGGCACGAGCCAACGGTCCATGTCGCCACGGGGAAACCGGAACTGAGGGGGCGTAAGACAAACAGCAAACACGTCCACCTCATACACACCACTAATTAACTTCAGTAACACCAGCCACTACACAGGTCAGTTTTCGAACCGCATGGTTGGTTTAGTATGTAGAATGCGCTGCGCTCACAGCCGGACTAGTGACAGGACGGACTACTGTGCCGACGCAGCATCGAGCGATACAAAGCCGCCAGGCTCTCCTCCGATCGGCCGCCGAGGCCTTCACCGAGAAGGGCGTGCCCGCGGCGGGCATGGTCGACATCAGCCGGCGCGCCCGACTGAGCAAGGGAGCCCTCTACTTCCACTTCACCTCCAAGGAAGACCTCACCTTCGCGGTACGGAACGAGGCCCTCGGCGCGCTGCGGACCCTGGAGGACGAGCTGATCCGGACGCCACAGCCGGCCCCCGCCGCCGTACGGGACTTCGCGGTCCGGCTGCTCGGCCGGGTGGACGCCGATGTCGTCGTACGGGCCGGACTGCAACTGCGCCCCGAAACCGCGCCGGGCATCGCCGAACCCGAACTGGAACAGCGCTGGTTCGCCCTCTTCCTGGAGAAGACCACGGCCGACCTGGCGGCCGGGACTCTGCCGCCCGGCGACGACCCCCGGCGCTCCGCCCGGCTGCTGACCGCGCTCGTCGTCGGCCTGCTGCACCTGGGCCAGGAGAACCGGACGTGGTGGGACGAGGACGTCGTCACGGATCTCTGGGCGCAGTTGCTGCCCGCCACGGCGGCCGACGGCGGGACCACCGGGCCGGACGGGACAGAGACGGCGGGCCGGGAGGAAGCGGCCGGCGCGCGGGAGGCCGTGACGGCGGCGGAGGAGATCGCGGCGGCCGGACCCGTACCGGAACCGGCCCACTGACCGGACCGCGGCCGGTGCGGAGCCGCGATGCCTACGCCGGGCCACCCCCCACGCGCGCCCCTCTCCCTGCTCGGCCCCTGCTCGGCCCGGCGGCCGCCCACCCGTTCAGGCCCGCCGCCCGCTCACACCTCGACCAGCACCGTCCCCGTATGACGCCCTCGCACCAGGTCGCACAGAGCGCGCGGCGCCTGGCCGAGGCCCTGGAGCCGACTGTGGGCGAAGACCAGCGACCCGTCCCGCAGGCCCCGCCCGAACTCCGCCGTCCACTCCTCGGCCAGATCACGGTGGTCGACCAGCGAGAAGCCTCGCATCGCGACTCTGCGCGTCACCAGGAGCATGGAGTCCAGCTCGACCGGCGCCGCCATGCCCGTGCCGCCGCCCAACTGCCCGGAGAGCGCGCCCACCAGCGCGAACCGGGCACCGGTACGGGCCACGGCCAGTGCCGCGCGCAGCTGCTCGCCGCCGACGAGGTCCAGCAGGACGTCGATACCGTCCGGCGCCGCACGGCGCAGCTGCTCCTCGACCGGGCCCGCCCCGCGAAGCACCACCTCGTCGTAACCGAGCGCCTCCCGCAGGTACGGGATCTTGTCCGCGGACCCGGTGCTGCCGATGACGCGGGCCGCGCCCAGCCGCTTGGCGAGCAGCCCCGCCACGCTGCCGACGCCGCCCGCCGCACCTGTCACGAACACGGTGTCACCCGGCCCGGCCTCCGCGACACGGGTCAGCGCTCCCCACGCGGTCGCCCCCTGCGACAGGTGCGCGGCGGGGTCGGGCAGTATCCCCGGCTCGACGCGCTGGGCCTGCGCTTCCTCCACTGCCGCGAACTCCCGCCAGCCGTACGGATGCAGTACCAGGTCCCCCGGCGCGAACACGTCACCGGACGCCTGCACGACCTCGCCGACGGCCATTCCCCACAGCGCCTCCCCCGGCACGAAGGACGGCATCGGGAGTTCGGCGTCGGTCATCATCGAGCACATCGCCGCCGTCACGGTCATGACGCGGTTGCGTACGAGCAGCCGTCCCGGCCCGGCGGCGGGTGCCGCCACCTCGGCGAGCGAGAAGTGTTCCGGTCCGAGGGGCCCGCGGAGGCGTTCGGCGAGGTGTACCTCCCGGTGGGTGGCGGGAATATCCGGCGTGGAGGACGCGGAAGGCGCGGACGATTCCGGCGCGGTGTGCGGCGCGGCCAAGACGAGGCTCCTTCGAGGTCGGTGAATTCGGGCAGGTCCGGGCGGAAGGCCGCCGTCCAACGCGGGTTTCAATACCGCATGGTTGGCTTTTTTCAGGTGCCGAAAATAGACTGACGGACCGGACTCACAGGGTTCTCCCCGGCCCGGCACCCCCCTTGAGAGCATACGGAGGACGATCGGTGGTCAAGCAGGAACGCGCGGTGCGCACTCGACGGGCCGTCCTCGAAGCAGCGGCCCAGGTCATCGGCACCCGCGGGTACGAAGCGGCCACGATGGCGGAGATCATCCAGCGGGCCGGCGTGACGAAGGGCGCCCTGTACTTCCACTTCGCCTCCAAGGACGCCCTCGCCCGCGCCGTCATCGCCGAACAGACCGAGCCCTTCGTTCCGCAGGTCACCGAATCCCGGCTGCAGGACGCCATCGACTTCACCCACCAGGTGGCGGTGGCGCTGCGGGACGACCCGCTGCTCCAGGCCGGCACCCGTATCGCCGTCGAGACCACGTTCACCGACGATCCGCTGGTTCCGTACCAGGCCTGGATCGACATCGTCACGACGATGTTCGCCGACGCCAAGGAGAACGGCGAACTGCTGGCGTCGATCGCGCCGGAGCGGGCGGCGGAGTTCTTCGTCTCCGCCTACATGGGGGTGCAGCTCTTCTCGCACGCCGCCTCCAACCGCCTCGACCTGCCCGAACGCGTCACGGCACTGTGGAAGCACATCCTCCCCGGCCTGGCCTCGCCGGGCGCGATGAGCCATCTCGACCCGCACGGCCGCTCGGTGCGGACCGCGGCCTGACCACACCGCCGCGCCCGCGGCGCGGCCGGCCCGCCGAACACCCCCTCCCGGCACACCGTTTCCGCCCGGCCCCCACAAGAAAGCCGGTGGAAGCACTAGAAAACAAACCATCCGGTTTGTATCTTGGCACGCGTCGGTCCGCCACCGAGGCTCACGTTGTCCGAGCGAAGTGAGCCGCCACATGGGAGGGAACCCGCATGGCCAGCGCCACGCTCACCGCGCCGTCCACCGCAGCAGACCGCCGTCCGCTCGCCGGGCGGGAGCACAGCAGCCTCTCGGACCTGCCGCCGCTGACGACGACCGTGCCCCGGCAGTACGTACACCGCACGGCCGTGGCCGAGGTGTTCCTGACCGACTGGCGGCGCGCGGGGACCGACTCCTGGGTGGTGAGCGCCCAGTGGCCGCGGGCGCACAGTTTCTACAGCCCCGTCGTCGGCCTGCACGACCCGATGCTCCTGGTGGAGACGATGCGGCAGGCCAGCATTCTGCTGAGCCACGTGGCACACGGCGTGCCCCTCGATCACCCGATCATCTGGCAGGACCTGCACTACTCCCTGGACCCCGAGGCGTTACGCGTCACCGGTTCGCCCGCCGAGATCACCCTGCACATCACCGACCACGACCTGCTGTACCGCGGCAGGCGGCTGGCCAGCGCGCGGCAGTCGTACCGCGTCCTGTGCGACGGCACCGAACTGGCCGCCGCCGAACTGCACTTCTCCTGCCACAGCCCCGCGGTCTACCGCCGGCTGCGCGGTGAATACAGCGATCTGCAACGGGCCAACGCCCGCAAGCTGGCCCTGGCGGAGCCGGTCGCCCCGCACCTGGTGGCGCGCGACCGCACCGGCGACGTGGTCCTCTCCCCCACCGGGCACGCCAACCGCTGGCAGCTACGGGTGAACACCGCGCACCCGGTGCTCTTCGACCACCCCGTGGACCACACCCCGGGCATGCTGATGGTGGAGGCCGCCCGGCAGGCCGCGCATGCCGCCGCGGGTCCCGGCTTCTCCCTGCCCGCCGACTTGGCGTGCTCCTTCCACCGCTACGGCGAACTGGACGCCCCGTGCTGGGTCGAGGCGACCCCGGCCGGACGCGACGGGCGCGACCGTCTTCTCCTCGACATCGACATCCGGCAGAACGGACAGTCCGTCTTCACCGCCCGGGCGGCGAGCCAGTCCATCCGCTGAACCGCCGCGCCGGCGCAGTGCTGTCACGGCCCGGCCGTCAGCCCAGCCTCAACCGTGGCTTGGGCGCGTCCGTCCGCCCGGTGGGCGGGGTGCGGCTGCCGGCGCGGTACGGCAGCGGCCACGGTGCGCCCGGGCCCGAGTAGCCCTGTTCGGCTGCCGCGTGCAGGGTCCAGTGCGGGTCGTACAGGTGCGGCCGGGCCAGCGCGCACAGGTCGGTACGGCCCGCGAGAATCAGGGAGTTGACGTCGTCCCAGGACGAGACGGCGCCCACCGCGATCACCGGGACGCCCAGGCGGTTGCGGATGCGGTCGGCGAACGGGGTCTGGTACGAGCGTCCGTAGTCGGGGCGTTCATCGGGCACGACCTGGCCGGTCGAGACGTCGATGGCGGCGGCGCCGTGCGCGGCGAAGGTGCGGGCGATCTCCACCGAGTCCTCGGCGGTGGTACCGCCCTCGGCCCAGTCGGTGGCGGAGATCCGTACCGTCATGGGCCGGTCGGCCGGCCAGACGGCGCGTACCGCGTCGAAGACCTCCAGCGGGAAGCGCAGCCGGGCGACGAGGTCGCCGCCGTACGCGTCGGTGCGCCGGTTGGTGAGCGGGGAGAGGAAGCCGGAGAGCAGGTAGCCGTGGGCGCAGTGCAGTTCGAGGAGGTCGAAACCGGCCCGGGCGGCCGAGCGGGCCGAGCGCACGAACTGCTCGCGGATTGCGGAGAGTTCGGGCTCGGTCAAGGCGTGCGGTATCTGGTTGACGCCGGGGCGGTACGGCAGCGCGGAGGGCGCCACGAGCGGCCAGTTGCCGTCGGGCAGCGGCTGGTCGATGCCGTCCCACATGAGGCGGGTGGAACCCTTGCGTCCGGAGTGGCCGAGTTGAACGCCGATGGCGGTACCGGGTGACTGCGCGTGCACGAAGTCGGTGACGCGGCGCCAGGCCGTCTCGTGCTCCGGTGCGTACAGGCCGGTGCAGCCGGGGGTGATGCGGCCCTCGGGGCTGACGCAGACCATTTCGGTCATCACCAGTCCGGCGCCGCCCAGCGCGCGGGCGCCGAGGTGGACAAGGTGGAAGTCGCCCGGCGTGCCGTCGCCGTCGGCGCTGTACATGTCCATCGGGGAGACCACGACGCGGTTGCGCAGGGTCAGGCCGCCCAGTCGGAAGGGGGTGAACATGGGCGGCGTGCCGTCCGGGACGCCGGCCTCCTCCTCGACCGCCGCGACGAAGCCGGGGTCGCGCAGCCGCAGGTTGTCGTGGGTGACGCGGCGGCTGCGGGTGAGCAGGTTGAAGGCGAACCGACGGGGCGGCTGGCCGACGTACTCCGCCAGTTCCTCGAACCAGGCGAGGCTGGCGCGGGCGGCCCGCTGGGTGGAGGCGACGACCGGCTGCCGTTCGGCTTCGTACGCGGCCAGCGCGTCGGGCAGCTCGGGGTGTTCCTCCAGGCAGGCGGCCAGCGCGAGGGCGTCCTCGACGGCCAGTTTGGTGCCGGAGCCGATGGAGAAGTGGGCGGTGTGCGCGGCGTCGCCGAGCAGGACCGTATTGCCGTGCGACCAGCGGTCGTTGACGACGGTGCGGAACGCGATCCAGGCGGAGTTGTTGGAGCGCAGCGGGCGGCCGCTCAGCGCGTCGGCGAAGACCTTGGCGCACCACTCGGCGGACTCCCGCTCGTCGCACCGGTCCAGACCGGCCCGGCGCCAGACCTCCTCGCGCATCTCGACGATGACCGTGCCGGCACCGTCCGGGTCCGCCGCGCCGGGCTCGGGGCGGGCGTACGGGTAGCCGTGCAGCTGGACGACGCCGTGCTCGGTCTCGGCGTTCTCGAAGCGGAACGCGTCGAAGGCGAAGTCGGCGGCGAGCCAGATGTAGCGGCAGCGGTGGGTGGTGACGCGCGGGCCGAAGGCCTCGGCGTGTGCGGCGCGGGTGAGGCTGTGCACGCCGTCCGCCGCGATCACCAGGTCGTGTGTGGCGGCGAGTTCGGCGGCGGGCGGGGCCGGGGTACGGAAGTTCAGCCGTACGCCGAGGGAGCGGCAGCGCTCGTGCAGGATGCGCAGCAGCGTACGGCGGCCGAGGGCGGCGAAGCCGTGCCCGCCGGAGGTCAGGGTGTGCCCGCGGTGCACGATGTCGATGTCGTCCCAGCGCACGAACTCGCGCTGGAGCGCGCGGTACACCTGCGGGTCGGCGTGCTCGATGCCGCCCAGGGTCTCGTCGGACAGCACGACGCCGAAGCCGAAGGTGTCGTCGGGGGCGTTGCGCTCCCAGACGGTGATGTCACGGTCCGGGTCCAGGCGCTTGAGGAGGGCAGCGGCGTACAGGCCGCCCGGGCCGCCCCCGATGACGGCCACCTTGCGGGCGCCCACCCTTATTTCCCCTGCCACTTCGGGGGCCGCTTCTCGGTGAAGGCGGCGTGGAACTCGGCGTAGTCGGCGCTGTTCATCAGCAGCGCCTGGGTGGCGGCGTCCATCTCGACGGCGGCGCCCAGCGGCATGTCCAGTTCGGCGGTGAGCAGTGCCTTGGTCTGGGCGTGGGCGAGTGCGGGCCCTTCGGCGAGCCGCCGGGCGAGGACCCGGGCCGCGGTGTCCGCACGGCCTTCCTCGGCCAGTTCGCTGAGCAGGCCGATGCGTTCGGCCTCGGTGGCGCGTACCGGTTCGCCGAGCATCAGCAGCCGGGTCGCGTGGCCGAGGCCGACCACGCGCGGCAGCAGGTAGGCGGCGCCCATGTCGCCGCCGGAGAGGCCGACCTTGGTGAAGAGGAAGGCGAAGCGGGCGGAGGGGTCGGCGACGCGGAAGTCGGCGGCCAGGGCGAGCACGGCGCCGGCGCCCGCGGCGACGCCGTGCACCGCGGCGATCACGGGGAACGGGCACTCCCGCACGGCCCGTACGACCTGGCCGGTCATCCGGTTGAAGTCCAGCAGTTGTGCGGTGTCCATGGCGAGCGTGGCGCCGATGATCTCCTCGACGTCGCCGCCGGAGCAGAATCCGCGGCCTTCGCCGCCGAGGACGAGGGCGCGTGCCGACCGCTCTCTGGACAGCTCGGCGAGCAGGTCCCGCAGATCGGCGTACGCCTCGAAGGTCAGCGCGTTGAGTCTGTCCGGGCGCGCGAGGGTGACGGTGACGATGCCGTCTTCCCTGGTCACGCGGATGTGCTGCCATGCGTCGGTGGTACGGGCGGAACCTGTGAACGGGCTCATCGGGCAACTGCCCCCTTCAGCCGGACGGCTGGTGCAGACACGCAATCGCGGTTCGAAGTTATCACCGTTGCGTGACTGTCGTCACGAGTGCGCGATATCCGGCCGGTGCTGGTCCAGAGGTTTCGACGGCCCGTCGACGGCACCGGACACGAGGGAGCGCGGGGACGGTGGCGGTGACCCGGCGGTACGGCGGCTTCGCGCGCGTACGCCGCTGCGCAAGGATGCGTGAGGAGATCGTCCGGCCACCGCGGACAAAAAGAAAAGGCAGGAGGACAACCCACTCCTTGCCACTACTAACATATAGCGCACCGGGGGCCTTGCCGCAAGGCCCCCATCGTGGCGCACAATCACCGGCCTAAGGCAGAAATTCTGCGGAAATGGTGGTTGTGTTGATCGACGTGATCGTTGCCGGTGGCGGGCCGACCGGGCTGATGCTCGCCTGCGAGCTGCGGCTGGCCGGGGTACGCGTGGTCGTTCTGGAGCGGGAACCGGAGCCCACCAAGGTCGTCCGCGCACTCGGCCTGCACGTACGCAGCCTTGAGGTGATGGCCCAGCGCGGCCTGCTGGACCGCTTCCTCACCCTCGGCACGCGGTACGAGGTCGGTGGTTTCTTCGCGGGCATCAGCAAGGCGTGGCCCGACCGGATGGACACCGCCCACGGGTACGTCCTCGGCATCCCGCAGACCGTCACCGAGCGCCTGCTGACCGACCGCGCCACCGAGCTGGGCGTCGAGATCCGGCGCGGCCGCGAACTGGCCGGGCTGAGCCAGGACGAGGACGGGGTGACCGTCGAGCTGGCGGACCGTACGCAGCTGCGCTCGCGCTACCTCGTCGGCTGCGACGGCGGCCGCAGCACGGTGCGCAAGCTGCTGGGCATCGGCTTCCCCGGCGAGCCCACCAGGGTGGAGACGCTGCTGGGCGAGATGCGGCTGACCGCGTCGCCGGAGACGCTGGGCGAGGTGATGGCCGAAGTCCGCAAGACCCAGCTCCGGTTCGGCGCCGGGCCCCTCGGTGACGGGTGGTACCGCGTCGTCGTACCCGCCGAAGGGGTGACCGAGGACCGCTCGGTGCCGCCGTCCTTCAAGGAGTTCAAGCGGCAGCTGCGGGCCGTCGCGGGCACCGACTTCGGCGTGCACGAGCCGCGCTGGCTGTCCCGGTTCGGCGACGCCACCCGGCAGGCCGAGCGCTACCGGGCCGGCCGGGTGCTGCTGGCCGGCGACGCGGCGCACATCCACCCGCCGACCGGCGGGCAGGGGCTCAACCTCGGCGTGCAGGACGCGTTCAACCTGGGCTGGAAGCTGGCCGCCGCGGTCAACGGCTGGGCGCCGGAGGGGCTGCTGGACAGCTACGAGGCCGAGCGGCATCCGGTGGCCACCGACGTGCTGGACAACACCCGCGCGCAGATGCTGCTGATGTCCACCGAGCCGGGTCCCCAGTCGGTGCGCCGGCTGGTGGCGGAGCTGATGGACTTCGAGGAGGTGAACCGGTACCTGATCGAGAAGATCACTGCGGTCGCGGTCCGGTACGACTTCGGCGCGGGCCACGCGCTGCTCGGCCGGCGGCTGCGGGACGTACAGCTGAAGCGGGGCCGCCTCTACGAGCTGATGCACGACGGCCGCGGGCTGCTGCTCGACCAGACCGGCCGGCTCTCGGTGCCGGGCTGGGAGGGCCGGGTCGACCACGTCGTCGACGTCAGCGAGGAGCTGGACGTACCCGCTGTGCTGCTGCGGCCGGACGGCCATGTCGCGTGGGCCGGTGAGGACCAGCAGGAGCTGCTGGCCCATCTGCCGCGGTGGTTCGGCGCCGCCGTCAGCTGAGCGTGCCGGGGCGGTTCGCGGCGGCCGGGTCCCGGCCGTCGCCCGCCGCTTCCGTACCGCTCCGGCCCAGCCGCGAGTTCCGCCGCCCGTACAGCGCGTAGACGAGCGCGCCGGCCGCCAGGAACGCGGCGAACTGCAGCCAGGTCGCCGGGCCGGTCCCGTAGATCAGGTAGCCGCAGAAGGCGATGCCGAGCAGCGGGCTGACCGGGAAGAGCGGCACCCGGAAGCGGCGCTGCAGGCCGGGGCGGGTGCGGCGGAGCACCATGACGCTGACGTTGACCACTGCCATCACGGCCAGCGTGCCGATGGTCGTGAGGTTCATGACGACGTCCAGCGGGACCACGGCGGCCGGGACGGCGAAGACCACGGCGACGATCCAGGTGCCCGCCACCGGGGTGGAGGTCTTCGGCGAGATCCGCTCGAAGACCCGGGGGACGAGCCCGTCGCGGGACATCGACATCAGGATGCGGGTCTGCCCGTACATGACGGCCAGGACGACGGAGGCGATGGCGACGACCGCGCCGAAGGCGATGACGCCGCCGCCGACGGCGGAGTGGGTGACCTGGTTGACGACGAGCGAGAGCGCGGCGGGCTTGTCGCCCACCTCGTCGGCGGAGAGCGCGCCGATGGCGGAGAGCGCGACCACGCAGTACAGGACGGTGACCAGGCCGATGCAGATCATGATCGCGGTGGGGATGTTCCGGCGCGGGTTCTTCACCTCTTCGCCCGCCGTGGTGATCGCGTCGAAGCCGATGTAGGAGAAGAAGGCGACCGATGCGCCGGAGGTGATGCCGGCGATGCCTTCCGGTGCGAACGGCGTGAGGTTGCCGTCCTGGAAGGCGGTGAAGGCGATGGCGCAGAACAGGACCAGGACCGCCAGCTTCAGCACGGCCATCGCGGCGGTCGCGCGGGCGCTCTCCCGGATGCCGCGCACCAGCAGCACCGCCGCCAGCAGCATCACCACGACGGCCGGGACGTTGACGATGCCGCCGTCGCCGGGCGGGCTGGACAGGGCGGCGGGCAGCTGCCACCCGACGAGGCTGTTGAGCAGCTCGTTCAGGTACTGCCCCCAGCCGACCGCGACCGCCGAGACCGAGACGCCGTACTCCAGCAGCAGGCACCAGCCGACGAGGAAGGCGGTGCGCTCGCCGAGCGTGGCGTACGCGTAGGAGTAGGAGCTGCCGGACACCGGGATCGCGCCGCCCAGCTCCGCGAAGGAGAAGGCGGTGAAGACGCAGGTGACGGCGGCGAGCACGAAGGAGACGAGGACGGCGGGGCCGGACTGCGCGACGGTGTCGGACAGGCCGACGAAGATGCCGGTGCCGACGATGGCGCCGATGCCGAAGCACACGAGCTGGAAGAGCCCCATGGTGCGCTTGAGGCCGTGGCCTTCGAGATCCGCGCCGGATTCGGCGACGAGGACGTCGGGGGACTTGATGCGCAGTCCGGACGGACCTGACGGAGGCATGGGGGTGGTTCTCATCTCTGGTGGTGCGTGGTGCGGCGCGCGGCGGGGTGGGCCGCGCGCGGAGCGGGGCCGAGGCCGGTGGGCCCGGACCCGTGCATCGGTTCGGTGTCGATGGTAGCCCTTACGCCTGCATGATCGCTCATGGGGTCGTATAGCCATGCAATCCGGGCGTACGGCACCGCGCGGCACCGGGCCGCGCGGGTACGGAGACGGAGACGGGTACGGGTGCGGGGACGACCTCAGGCCAGGGTGGCGACCAGCACCGCCTTGATGGTGTGCAACCGGTTCTCCGCCTCGTCGAAGACGACGGAGTGCGCGGACTCGAAGACCTCGTCGGTGACCTCCAGGGAGGTCAGACCGTGCCGCTCGAAGATGTCCTGCCCGACGGCGGTGCCCAGGTCGTGGAAGGCGGGCAGGCAGTGCAGGAACTTCACGTCCGGGTTGCCGGTGGCGCGCAGCACGTCCATCGTGACGGCGTAGCCGCCGAGCAGCGCGATCCGCTCGTCCCAGACCTCCTTGGGCTCCCCCATCGAGACCCATACGTCGGTCGCGACGAAGTCCGCGCCGCGCACCCCCTCGGCCACGTCGGCGGTGAGCGTGACGCGGGCGCCGCTGTGCGCGGCCAGTTCCTTGGCCCGGGTGACGACCTCCTCGTCCGGCCAGAGGCCCTGGGGCGCGACGATGCGTACGTCCATGCCGAGCAGCGCGCCGGTGATCAGGTAGGAGTTGCCCATGTTGTAGCGGGCGTCGCCGAGGTAGGCGAGGGTGATCCCCGTCAGCGGCCGGCCGGGCGCGTGCTCCTTGATCGTCAGCACGTCGGCGAGCATCTGGGTCGGGTGCCACTCGTCGGTCAGCCCGTTGAAGACCGGGACACCGGCGTACGCGGCCAGCTCCTCGACGATGGTCTGGGAGCTGCCCCGGTACTCGATGCCGTCGTACATCCGGCCGAGGACCCGGGCGGTGTCCTTCACCGACTCCTTGTGCCCGATCTGCGATCCGGCCGGGTCGAGGTAGGTGGTCGAGGCGCCCTGGTCCGCCGCGGCGACCTCGAAGGCGCAGCGGGTGCGGGTGGAGGTCTTCTCGAAGATCAGGGCGATGTTGCGGCCCCGCAGGCGCGCGACCTCCTGGCCGGCGCGCTTGGCGGCCTTCAGCTCGGCGGCCAGGTCGACGAGGTCGTGGAACTCCTCGGCGCCGAAGTCCAGCTCCTTGAGGAAGTGGCGGCCCTTGAGGTCGATCGCCATGGGTGGGCTCCTAGGTCGCGGCAGACGGAACGATTGGAAGTGTATACGAGAGTCCGTATCTCTATACGGGTAGGTCGCCAGCCACGGCCTCGCACGACGCCCGCCCCTTCCCCTACATTCCCCTGCCGCCGGGGCTCCTCCCCTACACCGGGTCGCGTTCGACCGGGCAGCTCATGCAGCGCGGGCCGCCCCGGCCGCGCCCCAGCTCGCTGCCCGGAATGGTAATGACCTCGACGCCGCGCTTGCGCAGGAAGGTGTTGGTGGTGACGTTGCGCTCGTACGCCACCACCACGCCCGGCTCGACGGCCAGCACGTTGCACCCGTCGTCCCACTGCTCGCGCTCGGCCGCGTGCACGTCCTGCGTCGCCGTCAGCACCCGGATGTCGTCCAGGCCCAGCGCCGCCGCCATGGCGCGGTGCATGTGCTCCGGCGGGTGGTCGGTGACCTTCAGCTCCTGGTCGCCGGCGCCCGGCTCGATCGTGTACGAGCGCAGCATGCCCAGCCCCGCGTACTGCGTGAACGTTCCGCCGTCCACCATCGTCATCACCGTGTCCAGGTGCATGAAGGCCCGCCGCTTGGGCATGTCCAGCGCCACGATGGTCCGCGCCGACCCGGCCGCGAACAGACCGCGCGCCAGCATCTCCACGGCCTGCGGCGTGGTCCGCTCGCTCATCCCGATCAGTACCGCGCCGTTGCCGAGCACCAGCACGTCGCCGCCCTCGATGGTCGAGGGGTAGGCCGCCTGCCCCTCCGACCAGACGTTGAAGCCGCCGCCCCGGAACAGCTTGTGGTGCCGGTAGATCGCCTCGTAGTGCACCGTCTCACGCTGCCGGGCCGGCCAGCGCATGGCGTTGATCGACACCCCGTCGTAGACCCACGCCGAGGTGTCGCGGGTGAACAGGTGGTTGGGCAGCGGGCGCAGCACGAAGTCGTCGAGGTCCATCACATGGAAGCGGACCGAGGTCGGCTCCGGGTGCGCCGCCAGGTACTCCCGCTTGGTCATCCCGCCGACCAGCGCCTCCACCAGCTCCGGGACGGCCATCGAGTCGAAGACGGCCCGCAGGTGGTCGGTGGCCAGCGGGCCGTACTCCTTCTCGTGGAAGACCCGATCCAGTACGAGCGTCCGGGCCTCGGGGACCTGGAGGGTCTCGGTCAGCAGGTCCCCGAACAGGTGCACCTCGACGCCCCGGTCCCGGAGGATGTCCGCGAAGGCGTCGTGCTCGGCGCGCGCCCGGCGCACCCACAGCACGTCGTCGAAGAGCAGGGCGTCCTTGTTGGTCGGGGTGAGTCGCTTCAGCTCCAGATCGGGGCGGTGCAGGATGACGCGGCGCAGCCGCCCGGCCTCGGAGTCGACATGGAATCCCATGCCCCCCATCTTCGCCGCTCGAAGCCCACGGCGGAGGACCACGGACCGGCCGCGACACGGCGTTTCCGCTTCCGCGCGGCGTCCGGGGGGCGGCCTTCGCTACGAGCCCGCCAGGGCGAGGACGGTAATCAGGATCACGGCGACGGCTATCACCACGATGAGCGCGCCGACCCAGACCCGGCCGGCCGGTTCCCCGCCGCGGTCCGGCCGGCTGTCCGGCGGGCGGCCGTCACGGGAGCGCCGGCCCCCGAGCCAGGACGTGCGTCCGCCTCCCCGGCCGGCGATCCGGTGTCCGCGCGGCTCCTCCGCCGCCGGCGGCCGGACCGCGGCGCCGAACAGCGCCTTCCACCCGGCGTCACCGAAGCCGGTGGGGCGGCCGTCCTCAAGCAGCTGCGACAGCACCGCGCGGCCCCGCCCGGCGTGCCCGCACCACAGGCCGGGCAGGGCCTGCCGCAACAGGCCGGGGACACTGCCCTGTTCGCAGTACGGGCGTACCAGGTCGTCGTACAGGCGCACGGCGGTCTTCACCCGCATCCGGCCGTCCGGCCCGGTGACCGGGTCCTCGCCGTGGTCCCGGCCGTCCAGACCGAGGAACAGATGGGCCATGAGGAGCCGTTCGCAGAGCGCCCGGGCTTCGGACAGAGGGCGGTCGGGGGCGCGGTGGACGAGGACGCGGGCCACCCGGTCGGCCTGGGCCGCGGGGAGGCCGTCTTCGAGCACTTCCAGGAGCACGGCGTCCGCGCTGTCGTGCAGGTAGTCATCGGCGGCGCCGTCGCTGCGGCGCAGCGCTTCGCCCAGTTGCCTGGCGTCCACACCACGGACGAAGCCGGTGCCGGCCCGGACGGCCTGCGAGGCGGGCGGCGCGGAGTCCCGGCCACGGCCGGCGGTGCCCGGCGAACTCCTGGCAGGCTGCTCCTGGTCCTGCCGCATGTTGTCGAACACGGGGTTGTCGTGCACCGGGCTGTCGTGCACCGCTACGCCGCGCGCCGGGTTGTCGTGCGCCTCACTGTCGTACACCGGACTGTCGTACCGCGCCTCCCGGGCCCGCTCGTACGACGGCTCACGCGGCGCTTCGCGGGGATCGGCCGCCCGGTCCGTACGGGTACGCCGATGTCCCCCGGCGTGGCTGAGCCACTTCAGTGCCTCGTGCACCAGGCGCACGCGCTCGTCGAGGCGTTCCTCCTCGAAGATGTGCCGCTCGGCCAGCGCGCGGCGCGTCTCCTGCAGCGCCTCGGGGTCGTGGCGGGTGTCCAGGTAGTGCTCGGCCAGCAGCGCGGCGGCCTCCCCGGCCTGGTCGTCGTGGTCCGGCACACCGTCGCCCCGGCCGTCACCACCGGGCGCGGCACGCCCCGGGCGGGCCGGGTCGAGGCGGGTCAGCTGCTGGTCCCGGGTGGCCGACTTGGGCCAGCTCGGGACGAAGACGTACCGGAACGGCCAGCCGTCCCGGGTGTCGTGGGTGGCGAAGGACCAGCCGGGCAGCGCCCGGCCGGCCAGGTTGCACAGCCCCCACAGGACGTGCACCGGCCCGTCACCACCCGTGTGGTCGAGGACCGAGAGCCGCTGCCGCGGTGCGCGCAGCCGCTCGGCGAGCACTGCGGCCAGCTCGCCGGCGAACCGCCCGGTCCGCTCGGTGAGCACCGGTGCCGCGCCGTCGGCGGCGTCCCGCAGCGTCTGGGCCGGTACGCAGTCCAGGGTCCGGCCCTCGGCCTCCCGCAGGTTGATGCCGCTGCCCTCCCAGCGCCAGGTGTGCAGGCCCAGGCACCGGGCGGGGGTCAGCACGGACGCGCTGCCCAGCAGGGCGTGCGAGCAGGTGCTGGGGCGGCCGCCGCGGTCCTGGTCGGGGATGCGGCGGATCAGCAGGACCGAGCTTCCGTGCCCGCGCTCGCCCCGCAGCTCCACCCGGACCAGGCTCTCGCGCGCCTCGCCGGGCACGCTCAGCAGCGAGGCGACCTTGCGGTAGATGGGCTCCAGCCCCTCCCGGTTGCCCGACCAGGCGACCGGGCCCACGCCCGCGCCGCCGACGGCGTGGTCCGCGTCCCAGCGGAAGACGATCTGGTGCACCGGCGCGTCGGTCCCGCTCACAGTCCCACCTCCTGGGGATCGGCTCCCGGCAGGAGCCCGCACATCGCGAAGACCGACAGCAGCGGGGAGAGCACCCGCCTCGGCCGTACGCCCTGGGGAAAGCCGCCCGCGTCCTCCTGGCCGCCGGTGGCCGACGCGAAGTGCAGGGTGCACCGCGCGCAGTCGCTGAACGGTTTGAGCCAGGCGGGCCCGCCGTGGTGCCGCAGGAAGGCGTACACGTCGCGGCTCTCCTCGCGCAGGGCCCGGGCCGTCGGCCGGGCGCTCTCGGGGGCGGTCAGCCAGCGCGCCACGGCCGGCTCGAACCGGATCAGGTCGCTCTTGCCGACGACGACCGCGGCGGCCGCGTCCACGTACGGCCCGTCGCGCGGCACCCGGTCCAGCACCGTGCCGAACGAGCGGTCGCCGAGGTCGTCGGTGCGCTGCTTGGTGCGTTCGCGTACGGCGTCCAGGTAGGGCAGCGGCAGCGCGCGCAGCGGGTCGACGACGAAGATGAACGCGCTGACGGCGGCGAGGAACCGGGTCACCCGGCCGGTGCGTTCCAGGTCCTCGCCCGACAGGTCGAAGAAGACCACCGGCCGGGTCGTGCCGCCCCGGCTGACGAGCAGACCGTCGGCGAACTCGGCGAACTCCGTCTGCTCGGTGTGCGCCAGCATCTCGCCGGCCCGCAGCTTCAGCACCCGGTCGTTGAGGTAGGAACGGTGCGAATCGGTGTGCAGCGGGGTGGCCTTGAGGCCGTGGACGTCCAGCGCCCCCCGCTCCACCTCGCCGATCATCGAGGCGAGCAGATGGGTCTTGCCGGCGCGGGAACTGCCGACCATCGCCACCGTCAGCGGTTCACCGTTGGTGAGGTAGGGCGCGGGCAGGTAGTGCTCGGGCATCCCCGCCGTGTTGCCGCACACCTGGAACGCCTCGCGCAGGGCGTCCTGGCGGCGCAGCGGATTGTGCTCGCCCGTGAGGTCGAGCCGGACGAAGGTGCTGGTCTCGTCGCGTACGTACAGCCGGTCCTCGTCGAAGGAGATCGGGTCGAGGCAGTACGGGCACACCACCGGCCGGGGGCCGGGCGGCATCGGGTACGTGCTCACCGGCGGCCTCCCGTGCCCGTGCGGCCGGCACTGAACAGGGAACGCAGCCCGCGGCCCGGCACCCGGCCGGACCCGGGGTCCGCCGCCGGGTCGCCGTCCAGCCCCAGCTCCGTTCTCTTGCGCGCCAGTTCCTCGTCGAAGGCGCGGCGCCCCGGCTCCAGGGGGTCGGCCGGAAGGGGGCGCCCTTGGAGCGGGTCCTGCCGGTTGAGCATCCGCAGCACCTCGACGGGGTGGCCGCGGTCCGCCGCCCTGGGGGCGTAGGCGGTGGACAGCACGCCGAGCGCGGGCAGCCGCGCCAGGTCGCGCGGCGGCCCGTCCGGCTCCCCTTCGCGGCCGGTGACCAGGTGGTACATCACCTGGGCCACGCTCCACAGGTCGTCGCGCGGGTCCGCGGTGCCGTGCCCGGCGCGCTGCTCCGGGGAGGCCCAGGGCGCCTCACCCAGCGCCTCGCGCGGGTGCCCCGTGCGGGTGGCCAGACAGGGCTCGGGCAGCCGCACGTGCCGGCCGTCCCACCGCACACTGTCCGGGGTCAGCCCGCGGTGCACCACGCCGACCGCCTCCAACAGCCGTACGGCCAGCACCAGTTCACTGCGGATACGCTCCTGTTCCTTGACCGTGGCCCGGCCCGCGAGCGCCGCCAGCGGGCGCCCGCGCGCGGGCTCGTAGAAGACGAACGGCTCCCGTACGTCCAGGTGGTAGCCGCCGAACCGGGCGAACAGCTGGTGGTACGGGGCGTCGCCGAACGCCCGGCGCACGGCGAGGCCGACGCCCACCTCCGCCTCCAGCCGGTCCCTGGCCCGGTGGTCGCCGCGCGCGGTGTGCGCGAGGCGGTACTGCATCACCCGCCAGTCCTCGCCCAGCGTCAGCGGCCTGGCGCGCAGCGCGTGCCGCTGCTGGCCCGGGGGCAGCTCGCCCCAGTACGCCGCCAGCAGCCGGGCCGGTGTGCCCTCGTCCGTGAAGAAGGCCAGCTCGGCACGGTCGCGCGCCGGGCGGCCCCCGTTGCGCGCGCCGGCGGCCCCGGGCGGCGCGTCCCCGGGCGCGGCACCGTCGTCCGGGGTGCGGTCAGGTGTCCGCAGCGTGTTCTGCCGGTCCGCCCACTCGTCCATGACGTCCCCTCATTCGTTCGCGTTCGCCGGCAGTTCCGGCCCGGTGGAGTCGCTGCCGCCGCGCAGCCGGACCGTGCGCACCGATCCCGTACGCAGCGGCAGCAGCCGGAAGACGCCCGCGTACCGGCCGGCCGGGGTCCACACCATGTCGTCGGCGCCCATGGGGTCGTCGCCGTGCCGTGCCACGTCGGGCGCGAAGCGCACCCCGCGGCCCGCGTGCCGGTCGCGGGAGAGCAGCCGGCGGTGTTCGGCCGCGCAGAGCGGCACCGTGCCGGTGCCGTCGCCGTGCTCCTGGAGGATCCGGGTGACCCGGTCGGGCGGCAGGCCGAGCAGGACGGCCGGGTCCGGCCGGGACGCGGGTTCCCGGGCGAACGCCGGGGCGGCGGCGACGCCGTCCCGGGCCAGCCGGGCGGTCTCATCGTCGATCAGTGCCCGCACCTCCCGGTCGAGGGGCAGGGCGGTGGCCGCGCCGGGGTCGCGCTCGATGGCTCCCCAGTACGGGTCGAGGAGTCCGGCGATGCCGTCGGCGAGGTCGCCGACGAGGGTGGCGACCAGTTCGGGCCCGCCGTCGCCCGCTTCGCGCTCCAGCCAGGGGACGGATACGTCGTCGGGCGGCGGCGCGGCCGGGGCGGGCCTGCCGGCGGGGGTGCCGCGCTCCGGCTGCCGGGGCGGCGGCACCGTGTCGGCCAGTGGGTCCCGCCAGGGAGTGGCGCGGTCGGTGGCCGGTCCGCCGCCGGGCTCCGGTTCCCCGTCCCAGTCGTCCCAGTCGTCCCAGCCCTGGGCCGAAGTGTCGTCGTACCGGGGGCCGTCGCTGTCGAAGGAGTCGTACGAGGCGCGTGCCGTGGGGCGCTGGTCGTACGACGGGCCGAACCAGTCGTCGTCCAGCAGGTCGCCCGCCGACCGGCCTCCGTCCCGCGCCCCGGCCGCCGTGCCGCCGTCGCGCGCCCCCGTCAGAGGCAAGGGATCGCGGCCCTCCGCCGCGGCTGCCGCGCGGCGGATCATCCCGGCGACCGCCCGCGCGCCGTCGGCGCAGTACAGACGGGCGTCCGCCAGCAGCCAGTCGTGGGTGACGGCGTCGGCCAGCAGCCCGTCGAGGGAGTGCAGCGCGTCCTGGCCCTCGGAGCCGCCGCCCGCCGCCCACCACTCGTCCAGGGCCTCGGTCCAGCGGCGCACGGCCAGCAGGGGCAGCACGATCAGCGCCGCCAGCAGGGCGCTCAGCCCGAGCCACCCGGGCGCCGTGAGCACCTGGCCCAGCGCGATGCCGGCGCCCGCGCCGAGCAGCCCGGCGCACAGCTGCGCCAGTGCGCCCGACTGCCCGCCGCCGTCGAGGTGTCCGTCCCCGGTGTGCCCGGGGCGGCGGGCCAGAGCGAGCATGGTCAGCCCGGCGGCGGCCAGCGCCGTCAGCGGCCCCAGCACCCAGCCGGGCCCCGGCCACAGGCCGGCCGCCGCGGCGACGGCGCAGCCGCCGGCCAGTTCCGCCGGGGCGGCGCCGCGCACCTCGAACGGCCGGGGCGACGCCATGTTCCGGGGCAGGTCGGGCGGGCACAGCTCGTCGAGGCGGCCGAGGCGGGCCGCGCTGCCGGTGGGTGTGGCCAGGTCGGCGACCGCGCTGAGCCGGGCCGCCGTCGAACGCAGCGGCAGCCGCTGCGTCAGCAGGTCCTGGGTGAAGCCGCGCAGGCCAGGGCCGATCCGTTCGCGGTCGGCCTCCGGCACGCGCGGCAGGTCGATGCCGCGCTCGTACAGGCGCCGGCGCTGTTCCGGGGGAAGGCCGACGCCGTCCCCGTCGCGGAGGGTCTCGGCGACGGTCTCGCGGTACGCGGCCAGTTCCGCCGCGGCCACGTCCAGGCTGTCGGCGAGGTCCGCGTCCCCGGCCGCGCCGCGCAGCAGGCCGCCCGCGCCGCGCTGCCGCCCGTACGCGTAATCGGCCTCCGCCAGGGCCGTCTCGCAGGCCCGGAAGCGCTCCTCGGCCTCGCCGCCCGCCCGCCGCCAGTCCCTGGTGTCCACGGGCTTGGGCATCCCGGCGCCGACCAGCGGCGCCAGTGCGGCGGGCACCCCGCCCGACTCCGGGTCGGCGACCGCGATCCGGCCGCCGGGGTCGTCCTGGCCGACGAGGGCGGCCAGCGCCTGCCGCCAGATCCGGTCACGGGCGGTGTGCGAGAGGTCGTGTTCCAGGACGCGCAGGGCGGGCACGGCCACCCCGTCGGGGATCTCCGACACCGCGTGCAGGACGGCGTCGAACACGGCGGGCGCGGCGAGCAGTTCGAGGAGCGGGCGCAGCGCGCCCTCGTCCTCGTCCGGCCCGGTACCGGGCGCCGTGCCGCAGTACGGGTCGAGGACCCACAGCACGCCGACGGCGGGCGGGCGCAGCGGCGAGGGCCGGTCCAGGGCCCAGGGTGTCGGCGCGGGCGGCACCGCGACGCCGTCGTCCGGTTCCGCGGGCGGGGCGCCGACCGCGACGCACAGCGCGTGGCCGGTGCCGTACGCGAGGACCTGTTCGTAGGTCCGCTGGTGGCGGGCGAGACCGGCGGCGGTGTCCACGAGCAGGAACCGCTCGGCCTCCTGGGCGGGGGCGTCGCCCAGCGCGGTGCGGACGGCGCGGTGCAGCCCGTCCGCGCCGTCCAGCCCGGCGTGGCCGCCCCGCAGGTCGAGCGTGACGACCGGTGCGGTGGTGCGGGCGCTCACAGCAGGTCCTCCTCCCTCGGCTCCTCGTCCCACGGGTCGGCCCACAGGTCGTGCCCGGCCGCGTCCTTCGGGCGGGCCGCGTCGTCGGGCTTGGCCTGCGGCTCGGGCGGGCCGTCCGCCTGGCGGGGCGGCGGCTCGTGCGGGTCCGGTCCGTGGTGCCGGTCCGGTGCGTGTCGGTCCGATGCGGGCCGGTCCGGTTCGTACGGCTGGGTGCGCCGGGTACGGGTTTCACCGGCCGGGCCGTGCCCGTTGGCCTTGTGCAGCCGTGCCGAGGAGGCGTCGCTCTCCCGCAGCTGTTCCTGCGCCTGGGCCAGGGCGCGCAGCGAGGGCCGGTTGGCCCGCAGGCTCCGGGGGAAGCGCAGGTCCAGTGCGCCGTCCAGGGTCGTGGTCCAGAAGTGGAGCAGCGGCTCGATCCAGTCCTGCTCGTCCTCGTTGAGGTCGTGGGCGCGCTGCCGCAGCCGTTTGCCCTCCGCCGGGGCCACCCGGCGCAGGAAGGTCCAGAACAGCGGGTCCGGTTCCCTCGGTGTGGTGCTGAGCCCGTCCGGCAGGGCCTCCATCAGCACCGAGCAGAAGTCCTTGACCGCCGAACCGGCGTCCAGCAGCGCCCAGCGCTCGTACGCCCGCAGCAGGTCGGACCAGCTGGAGACGTCCCGGTCGTACGGCTGCAGGGCGAGGGTCATGGTGGCCGAGTCGCCGCCGCGCAGCCGGAAGCAGACGCTCTCCGGGGAGAGCGGGTCGCCGGTGACCTCGACGCGCCCGTTCCACATGGCGCTCAGCATGCGCTGCAGCACCCGCTGCCGGTCGCTTTCCGTGCTGGCCAGCCAGGAGTCGCGGTAGCCGGTGCGCTGGCGCCACTGGAGGTGGTCCTCGCGTCCCTCACGGTCCCTGGCGCGGCCCCACAGGCGCAGCACCTGCCGTACCTCGGAGATGTCGGTCAGGCTCATCTCGCTGCGGAACAGCACGACGGTGATCGACTCGGTGACCACCGCGCGGAACTCCGGCGGCAGCCGGTTCTCGTCGCGCGGCAGCAGCAGCGACTGTTCCAGGAACCGGTCCACGCTGCCCTTGGCCTTGGTCAGCGGGCGGACGATGAGGGTCTTGAGCTTGCCGGTGCCGTCCGGGGTGAAGCCGGCCGGCAGCAGGCCCGCGAGCTGGGAGCAGAACTGCTCCAGCCACTTCTCGTCGACCGCGTCGGCGGCCTCCTCGTCCCCGGACGCCGCCGCGAGGAGGTCGCCGAGGGACGGCAGCAGCGGCCGCTCGTGGTGGACGCCGGCCTCCCCGAACAGCTTCTTGATCCGGCCCTCCAGGACCTGCTTGACCTCCTTGACGGCGGCGCGCGGCGAGCGCTGGACGGCTTCCAGGGCGTGTTCCCAGTGCCGCGGTTCGACGATGCGGACGAGCAGCGCCGCCTCGTCCTGGGTGTCCGGGATGCCCTCGCGCTGGAGGAGCCGGGTCAGTACGTCGTCGTAGAAGGCGTCGAGGGAGTTCTGCGGCGGGAGCAGGTAGGACACACCCGTACGGTCCTCGCGGTACAGCTCGCGGCGCCGCTCGCGGAACAGGCCGTTCTCGCCCTCCTCGTGGTCGCGGAACGCCCGTACCAGCGCGGAGAGTTCCTTCAGGGTCCGGTCGGCGAGCGGACGCCAGCGGGACTCCTGCGCCTTCCAGCGCTCGTGCCACGTCCGGTTGGTCGCCCAGCGGTACCAGGCGTTCTGTTCCTGGAGGGCGGCCTCCACCTCGGGGTCGCCCCAGCGCGCGGGCACCACACCGCCCATCCGGCGGCCGATGCGCGGCACCTGCGGCGGGCTGACGTCCACGCCCTCGGGGCGCCGCGGGCGGTTGCGCCGGTTGTCGAGCATCCCGGAGAAGCCCGCCTGGGCCACCTGGTCGCGGTCGCCCGGATTGCCGGTGAAGACCCGCTCCAGCCGGAACGGATCGTGCTCCTTGAGCAGGGTGAGCAGGCCCCGGCGCGGGTTGAAGTGCTCCGCGAGGTCCACCGCGCGGCGGGCGAGGTCCTTGTCGAGCGCGTCCAGTTCGTCCTGCATGGTGTCGCGCCGGTCGCTCAGCTCCTGACCAATGGCCCGGACGCCCTTGGGCACCGGGTTGGGCGCCTCCACCTCGCGCCCCTCCCGGATCCACACGTCCTCGACGTTGGACTCCTTGAACGCCTCGACGACGAGGGCGCGGTGATCCTCGCCGCCCTGCCGGGCCCGGTCCAGCAGACCGCGTACGGCGCAGGCCAGCATCCGGGCCGCGACGATCTCGGCGAGTTCGTCGACCGGTACGGTCATGGAGGCCGCGAGGCTGGTGGACATGCCCTGCAGGCCGATGCCGGTGGCGGCGGCCGCCGACCGGCTGGCGCCGCGGTTGACGAAGCTGGCGGCGAAGGACTGATAGGCGTCGTCGGCGCGCCCCCGGTTGTTCTCCTCGCCCAGGTCGGTGCCGATCAGCGAGGTCACCATGGCGGTGATGGAGCGGCGCAGGTCGTCGGGGCGCATTCCGGCCGTACGGCTGAAGAGGAACGCCGTCTGGACGGTGGAGGTGCGCAGCCTGACCGGCACCATGTCGGGGTACTTCACGCTCAGCGAGCCGCGTTGTTCCACGTCACCGAGGTCGGCGGTGGCGTCCGCCGCGTTCTGGTCGTCGACCAGGTGCGAGAGGTCCACCAGGGCGCGGGCGGCGTTCAGTTCGGCCTCCCGGCCGCCGCCGGACTCCGGCGGGAACGCCGACGGCATCACGACCAGCGGGTAGATCTTCGCGCCGCCCAGGTTCACCGAGTGGAAGGCGTGCCCGAGCAGGTGCAGGAAGTCGTAGAAGATGCCGGCGCCGGTGCCGCCCGCGACGGAGAACGCCACGAACACGTCGTAGCCGCGGATCTGGCCGCCGCCCAGCTCCTGGAGGTCGCCCGCCGACTTGCTGAGCGCGTCGATCGCCGCGCGCAGTGGGCCGAGCACCTGGTCGGGCCCGTTGCGCATGGTGGCGAACAGCGCGGCCCGGCCGACGGTGGGCAGCTGTCCGGCGCCGGTGTGCAGCGGGGAGACCCGGGGCTCGTCGACCCGCGGCGGCAGCCATCCCGCGGTCTCGTCGTGCTGGGCGATGCGCAGCATCCGGGTCATCTCGGGCGAGTTGTCGTAGGTGGGCAGCAGGTTGTGCACGGCCCGGGAGGTCCGGGCGAACGCCGCGGCCTCCGGGCCGCGGGTGCTCAGGTGCGGAAGCCGGTCCAGTTCGGCCTCGCTGAAGTCGGCGTACACGAACTGCAGGCAGTCCGGCAGCTGGAAGGGGACCCGTTGCTTGCCGCGGCCGACCAGGTCGGTACCGTCCGGGCCGCACAGTTCGCGGCGCAGGTTCCGCTCCAGTTCGGCGCCGATGCGGGCGCCGGTGCCGCCCAGCCCCACGAACAGCATGGGCTGGTAGATCTTCATGTCGTCGCTCCCCTCGTCCGCCCGTCGGGGGCGGCCTGTGCTACGCGATGTGGTGCTGCCGGTGGTCCGGGCGGCATGCCGCCCGGACCACGGCGCCGTGGTGCGGGCGCCTCAGAAAGCGGAGTCATAATCGGCCGATCCGCTCGACGCGCCGGTGCCGCTCGTACCGCCCGGCCGGCCGGTGCCGTTGGCCGGACTGCCGCGCCCGCCCCGCCCGTTCGCACTGCCGGGCGCGTTGGCGCCGCCCCGGCCGGCGCGTCCGCGGAGCCGGCCGGCCGCGTTGCGCGGCCCGGCCGGCGTGCCCGGCCGGCGCCCCTGGCCGGGGCGCTCCCGGCCCGGGCCGCTGCCGCCGCGTACGAACAGTTCCAGGTCGTTGTCCAGCCGCACGGGCGCGCCGTGCGGCACGGTCTGCTCCTTGCCCTGGGGGTCGCGCAGCCGCAGCCCGTCGCCCTTGCGCCGGAGCCGGTACGTCTGCCCCGAGCGCGGGTTGCGGCGTTGCAGGCCGGGGCGCTCCGAGGACGTGTCCACCGTGAAGAAGAACGTCTTCGTGCGGGCGCGCACCTCCAGCTTGCCCAGGTCCCGTCCGTCGCGGCGCAGTTCGAGGACGAGGCCCTGCAACGAGTTCCGCACCCCGCCGTACCAGACGCGGATGGCGATCACCGCGGCGACGGCGAGCAGCAGCCCGGCCCCCGAGATGACGGCCCACCACCACCTGTCCCACCAGGTGGGGGCGGGGGTGACGGTGACGGTCAGGAAGGCGGAGCCGACCTCGCGCCCGCCGTCGGTCCGGTCGGTGACGGTGATCCGGCCGCCGGCCTCGCCCGGCGGCGCGCCGGCGCCGAAGGACACGGTGAAGGGCACCGGTTCCTGAGCGCCGGGCGCGACGGTGACGGTGGCCGGGCTGATGCGCAGCGCCGCGTCCGTGGACTGGTCGGCCAGGCCGAGGCGCAGGGTGTGCGGGCGGCTGTCGTTGTTGCGGGCGACCAGCTTGCCGTCGACCGAACCGCCCGGGTGCACGCCGTGGCCCTCCAGCGTCACACCGGCCGTCACGGGCGCGGCGGCCATGGACACCCGGGTGTCGTAGGGCCGCCGGTCGCCGGCCACGCCGGGCGCCGCGAGCGCGCCGGTGAGCCGCAGGACGCCAGTGGCCGTCTTCGGCACCGTCACCGAGCCCCCGTACAGGACGTCGCCGGACCGGTCGTCGGGGCCCTCGCCGTCGTCGCGCAGCGGAACGTCCACCGGCTCGAAGCCGTCACCGGAGAGCTGGGCGGCGGCCCGTACCCCGGCGAGCTGTCCGGGGTCGGTGATCACCACACCGCGCCGGGTCTGCAGGCGCATCCGTACGACGACGTCCTCGCCGGGTTTCGGCGCGGCCGGTTCCAGGGTGATCGACGAGTGCAGCACGCCCTGCCAGATGGCCCGTACGGTCGCGGGCTGGTCCTGGTGCCCCTCGGGCGCGGACAGCTTGACCCGCCACTGCCCCGGCAGCGGGTCCTTGACCCGCAGCGCCTCGACCGGCCCGTCCTGGCCGCTGACCTCGAAGCTGGACCCGTCGAACGTCCCCTGGAGCGGCACCTTGCGGCCCTTGGGGTCGTAGTACGTGGCCGTCACCTTCGGGTCGCGCTTGGTGACGGTGATCGATCCGTCGGTCGCGATGGGCGGGATGCTCACCGTCAGTTCGCCGGGCGGTTTGCTGCTGGTGCCCTCTTCGACGCGGGCGCAGCGGGCGGCGGCGAACGCGTTCTGGAGCGCCTTGTCCACATCGGCGGCACCGTCGACGACCTGCGGCCGCGGGCGGGAGCCGGGCAGACCGGCGCAGCCGTTGCGGTAGCCGCCGTCGGCCATCTGCTGGAGGGCCTCCTTGTCGATGCCCTTGCCGAAGCCCAGCGGCCAGATCTGGACGTTCTCGCGGCGCGCCTGGTCCAGGACCTCGCGCAGCCGCTTCTCGCCCTCCCGCTGACGGGCGGCGGGGTCGGCTCCGTAGGCGGGACTGTCCTCGACGTTCAGCTTGCCGTCGGTGAGCAGGAAGACGACCTTGGGCGTGCCCTCCGTGCTCGTCTCCTTGAGCCGGGCCAGGGCCTGGGTGAGCGCGGCGGGAAAGTCCGTGCCGGGCCCGATGTTGCCGCCCGCGCGGTCGGTGAGGCGGCGGGCGCAGTCGCTGATGCGCTGCCGTCCGGCGGCGTCGACGACGGTGGGCGGGCACACTTCCCGTACGGGCTGCTGCCCTTCCTTCTCGGCGCTGCCGAAGCCGATGACGCTCGCCCGGGACCGGTCGGAGATCTCGCCCTGGCCGATCAGCGCGGCGGCTTCGGCCTCGCGGGCCAGCGCGTCCTTGCCGATGCTG
Source organism: Streptomyces sp. NPDC033221 (assembly GCF_055577005.1). Classification (NCBI taxonomy): domain Bacteria; kingdom Bacillati; phylum Actinomycetota; class Actinomycetes; order Kitasatosporales; family Streptomycetaceae; genus Streptomyces; species Streptomyces sp. NPDC033221. The sequence continues at coordinate 74,419 of NZ_JBVIQN010000028.1, read as the reverse complement.
GCCGAGGCGTCCACGACGACGGAGAAGTCGACGGGGGCGGGGCCGGCGGACGGCGCGGTGGGGGTGGGCGCGGCCCACGCGGGCGGCGGCCCGAGCGGTACGGTCGCGCAGAGCGCGGTGAGGGCCACGACGACGGTGCGGCGTGCCCCGCGCCGCGGTCGCGCGGCAGCCGGACGGGTGCTGTGTTCCGTGCTCACCACAGTCCTCCTGCCAGGACGCAGCAGCCGCCGGCCGCCAGGCAGCCGACACCCCAGCGCAGCCAGCGGTACTTGGCGCCGAGGATGCGGCCGAGCGCGCAGGCCTGTTCGACGGCCCACTGACTGGTGTCCCGGCCCGCGAGGGCGACCCGGGGCAGCAGGGCCTCGGCCGACGCCCCGCCGGTCAGCTGCGGGAAGAAGGTCAGCTGCCCGTCCGCCGAGGTACGGGTGCGGGGCAGCACCGCAGCCACGAACATGGCTATGCCCAGCGTCCACAGCGCGGCGCCGGCGAGCAGCAGGGCGGTGGGGGCTTCGGGCATCCCCGGGAGCTGTCCGTTGCGGCCGAAGAGCAGGACCAGCGCCGCGGTGGCGCCGGTCATCATGACGGACGCCTTGGTGTCGGCCCGGCTGATCTCTTCGCGTACGACCTTCAGCAGGCGCTCGGCCACGAAGTCGGCGCCGGTGCCGGGGGCCGGTCCGGCGCAGGGGCAGGCGCCGGTGCCGCGGGTGGGCGTCGGCGTGGGTACGGGTACGGGCAGGGCGCTGGCGGCCATCACTTCCCCCAATCCAGGCCACGGCCACGGCGCGGCGCGGGGCCGTCCAGGTCGTCGTCGCGTTCGGCGGCGGACTGGACGCGGTCGGGCTCGTAGACGCGGCCGCGGTCGTCCCTGTCGTACGGGTCGTCGTGACCGTCGCCGTATCCGCCGTATCCGCCGTCGCCTTCGGAACGGCCGCGCGCGGGCCTCGGCTCAGGGTCGCCGTACCGGTCGTCGCCGGACCGGTCATCGCCATACCGGTCGTCGCCGTACCGGTCGTCGTGCCCGTCGTCCTCGCCGTACCGGTCGCTGTTCCGCTCGCCGTACCGGTCACCCTGCCGGTCGTCACGACCGGCAGGGCCGGTGCCGGGCGCCGAATCCTGCTCGTCGTCGTACGCGGCCTCCCGGCCGGGGCCGCGCCCCCGTTCCTGCTCGGCGTCCGGATCCGGCTCGTGTGCCCAGTCCATCCGCTGCCGGCCGCGCCCCGGTCCGCGGTCGTCTTCGCGTGCGTCGCGGTGTCCGCCGCCCTCCAGCGCGTGCCGCTGCGGCCGCTCCAGGAAGGTGTCGGCGGCCCGGCCCACCACGCCGCTCGTCGTCGACCGCAGGAAGTCGATGGCGGCCAGGGTCTGGTCGTTGAGGTCGTGGCGCTCGATCAGGCCGCCGTCGACGAAGCGGAACACCGTCTCGATGGACAGGGCCCGCTCCTCCCGGCGCTCCCGGCGGAACGCCTGCTGGATCTCCCAGGCGTGTGCGGTGTCGCGCGCCATGAAGTACGCGAGCCGCTTGTCGTCGCCGCCACTGAGCATCTCCGTCAGCTCGGTGGCCTTCATCCGGGTCAATTCCTGTTCCCGCCGTTCCCTCTTCAGCTCTTCCGCGTGCTGCCGGCGCGCGAGGTCGCCCTCGTGGTCGATCTCGGTGCGCTGCCGCTCCGCGCTGATGCCGCGTTCGCTCAGGTCGATCCGTACGAACACCTCGGTCTCCAGGCCGAAGTCGTCCCCCAGGCGCAGATCCCGCAGTTCGTCCGCCACCGCCCGGTCCGCCCGGTCCGCCTCGCTGATGCGGTACCGCCGGGTCACCCCGCGCAGCGCCCGGAGCAGGACCGGTGAGAAGTGCTGGGCGAGGACCCAGACGTTGGCGCGGACCGCCGCGTACGCGTCCACGACGCGCCAGCGGACCTCCACCTCCGCGCGGAAGGACTCCGCGTCACCGGCCGCGGGCAGTTCGGTGCGGAACTCGGTCACATGCCAGCCGACCCGTACCTCCATCACCTTGAACGGCCCTCTGAAAAGCGGCTTGTTGACGTCCTCGCGGTGGTCCGGCCACACCACGCTGTGGCCGCCGTTCTCGTACATGAGCACCGCGGCCACCTGCACACTGGGCCGCCGGAACCGGCCGGACGACTCGTACTCCTGCACCAGCGGCCCCCGCACCGCCTCCACGGATCCGGGCCCCGGGCCGTATCCCCCTGGCGCGCCCGGTCCCGGGCCCTGCCCGTGGCCCTGCCGCGCACCGTTCCGGCCGTCTTGCGTCATCGTCGTCCCTCTCCTTCCAGCACCGCCCGCATCCGCGCGGCCGCCCGGGGGGCGAGCGGTTCGTCACTGTCCCGCTCCAGCCGGGCGACCAGCAGCAGCAACCGGTCCCGGTCCCGCCGCCCCTCCACCAGCCGCGGCAGGAACGCGCACAGCACGTCGAGCTGCCGCTCGTCCTTGGCGGCCCGCCGCATCCAGCGGCCCATCTCCTCCTGCGCCGCGGCGCCCGCCCGCGCCGTGTTCAGCGTGTTGTGCACCAGGTCCGCCAGCCACGGCGCCCGGTCGGGGTGGGCAGCGATCAGGGCCGCGGCCAGTGGCCAGGAGCCGTACGACTCCTGGACGCGGCTGTCCCCCTGGAGCCCCCACAGGTGCGAGGTGCGGGTGGACAGTGCGCGCAGCACCACCACCAGCGCGAGGTTCTGCCGGGCCTGCCGCCGGTCGCCGAGCCAGCGGGCCAGCCGCCTGAGCACCACATCGGGCTCGGGCCCCGCCAGCAGCCGCACCACGCTGTACGAGGCGGCGTCGGCCGGTTTGGCGTCGTCCTCCCGGCAGCCGATGCGCGCCAGTTCGTCCAGGGAGCCGGCGACCGAGCCCGCCACCAGGCCGTAGCCGTGGGCGAACGCCGCGGTCTCGCACGCGGAGGTGTCGTCGCCGCGCGCCCACTCGCGCAGCAGGCCGCGCACGGCGGGCCGCACCTGGAGGTCGCGGGACGCCTCGGCCAGCGCGGTGGCCGCGGCCATCTGCTGCACCGGGCTCTCGGCGCGGGCCAGCGGCAGCAGCAGTTCGGAGAAGCCGTACAGGTAGTCCCAGGCGCTCAGCATGCCCGCGACCATCGCGGCGCGCACCCACATCTGGGGGCGCTGGTCGTCGCACAGGGACCGCAGCCAGCGGGTCAGCGGACCGCGTACGTTGTGGTAACCGTCCCATGCCTCGCGCAGCACGGCGGTGGCCAGCCTGCGGCCCTGGAAGCGCGTCACCCGTACGGGGATGGCCGCGTCGCCCAGATCCTCCACGCCCCGGTCCGGCACGGCGCGGGCCGCGGCCAGCCGGGCCTGGGTCTGCGCGGTGAACAGCGGGCGGCCGGGCGCGTACTGGGGGTCGAGGGTGACCGCCAGCTCCCAGGCGAGCAGTTCGCCCGCCTCGGTCACCAGGCTCTCCGCCGAGCCGTTGAAGACCGCGAGCGACAGCCGCAGGGCCGCGGCGCGCAGGGCGGGCAGCGCCTCGGGGAGGGTGCCGGGCCGGTCGGCCCCGGCGAACCACTCCCGCGCCTGACGCGGCGCGAACTCGGCGCACTCATCGAGTAATTGGGCGTCGTCGGCCTCACCCTTGGCGTGCGCCGCGAGGTGGCCGGCGAGCCGTGCCGCCTCGCCGGGCCGCAGTTCGTCCAGGCCCAGCGCCTGTTTCACGTCGGGGCGCCCGGCGTTCTCCCGGGCCAGGCGGAGGAGCTGGGGAGGGGCGTCGGCGAGCAGGCCGGCCACGTGGCGTCCGAGGACGTCGTCGGCGGGCGGGGGCGTGCACGGCGCGCCGTAGCGCCCGCGCAGCAGCCGGTCGGCGAAGTCGCCGGCGCCCACGACCAGGACGCCGTAGGCGCCGCGTCCGGCGAGCAGCGCGCTCAGCCGGTCCAGATGCAGGTCGGAGGGCTGGGCCCCGGTGCCGTGCCCGTTGCCGCCGTCCTTGTCGGAGCCCGCGGACGCGGCCGGTACGGCACCGGCGTCCTCGGCGGGCAGTTCGAGCAGATAGCCGCGGCCGGCCTCGAACTTGTCCTTGTCGACGCTGCCGAGCGCGGTGGCCGGGTCCAGGCGGGACACCCCGGCGGCGACGTCCCGCAGGAGGGCGAGGCCGGTGGACGTACGGCCGGTGCCGTACTCGCCGCAGAGAGCCAGCAGGTGGGTGCGTTCCAGCCGGGTCCTCATGGCGGCGTAGCCGGGGGCCCGGCAGTAGACCCGGCCCAGCTGCTCCAGCTCCTCGTCCGGCACCGGCCCGTCGACGAAGATGTCGTCGGTGCCCATCCGGACGTGGGTCTGGTAGAAGGTGTTGCCGTCGTAGATCTGGTTGTCGCCCTCGATGTGCAGGTTGGTGCGGGCCTCGCGGGCGGTACGCGCGCCGCCCGCCTCGCCCGAGCCGCCCAGCGGGCTGCCCTTGGGGGCGTCCAGCCGTTGCTTCTCCTCGGACTGGCCGTCACCGTCGGCCTTGCCGTCCTTGGCCGTCTTCGCGTCGTCGTCCCGGCCGCCCTGCTTGCCGTCGGGCTGCGGCGGGGGCTGCTCGCCGGCCGGCGGTGCCCCCTCGTCCACGTCGGTCACCTGTCGCCGCCTTCCGGTCCCGGCCCGGTCCGAGGGGCGTCGTCCGTGGCTTCACGGGAGGCGGCGGGGGGCGGTTCCGGTGTGGTGTCCGCGTGGCGGATGCCGGTGAAGTCTCCGGTGAAGGTGTTGCCGTCGTAGATCTGGTTACCGCCGCCGATGTGGCCGAAGTGGTACTTGGAGGTGTACGCGGCGGGCGCCGGGTCCGTACCGGCCGCCGGTCCGGGGCCGGAAGCGGGCGGCGGGACCGTACCCCCAAGCCCCGCCCCGCCGCCCTGCTCCGGCGCCGGGCCCTGGGCCGCGCGCACCCCCGTCGCGCGCGGCCGGTCCGGCTCCGGCACCGCCGGTGACGGCGGTGCCTCGTGCGACGTCCGCGCCGGAAGGGGCGGGAAGGGCAGCCGGGGGACGTGGAACCACGCCTCCGTGTCCGTCTCCTTCTCCGACACCCGCGCCCTGCGGTAGTGCTCGGGCTCGATGCAGGTGCCGCCTTCCGCCACGACGTCGTGGTACAGCGAATCGGACACGACACACAACAGCGGCGCCCGGCCGGCCAGTTGGAGGACACCGCGGGCGGTGTCGCTGTCGCACAGCCGGCAGGTGAGGTCCACGGCGCGCCCGGCCAGCCCTCTGGCGTCCCTGGCGACCGGGCCCGCGTGCATGGCGACGCGCATCCGCAGCGGCTCCGAACGCCCCTCGTTGACCCGGCGCAGCTGCTGGTAGACGCCTTCGAGCCAGGGCCCCAGCATCTGGGCAGACGGTACGTCGGGGGCGAGCGCGAGCAGCACGCCGTCGCCGCGGTCCTCCATGTGGAAGTTCCGCTCGACGACCCCCGCCGCCGTGAATCCCGCCTCGAAGACGTCGTACATCGCCTCGCGCATCCGTAGCTTGGCACGCAGCCCCAGCCGTCCGGATCCGCAGACGTCTCCGTTGACGACGAGTCGGTGCAAGGCTTCCGTGCTCACTGGACCTCCTGGTTCGTGCCGACATCAAGCAGCATGGCCGGGGCGGGAACGCGGGGCTGTAGCCGTTTACACAGCCGGCGGGGATTCCTCGGGGCGTATGGGAGCGGGACCGGCGGGCGTACGGCCGGCGACCGTGCGCCCCTCGGCGAGCAGCCGCAGCAGCGCGAGATCGAGCACGGCCAGCCGCCGGGGTCCGGTCTGTACGACGCCCTGCTCGCGCAGCAGGCGCAGCGCCTTGGCCACCGCTTCGCGGGTGGAGCCGACGGCCGCCGCCAAGTCGTGCTGCGGCAGCGGCAGATCGACGTCCACACCTCCCGAGCCGGGGTGGCCGGTGCGTTCGGCCAGCTCCACCAGGCGGGCGGCGAGACGCTGCAGCACCTTCTCCGAGGCCAGGGACCGCCGTTCACCGTCCGAGCTGCGCAGCCGGGAGCTGAACTGCCGCATGATCAGTACGGTCGCCACGGGCCGGGCCGCCAGATAGCCGCGGAACCGGTCGCCGGGGACGACCACTCCGTCCACCGGGCCGAGCGCGGTGACCGTGGCGCTGCGCGGCCGGTGGTCGACGGCGGCCTGGTCGCCGACGACCTCGCCGCTGCCGCGCAGCGCGAGGATCAGCCGCACCCCGCGCTCCGTCTCCAGGGAGACACTGGCCCATCCGTTGACGATCGCCACGACGAAGGTGGTGGTGTCGTGCTCCCTGAGGACGACCTCGCCCGGCGCGTAACTGCGGCCCCGGCCGAGCGCGAGCAGCGCCCGCCGGTCCTGCGCCGGCAGCGCCCGTAAGAAGGGCCTGCCGTCCTCGAAGAGACTCATCGGTCTCCTCCCCCCGCTGGTTCGCTCACCCCGGCTCCGGACGCCCGTCGGCACGGCGGACGCTCCGCCCTTGTGCATGGGGTCGCCCTGGGGCCCCGGCCCGGTTCCTCAGCGTGGCGGAGAAATGGGCTCGTCTCTGATTTCTTCCGTTACAGGCGGGGTTCTCGCGCACATTGATCGAGCTGCGCTCGGTTGAGTTACAGAAGGTAAGGGTCGTGATCGGGCCCCGTCAACGCTTTCTCGGCACCCAACTGCCCTCGCGTATAACGCTTTTGACCTCCCCGAACACCTGTGCCTCACGGCCGCCTTGCCGGGACGCCCTCGGCACTCCCGAGCCGAGGGAGAGCCGGGGGGAGCGACTGCCGATGGCCATACCGGGGAGGACGCGCGAACGCGGTGGCCGGGGCTCGGCCCAGAACGGCCGGGCCCCGGACTCACGGACCACAGCCCCGGGCCCACGGGATACAGCCGCGGGTCCACGGACCACAGCCCCGGGCCTACGGACTACAAACGCGGGTCCACCGGCTCCGACTCCAGCGCGAGCACGGCGAAGACCGCCTCGTGCACCCGCCACAGGGGCTCGCCGTCGGCGAGGCGGTCCAGCGCCTCCAGGCCGAGGGCGTACTCGCGCAGCGCGAGGGAGCGCTTGTGGCCCAAGTGGCGCACGCGCAGCCGCTCCAGGTTCTCCGGGCGGGTGTACTCCGGACCGTAGATGATCCGCAGGTACTCCCGGCCGCGGCACTTCACACCCGGCTGCACCAGCCGTCCGTCCCCCTTGCGCACCAGCGCGCCCAGCGGCTTGACCACCATGCCCTCGCCACCGGCGGCGGTCAGGTCGAGCCACCACTGGATGCCCGCCGCGACCGACGCCGCGTCCTCCGTGTCGACGACCAGCCGGCCGGTACGACGCAACAGTCCCGTTCCGTCGTGCTCGACGAGCCGGTCCAGCCAGGCCAGCTGCTCGTCGTGCGGTACGGCGGCCAGGCTGCGGCCCGGCGCGGCCAGGATCTGGAACGGTGCCAGCCGTACGCCGTCCAGCCCGTCGACCGGCCAGCAGTAGCGCCGGTACGCCTCGGTGAACGCGGCCGCGTCCGCGGCCCGGTCACGCTGCCGGGCCAGCAGGTCCGGCACCTCCACGCCACGCGCCACGGCCGCCTCCAGCGCGCCCACCGCCCCGGGGAAAGCCGCTCTGGACGCCGCGCCGACCGCCGCGTACTGCCCGCGCAGAAGACCGGACGCCTTCAGCGACCACGGCAGCAGCTCGGCGTCCAGCAGCAGCCAGTGCCCGGAGCTGGCGGCTGCCTGATCGGCCGGTTCCTCCCAGAGTCCGGCGCTCTCCACGGCTTCCCGTACGGCCTTCAGCACCTGCTCGGTGACGGCCGGATCGCTGAAGAACGGCCGGCCGGTTCGCGTGTGGACCGCGCCGCTCACGCCCTCCGCCGCGCCGAACCGCTCCCGTGCCACCGCCTCGTCCCGGCACACCAGGACCACGGCCCGCGAGCCCATGTGCTTCTCCTCGCACACCACCTCCCGTACGCCGTCCGCCCGGTACGACGCGAACGCCTCGGCCGGGTGCTCCAGGTAACCGTCCTCCTTCGACGTGGCGCAGGGCGCCATCGTCGGCGGCAGGTACGGCAGCAGGCGCGGATCGGCCGCGAACCGGCTCATCACCTCCAGCGCCGCCGCCGCGTTCTCCTCCTTGACGGCGACCCGGCCCATGTGGCGGGTCTCCACGACCCGCCGCCCGGCGACGTCGCCGAGGTCCAGCGGACGCCCGTCGGCGCCGCCCGGCGCCTCGCTGGCCAGCGGCTTGGCCGGCTCATACCAGACCTGCTCGGCCGGTACGTCGACCAGTTCCCGCTCCGGCCAGCGCAGCGCCGTCATCCGGCCGCCGAAGACACAGCCGGTGTCCAGGCAGATGGTGTTGTTCAGCCAGCTCGCGCGCGGCGCCGGGGTGTGCCCGTAGACCACGGCGGCGCGGCCCCGGTAGTCCTCGGCCCACGGGTAGCGCACCGGCAGCCCGAACTCGTCCGTCTCGCCGGTCGTGTCGCCGTACAGCGCGAAGGACCGCACCCGGCCGGACGTCCGGCCGTGGTACTTCTCCGGCAGTCCGGCGTGGCAGACCACCAGCGCCCCGCCGTCGAGCACGTAGTGGCTGACCAGACCCTCGATGAACGCGGCGACCTCGCCGCGGAACGTCTCGTCCTCCCGCTCCAGCTGCGCGACGGTCTCGGCGAGCCCGTGGCTGTGCTGCACCTTGCGGCCCTTGAGGTAGCGGCCGAGCTTGTTCTCGTGGTTGCCCGGTACGCACAGGGCGTGCCCGGCGGCGACCATGCCCATCACCAGGCGCAGCACGCCCGGGCTGTCCGGGCCGCGGTCCACCAGGTCGCCGACGAAGACCGCGGTACGGCCCTGCGGGTGCCGGGCGTCCACGGCACGGCCGAGCGCGTCGTGCTCGACCTCGTACCCCAGCCGCCCGAGCAGCGTCTCCAGCTCGGAGCGGCAGCCGTGGATGTCGCCCACGATGTCGAACGGCCCGGTCAGGTGCCGCAGGTCGTTGAAGCGCCGCTCGGTGACGACCTCCGCCGCCTCGGCCTGCTCCACCCCCTTGAGCACGTGCACCTTGCGGAACCCCTCGCGCTCCAGGTGCCGCAGCGAGCGGCGGAGTTCGCGCTGGTGGCGCTGGATGACGCGGCGCGGCATCCCGGCGCGGTCGGCGCGCGCCGCGTTGCGCTCGGCGCACACCTCCTCGGGCAGGTCGAGGACGACGGCCACCGGCAGCACGTCGTGCTCCCGGGCCAGCTTCACCAGCTGGGCGCGCGCCTCCGGCTGCACGTTCGTGGCGTCCACGACGGTCCGCCGGCCGGCCGCGAGGCGCTTGGCCGCGATGTAGTGCAGGACGTCGAAGGCGTCGCCGCTCGCGCTCTGGTCGTTCTCGTCGTCGCTGACCAGCCCGCGGCAGAAGTCCGAGGAGAGCACCTCGGTGGGCTTGAAGTGCCGGGCCGCGAAGGTGGACTTGCCGGAGCCGGTGGCCCCGACGAGCACGACCAGGCACAGGTCGGGGACGCCCAGCGGGCGGTGGACGGGAGCGGATCCGGTCATGTCCGGGCCTCCTTCGCGGGGGTAGTGGTGGGACTGGTGGGGCTGGTGGGGTTCTTGGAGGTGGTTGGGATGGCGGGTGCGGGGGTGGCCGGGGTGGCCGCGGCGGGTTCCGCCAGGCGGAAGTGCGCGAGCTGGGTCGGCGGGCCGACCTCCGGGTCGTCCGGTCCCACGGGCCGGAACTCCACCTCGTACCCGTGCCGCCCCGCGACCTCCCCGGCCCAGGCCCGGAACTCCGCGCGCGTCCACTCGAAGCGGTGGTCGCCGTGCCGCACGTGCCCGGCGGGCAGCGACTCCCAGCGCACGTTGTACTCGACGTTCGGCGTGGTCACCACGACCGACCGCGGCCGGGCCGCGCCGAACACCGCGTACTCCAGCGCGGACAGCCGCGGCAGGTCGACATGCTCGACGACCTCGCTCAGCACGGCCGCGTCGTACCCCTTCAGCCGGGCGTCGGTGTACGCCAGCGAGCCCTGCAGCAGCCGCAGCCGCTCGGACTGCCGCTCGGGCATCCGGTCCAGCCGCAGCCTGCGCCGCGCCTCCTGGAGGGCGCGCATCGACACGTCCATGCCGACGATGTCGGTGAACTGCCCCTCCTTGAGCAACTCGCCCAGCAACTGGCCCTGCCCGCATCCGAGGTCCAGCACCCGCGCCGCCTTCACCTCCCGCAGCACACCGAGGATCGCGGCACGCCGCTGCACGGCGAGCGGCACCGGCCGTTCCTCGGTGTCGGCCGCCTCCTCCACCGCGTTGTCGATCTCCTCGACGGCGGTGTCGTCCGCCTCGGCGAGCCGGGCCAGCTCCAGCCGCTCCAGCGCGTCGCGCGTCAGCGACCAGCGGCGGGCGAGGTAGCGGCCCACGATCAGCTTCTGCTCGGGGTGCCCCTCCAGCCAGCCCTCACCGGTCCGCAGCAGCTTGTCGACCTCGTCGGGCGTGACCCAGTAGTGCTTGGCGTCGTCCAGCACCGGCAGCAGCACGTACAGATGCCGCAGCGCGTCGGCGACCGTACGCTCGCCCTCCAGGTCGAGGCGTACGTACCGCGAGTCGCCCCACTCCGGGAACGTCTCGTCCAGCGGCACCGGCTCCGCCCGCACCGTCCACCCCAGCGGCTCGAACAGCCGACGCACCAGGTCGGCACCGCCGCGCGCGGGCACGGCGGGCAGCGCCACATGCAGCGGCAGCGGCTGCCCGGGCAGCTCGGGGCGCGCCTTGCACTGCCCTTTCATCGCACTCGCGAAGACCGTGCTCAGCGCCACGGCCAGCAGCGAAGAGGCCGCGTACGGCCGGTCGTTGACATACTGCGCGAGCGCCGAGTCCGGGGCACCGCCCCGGCCCTTGCCACGGGCGCGCCGTACCAGCGCGACCGGGTCCACCTCCAGGAGCAGCGCGGCCGTGCACCGGCTGTCGTCCGCCTCGGGGTAGAACACATGGGCCGTGCCGTGCGCCGTCGAGAACGCCTGCGCCTTGCCGGGGTGCTTGTGCAGCACGAACCCGAGGTCGGTCGCGGGGCGCTCGGCGCTTCCGGTGGTGGTTATCGTCAGGAACACACGTCCGAGTATTGCCCGGTCGCGACCCGTTTGACGAACGGGTTTTGCGACTGGGAAGACGGGAGCTGAGCGTGGGGCCTGCGGGGATATCGCCGGCCGCTCCGGGTGGTACGGGTGCGGGTCCAGGTGCGGGATGTGGTTGCGGGTGCGGATGCGGACCCACCCGCCGGATCGCCGCCCCGCTCCGGGCGGTACGGGAACGGTCCCGCCTGCCGCATCGCCGCCCCCGGCCCCGCCCGTGCCCTGTACCCCCGTGCCCCCGTGCGCTGCCGTGCCTGTTCCCGGCTGCCGCCACCCGCAAGGCAAGATGGGCGGCATGGAACTCCGGATCTTCACCGAGCCCCAGCAGGGGGCCACCTACGACACCCTTCTCCGCGTCGCGCGGGCCGCCGAGGACTTGAACTACGGCGCTTTCTTCCGTTCCGACCATTACCTGCACATGGGCAGCACCGACGGGCTGCCCGGCCCGACGGACGCCTGGATCACCCTGGCCGGCCTGGCCCGGGAGACCACCAGCATCCGCCTCGGCACCCTGATGACCGCCGGCACCTTCCGCCTTCCCGGCGTGCTGGCCATCCAGGTCGCCCAGGTCGACCAGATGTCGGGCGGCCGGATCGACTTCGGCCTGGGCTCCGGCTGGTACGAGGACGAGCACAAGGCGTACGGCATCCCCTTCCCGAAGGAGAAGTTCGGCCGGCTGGAGGAACAGCTGGCGATCATCACCGGACTGTGGAAGACGCCCACCGGCGAACGCTTCGGCTTCGACGGGAAGTTCTACCAGCTGACGGACTCGCCCGCGCTGCCCAAGCCGGCCCAGTCGAAGGTACCGGTCCTCATCGGCGGGCACGGCGCCAAGCGCACCCCCGCGCTGGCCGCCGAGTACGCGGACGAATTCAACATCCCCTTCGCCTCGTTGGACGACACCGAGCAGCAGTTCAAACGGGTACGGGCGGCGGCCGAGCACCGCGGCCGCGACGCCGACGGCCTGGTGTACTCCAACGCCCTGGTCGCCTGCGTCGGCCGGAACGACGCGGAGGTCAAGCGCCGCGCGGACGCCATCGGCCGCCAGGTCGACGAGCTGAAGGCCAACGGCCTGGCCGGCTCCCCCGCCGAGGTCGCCGAGCGCCTGGGCCGCTTCGGGGCCGTCGGCTCCCAGCGCGTCTACCTCCAGATGCTCGACCTGACCGACCTCGACCAGCTGGAACTGATCGCGTCGGAGGTCATGCCCCAGGTGGCGTGAGACCGGACGCCCTTTCCCGGCCCTGACCACGGTTCGCGGCGGCCCTGACGCAGGGCCGCCCACCGCGGCCCCTCACACGGACAGCACCTCCCCGCCCGGCCCCCACGGCCCCGGGCACCACTCCACGAGCAGCAGGGTCGCATCGTCCCGCAGCTCGTTGCCCTGGTCGTCGACGATGAAGTGGATCAGGCGGCGCAAGGTCTCGAAGGCCAGCTCGCCACCCGCCGTGGCCCGGATGATCGTGTCCGTGAACCGGTCCAGCCCGAACAGCGCGCCGCTGGAGTCCCGCGCCTCTGTCACGCCGTCCGTGTAGAGCAGCACCCGGTCACCCGGCTCCAGATCCGCGACGTGGACGGTACGCGGTTCCGCGCTCAGCGCGGCGGGCAGACCCAGCGGCAGCTGGCCGGGCCGCTCCAGCGCCCGGTCGAGGACGGCGTGCCGGCGAATGAGCAGCGGCGGCGGGTGGCCGGCGTTGACCCAGCGCAGCCGGCCGTCGGCCAGGTCCAGCTGCAGGAAGACGCCGGTGGCGAACCGGTCGGGCAGCCACTGGCAGAGCGCCTGGTCGACGGTGTCCACCGTCTCCCGCAGGTCCGCGCCGGCCCGGCGCCCACTGCGGCAACCCGCCAGGGCCACGGAGGTGGCCAGGCCTGCGGCCAGATCGTGCCCCATCGAGTCGATGATGGCGGCGTGCAGCGTCTCCTGCGTCATCGAGTGGTCGAACGCGTCGCCCCCCAGCTCGTACGCGGGCTCCAGCACCGCCGTGGACACCGCCTGCTCGTTGCCGATCGTGCGCGGCGGCAGGAAGGCCCGCACCATTTCCGCGGGCAGCTGCATCGGCTGCGTACGCGCCTGGCGTACAAACGTGTCGCTGTAGGCCCGCTTCGAGGTGATGATGGGTGCCAGCAGTGCGGCCAGCGCACGGCAGCGGCGCATCCGCTCACCGTCCAGCAGATCGGTGCGCACCTCCAGTACGCCCAGCCGCTCCACCCCGTCGACCAGCGGCAGCCAGACCCGGATGCCGCCCTCCGGGTCCTCCACGTCCTCCACCCGCATGGCCAGGGTGCGGTAGGTCCACCCGGCGAGGGAGGAGTCCACGGAGAGCGAGCGCTGCCCCACACCCAGCGGGCACAGCTGCCGCTGCTGGATGTCCACGAGGTAGAGGCCGACGTGCCGCAGGCCGAGGGCGGCGGCGTGCCGGTTCACCAGGTCCGGCATGTCCGTGGGGGCCGCGCGCTGGACGTGCTCCAGCAGCGCTTCGAGCATCCCGTAGCCCTCGGCACCCGGATAGGCGTCCGCAAAGGCTTCGCCGGCCATCGCGATCACCTCCTACCGCAGTCTCGCACCGCGTCCGCACCCCCGCCGTGCGGGCGGCCCGCCATCGTTCCGTCATTCCCCCACTCGGGTCTCGGGCGCCTCCGACCACCTCCGACGCCTCACCGCGTACGCCACTCGTGCCCCGGCAGGAACCGCACGTCGTACCGCTCGGGAACCGTCTCGAACGTGCCGCCCTCCGGGACGACGGGCTCGCGCGGCAGACCGAGCTGCTCGGTGGGGACGCCGAGGTTCTCGAAGAACCGCTCGAACGTGCCGCCCGGCCCCGCGGCCACGCCGACGACCTGACTGTGGTGCCGCTCCATCCGATAGGCATGCGGACAGTTCATGGGCACGAAACCGAAGTCCCCGGGGGTCAGCAGCTTCTCCTGCTGCCGCCCCTCGGTGTCCTCGACGAACAGCCGGACGGCGCCCTGGGTGACGTAGAAGACCTCGTAGGTGTCGGTGTGCAGATGGGCCGGGATGAGGTCGCCCTTGGGCCCCTCGACGGTGAAGAAGTTGAACGCGTTGCCGGTCTGCTCGCCGTCGGCGTAGATGGTGACCAGGTCGCCGAACAGGTGGGCACGGTCCCCCTCGCCTTTCTCGATGAAGTACGGGCGGCCGGGTTCCGCGGGGATACGTGAGGTACGGCGGTAACGCGTGGCGAACTCGGCAGTCATGGAACCTACTGGGACGGACATGCGAAACGTCAGACTTCCTGACGTTTTCCATGTCAGGTACCCTGACACGCACCCACCCGAGACGCAAGCCGCCTCCACCCGGAAGCGCCCCCACCCCTCTCCCCCGCGAGGACCCCATGACCTCTGCCGCCCAGCCACCTCCCCACCGCAATCTCCCCCAACTGCTCGGCGACGCCCGGCGCTGGTTCGAGGAAGGCCTGCTGACCGCCATGAACGCGGCCGGCGGACCTCCGGTGACCTCGACCCAGGTCCAGCTGTTCGCGGTTTTGGACGCGGAAGGCACCACGGTCGCCACGCTGGCCCGGCGCATGGGCGTGACCCGGCAGACCGCACACCAGGCCGTACACGGCCTTGTGGCGGCCGGACTGCTGACACAGGCCCCCGACCCCGCCTCGGCCCGGCAGCGGCTGATCCGCCGCACCCCGGCAGGCGAACGCGCCCATCACCAGGCCGAACGCCTCCTGCAAGACCTGGAACGCCAACTCGCCGAACGCATCGGCCACCACACGGTCAACGCCCTCCGCACCGCCCTCGAAACCCCATGGGGCCCAACGCCAACCGTCTGAGCGGAGCGTTCACCGCACCCGGCCGCAGGACTGTTCCCGCCGATACCGATCGGCAGATGAGGCCGCCGAACGGACTTGGCAGCAGATTCCTCGTGGCGGAGTGCTCAGGATGGCGGAGTGCTCGGGGTGGGGAGTGCTCGGGCCAGAAACACCGACCCGAAGCCCCGCCCCTCAAGGGGCGACCCAGCACATCAGGCCGGGTGCCCTCGGCCCTCATCAACGAAGAATGCAGAAATTCTCAACTCCACACCCCACCACACCCCCGCTACCAACCCACAACTATTTCCCGGGCCCACCCCTCAGCCCCCTCAACTCAGCTCCAGCTCTCCCGCTCCCCAACTCCCGCACCAGTACGCTTTGCTGACCTTATTCTTTCCCACTAAACACACCCCATCCACGCCACTTGCACACCCACCCCCTTCCCCCACATCCACCCCACCCGCACTCACCCTTTCGGCTCAACAACTCCCGCCCCCGCACCCCTTGCCAGCCGCAGCACGTTGATCAGTAAGTCGGAGTTAGGACTTACTGAAAGAGGTATGACGTGCCCTATCCCACCACCCGTGGAGCCGCGATCTCCACGACGGTGCTGACGCTGGCCAGCGCCCTCACCGTCACCGCGGCATCCGCGCTCGACCACCGCGACGACACCCCAACCCCCAGGCGCCTCAACGCCACAGCCGCGTACGGCTCGTTCGACGTACTGACGCACCAGGCCACCGACCTGAAGGCGAAGATCACCGAAACCGACGGAACGCCGGTGCCGGGCCTGCCCGTCCAGTTCACCGTGTCCGGCGAAAAAGCCGTCTTCTGCGAGGCCATCACCGACACCAACGGCTACGCCGAGTGCAAAAACTCATCCCTCCCGCCATTCCCCGTATCCGCCGTCAAACTGCTCACCAGCGGCTACGAAGCCACCTTCGACGGCAACCCCCGGTACGCCCCCGTCTCCGCCCACAATTCCGTCGGCGTAGAGATGCGCTGAGCACCCCTCCCGCCCACAAACCCCACCCCACCCCACCCCGCCCCACCCCGCCCCGTCCCACTCCACCACCTCCACTCCGTCCCCTCGCCACCCCAGCTCAGCGGGCCGGCCCCGGACCCCACCCATCCCCACCCCGGCCGCCGGCCCCTGATCACTGCCCCAACACCCCACCCCCGCCCTCAACCACGAACTCCCCCAGGCAGCTACCCGCCGCCCCGCGCCTTTCCATAAGCGGCCAGCTCCTCTGCGCTGCCGATGAAAGCCGGCCCGCAGTACGGCGGCAGTCGATCGACAACCATCGCTACCGCGGCCTGCGCGCTGCCCGTCTCGGCGATCCGCGGACTGCTCCTACTCGGCCCTCCGGCGTAGTACCGGCCGCCTCCCAGCGTGCCTATGTAAGGGACGTCCCAGGTGTAGCGGATCTCCGTGCATCTGCTGAAGTGCAGCTCCCACATACCGGTCCAGGGATGGAGCTGACGAAGCAGCGGCTCGGCATGCGCCGCCCGCACCAACTCTGCAAACAGTTCCAGCAGCGGTGCCCCCTCCGCCCGGGAAGGTTCACCAGCAGTGGCCAAGATCTTGCGCCAGGCGTCCTCGACAGAGTCGGTCATACCGCGATGGTGCGTTCCTACGACGCCGTCACCAAAATCACCCGCTGCCCAAATCACGCCCAGCCACTCGCAACAGCCCCGCCCCCCCACGGGCCCAAACCCAACCCATTCCTCACCCCACACCCCCACACCCCCACACCCCCACACCCCCACACCCCCACACCCCCACACCCAAGCACCCGCACCCGCACCCGCACCCGCACCCGCACCCGCACCCGCACCCGCACCAAACGCTAGCCCGACCGCCCCGCACGGCCGCCCCGCACGGCCGCCACCGAACTTCAGCCTCGCCGAACCCGAGCGTCGCCAGTCTCAGGCGTCGCCTGACTCGCCTCCCGAGCCCCGGCATCACCAAACTCGGGCGCGTGGCCATACTCGCCCCCCGTACCCCGGCCTCAACAAACTCGGGCGCGTAGCCATACTCAACCACCCCGGAACTCGGCCATCACCAAACTCGGCCATCACCAAACTCGGGCGGCGCCGAACTCAGCCACCCCTGAACTCAGCCATCACCGAAGCCCGGCCGCCACCGAACTCGGGCACCCCCGAAGCCCGGCCGCCGCCACCACCCAGCTTCAACCGCCACCAGACCTCCGTCCCCCTCGAACCGTCCCCAGCGCCAGCACGATCACGTCCCAAGCGCCAGCCCGACCCCGTCCCGATCGCCTCGCCCTCCCTACTCCGCGCGCCTCGCCCGCCCCGCCCCGTGTCGACCGGCCGACGCGCGCGGGGCGCTCTGGCGGCCCTGGGGCGCTCGCGCCGGTGCGTGCGCCCGTCAGGCCGTGTCGCGGGTCCGCACCGCGAGGTACTTCAGTATTCCGGTGACCCGGTCGCGGGACTCATCGGCCACGTCCATCGCCTCCACACAGGTCCAGTACATCCCCTCCTCGTCCGCGGCGCAGACCACGCCCACCAGGGCCTCGCACACCTCCCCGAGCAGCCACGACAGCCCCCGTAGCGCCGCCAGGGTGTCCCGGACCTCGGACAGCTGGGCTGCGCGTGGCCCGCCGAGCCTCGGCGCCGGAATCACCAGTGCCGCGCTCGTCCTCCCTCCCGCATCGCCCAACCCCCGGGCCCGGGACCGCACTTCGTGCGGCCCGGATATCGCGAGGTGACTGCCCACCGCCTCGGCCAGCGCCTGCGCCTGCCACGCCTCGACGACGATCTCCTGGACCGTCTGCGCCTGCGCCAGACCGCGCCGACTGGCCGCGATGATGCGCACCGCGTCCATCCGCGCCCCCTCCCTCAGACCACGTCAGCTTCGCCGCATCTACCTGCCACTACCCAGCGTGAACTTGAAAGGCCCAAAAGGCCAGAGGAATTCGCAAATCTGTGGACAACCAAGACGATGTGGAAAGATCCTTCACTCCATAGAGTGACGATTGGCTCGTTCGGCCCCCTTCGCGGGAAATCGCGTCTCGTTGCGCTCGATCTTCGCGGCCAGTGCCTGCAGCACATCGATCCCCAGGGCCTCGCAGAACTGCAGCAGGTACGCCAGTACGTCGGCGACCTCGTCCTCGACCCGTCCCGCGGCCGTCGCGTCGCTCATGACCTTTGCCGACTCCTCCGGCGTCAGCCACTGGAAGATCTCGACCAGTTCGGAAGCTTCGACGCTGAGCGCCGCGGCCAGGTTCTTGGGGGTGTGGTACTGCTGCCAGTCGCGGGCGGCCGCGAACTCGGCGAGCCGCTTCTGCAATGCATGGAGGTCTTCACTCATACCCCTAGATGTAGCACCCGTACCTCCGGCATCCCCTCGACGGCCGTCGCGTCCCGTACCGTCCCGAGCAGCCGGATGTGTCCGCGCCCGACCATCCGCACGGCAAGCTCCAGCAGCGCCCGCGCCTGTCGGTCGTCGAGGCTTCGGTCCATCCCGTCCGCCATCAGCCCCAGCACCTGGCGTGCGGAGAGCACCTCGCCCGCCGGGTCCATCGCCAGCACCTCAGGGCCCGTCAGGAGCACCAGCGCGAGCGCGACGTAACGCAGCTCACCGTCCCCGAGCTGTTCCAGCGGTGTCGCCGGCAGCTCGCCGCGCTCGACCAGCGCCCGTATGCCGACCGTCCCTCCTCGCTCCACCGGTTCGGCCCGCAGCCCCGCGACCGGCCCGACGCAGCCCGCGCGCACCGCCTCGACCAGCACCGCGTGCCGCCGCGCACACTCCCGGCTGGTCCGTCCCAGTACGGCAGGGAGATTGTCACAGGCGGGACGCAGCCGCCCGTCCCCGGCCGACCACCCCCAGCTCCCCCCGAACGTGCCCCCGTCGTCCCCCATACCGTCGCCACCGGACGCCACCGGATACTCTCCCGAGGCATCAGCCTCGGCGCGCGCACCAGAACGAGAAGCACCACCAGCCCCGGTGACACCGCCAACGCCAGAGGTTCCAGGGGTTCTGGGGGGCGCGGGGGATGCGGGGGGTGTGGGGGTTCTGGCGACTCCAGAAGGCTTGGAGGGTCCAGAGGCTCCGGAAGGTCCAGGGCTTCCCGCGTCGTCTGAAGACCCAACAGTCCCAGTAGACCTAATGACCCCGCTGCCACCAGAGACCCCAGAACTATCGCCAGACACACCGAAGACACCGGATACACCGGATGCCCCGTGCCCACCAGAGGCGCCACCAACCCCCTCACGCCCGACACGGCCGCCACGGCCACCGCCCGTCCGACCACCGGAACCGGAACCGGAACCACCCCCGGCCCCACCCCCGGAACTGCACCTGGCTCCGCCCCTACCCCCCGCCGAACCGCCCGACTCCGTACTCGCCCCTGCTCCGCCTCCTGCCCCTGAGCCGCACCCGCCCCCAGGTCCCGCCCCGCGCATCACCTCCGGTCTCGGATCGCACGCGAACACCGACCGGAGGGCCACCACCACCTGCTCGGCCGCCGCGAGTACGAGCCGCTGCCCGGCCGTCTTGCCCGCGACGCGCAGCGGCAGCAGAGCCGTACCGAGTCGGTCGTCGGGCAGCGGCGCGCGCGTTACAGGTGTCGACCCGGCCGTGTACCAGGCCGCCTGGACCGCGCGCCGGGCCGGGTCCGTAAGGGCCGTCGACAGCAGGGTCTCGCCGCCGCCCGTCAACCGTTCGCCGACGATGCGCAACTCCGGCTCGGCCTGTACGGCGACATCGAGCCGGACCGGGCCGACCGGTCCATCGACCGTGCAGCCGATACGGAACCCCCGTCTCCCCTGGCCGTCGGGACGCGCCCAGGCCGGCACACAGCCGACCGCGCCTCCGGGCGCCGCCGCCACGGCCCGCGCGAGCCGGGCGCCGCTGCCGAGCCGCGCGAGGATCTCGTACGCCTGCAGCACGCTGGACTTCCCGCTGCCGCTCGCACCGGTCAGCAGCGTCAACGGGCCAAGCGGGAAGGTCGCGCCGCGGTGCGACTTGAAGGCGGACAGACGTAATTCGGTGACCGCCGGGCGCACACTTTCTGTGTCCATGGGAAGACGCTAGGCAACCGGCGAAAGCAAAACCGTTACGGCTGCAACGCCTTCCTACGATCGGGGTACGAGACCGGCCGGCGGCTCGGCAACCTCGGTGCCGACGGGCGTCAGCAGGAAGACGTTGGTGTCGACCCGGTGCATCCCGCTGGCGAGCCCGAAGACGACGCCGCTGGAGAAGTCCAGGATGCGCTTGGCCACGTCGGCGTCGGCGCTGCTGAGGTCGAGCAGGACCGGGATCTGCGCCATCAGGTACTCGGCGACCTCGCGCGCGTCGGCGAAGGTCTGGACCCGGATGACGACGAACCGCCGCATCTCCTCGCCCGGCTCCTCGTCGGGCAGGGCACGGTGGTCGGGCCACGAGGGCCATTCACTGCCGCTGCGAAGGGGAACGACCTCGGCGAGCCCTTCCCACTGTTCGTCGGTGGCGTCGGGCCTGTTCACCGAATCACCTCTCCCGGAGGGGCTGGACAACGTCGGTATCTGCATCGCGTAATTGTAGGGATAACCGCTTATACGTCTTCGGGTGCGACACACGGATGGCGTCATCTGGCTCCTCCATCCTGCACCATGGCCACTGACCGGCGCCGACCCCCAGGCATATATCCTGCGTCGAGATCCCGTGTTCCTGTTCACTCCCACTGCTACGTAGGTCGGTTCCTCCATGAGCGCTGATCCTCCCGGCCGCGGCCTGCGCGGCCTGCGCGGGCTCCGCAAACCGGCGAAGAAGCGGCCGGTGTCCGCGGCCCCGCCCGCCGGCCCCGCGGACGAGCCGCCCACGCCGGCTCCCGGCACCGCGTCCGTCGGCAGTGTCATCAATGCCACTCTTTACGGCGACGGACATCGCCTCAGTACCCACGAAACGCTCGCCGACACCTTCCGGCACCTGCGCACCACGGCCGGTTCCATGGCCTGGATCGGCCTGCACCGGCCGTCGTCCTCCGAATTGGTCACCCTCGCCTCGGAATTCGACCTTCACCCCCTGGCCGTGGAGGATGCGCTGGAGGCCCATCAACGGCCGAAGCTGGAGCGTTACGGCGAGACGCTCTTCGTCGTTCTGCGGGCCGCGCGCTACCTCGATGACCCCGAAGAGGTCGACTTCGGCGAGCTGCACGTCTTCGTCGGCCCCGATTTCGTCATCACCGTCCGGCACGGTGGCGCTCCCGACCTGCCCGCCGTGCGCCGGCGTATGGAAGCCACACCGGAACTCCTCAAGCGGGGACCCGAGGCGGTCCTCTACGCGATCCTCGACGCCGTCGTGGACGATTACGCTCCGGTGGTCGCGGGCGTCCAGAACGACATCGACGAGATCGAGACCGAGGTCTTCGGCGGCGATCCGCGCGTTTCCCGCCGTATCTACGAACTCTCCCGCGAGGTGGTGGAATTCCAGCGTGCGACCCGCCCCCTGAACGGCATGCTGGAAAGCCTGACCGCGGGCTTCGAGAAATACGGGATCGACGAGGAACTCCGCCGCTACCTCCGTGACGTCGCCGACCACGCCACCCACACCACCGAACGCGTCGACGGCTTCCGCCAGGCACTCCAGGACATCCTCACCGTCAACGCCACCCTGGTGAACCAGCAGCAGAACGCCGAGATGCGCGCCCTCACGGAAGCGGGCTTCGAGCAGAACGAGGAAATCAAAAAAATCTCCTCGTGGGCGGCCATTCTGTTCGCCCCGACCCTCGTCGGCACCATTTACGGCATGAACTTCGATCACATGCCGGAGTTGCACTGGGTGTTCGGTTACCCTTTCGCCGTCGCCCTGATGGCAGTCGTGTGTACCGGTTTGTACGTCATCTTCAAGCGGCGGGACTGGCTCTGAGCAACCGGCGTCAGCACAAGCGTGCTGCTGGCTGCAGGCTGCGAAATCGCGTGCAGCGCAGCTCCTCCAAGCCGCTGGGGAGAATCTGGGGCGAATGAACTCAACCGGTCTCTGGCCGAGATGGCCATGGACCGCCACTCGCCCCAGCGCATCCGGCTCGACGACGAGCGCCCTGCATTACTAAGAGTGATGACCAGGCCAGCCGGAAGGACAGCATGGACAAGGGTGGGTGCAGTGAATGCTGCACCCACCCTTGTCGGAGACCACCGAGGCAAAGCTGCCCAGTGCTGTGACCGCGTAGGTTCGCCGGGTTGGTGGTCACGGAGGTTGGATGTGCGGTGACGTCCGTCCCGACCGCTGGAGGCGCGGTGGCCGAACCTGTCCGTGTGCCCAGACTGACCGACCGAGGCCCTGGTGCCGGCGGTTCCGGGCCGCACGCAAGCCGCCCGCCCGAGGGGCGGGACGGCTGGTGATCCGCATCAGCGCTGCTGGTGCCAGCTGCTGGCTACGCCCCTGTGCGTCCCGCCATTCTTCGAGCAGGCTGCGGACCACAAGTTGCCTCTCAGCCGATCAGAGCCGGTAGGTGACGGGCGGACTTCGCCGATGACCCGCTGGAACCCCTGTGCCGAGCATCTCGTCGGACCGGCCCACGGTGCAGGCGGGGTGGGCACCGTCGTCGAGACGGTCGCAAGAAGCGTCAGAACAGCCTGGAGGCGCCTACCCCGAGATGCAGGCGTTGCGCCCGGCGCGCGACCGCCATAGATGATCCGACCAACGATGGCAGCGACGTTGGGCTGATCGTCACTCATTCGTAGGAAACGATGGCCACGCAAGGGGGACGGGGCGCCTGAAGACCGTGCCCGCCCGGCGCCGCCCGGTTCACTGAAAGCTCCCCGCAGGACTTCATCCGCACAGGAGCACCGGACATGTCTGAACAGGGACACAACAGCTACACCGCGCCCACCGGAACAACCGGACGGATCTCCGCGGCCGGACTCGGGCAAGCCTTCCTGCTCGCAGTCGGCGTCGCCGACCTCGTACTTGACCATGTGCGGCAGGCCGCCGACCGGGGCCAAGGGCTGCTGCACCGCTCCGACCTGCGGGAACTGCTCGCTGACGGAGTCGGTGAACTGCGCGCCCGCGGAGAGCTCGCCTCCCGGCGGGTGACCCCGGAGACCGGGAACTACCTGGAGCTGATGGCCGGCCGGGCAGCGAAGCGAAGCGGCTTGCCGCATGCATGACACCGGGGATCTGAAGCGGAGAATCGATACCTGCCTGCGTCGGCTGGTCGACGAGGAGGAAGCCGAACTGCTCCGCGTGTCGGGCGACCTGATGCCGTTGTGCCGGCAGTTGCGCGCGTCGCTGACCCGTGGGAAGCGGCTGCGTGCCGCGTTCCTGTACTGGGGCTGGCGAGCCGCCGACCAGCCGGACTGCGAGGGCGTGGTCAAGGCCGCGGCCGCGATGGAACTGGTGCACGCGGCCGCGTGCACCCACGACGACATCATCGACGACAGCCGCCTGCGGCACGGCGTCCCGACAGCCCATGTCGCCTTCGCCGAAAGCGGTTCCCGTTCCTGGGACGCCACAGCGGCCGGAGCATCCCACAGGTTGCGCCAGGACCGTTCCGCCGCGCTGGCCATGATGCTCGGTGACCTGCTGATGGGATACGCGGGGCAGGTCTTCGCCACCTGCGGCCTGCCCGGGGCGTACGTGGCGCGGACAGTACCCCTGTGGTCGTCGTTGCTGCGCGAGACCGTCGCGGGCGAATTCCTGGAGGTCCTGCGGACGGGCGGCGTCGTACCCAAGGTCGCCGAATCGCTGGAGGTGGCCCGGTACAAGACAGCCAAGTACACCGTGGAGCGACCCCTGCACATGGGCGCCACGCTCGGCGGCGCCTCCCCCCGGGTGCTCGACGCCTTCACCGGGTACGGGATGCCGCTGGGCGAGGCGTTCCAGCTGCGCGACGACCTGCTGGGCGTCTTCGGTGACCCCGCCGAGACGGGCAAGTCGAACCTCGACGACCTGCGGGACAAGAAGCCCACCGCGCTGCTCGCGGTGACCGTCTCACTGTTGTCCGCCAGCCAGGGACAGCAGTTCCAGGAGGTCCTGGGCAAACCCGCGCTGGACGAGGCTGATGCCGCGCACGTACGGCAGTTGATGGAACGCAGCGGGGCCCGGCAGCGCATCGAGGACATGATCCAGGAGCGGATCGCACAGGCCCGCGCGGCGCTGGAAGCCGTGGCGCTGCCGCCGGAGGCCCGCACGGCGCTCGGCACGCTGGCGAACTCGGCAACCGACCGGTCCCTGTGACAGCACGAGAAACGAGGAGCCCGTGACGACTGAGACCACCGCGCGGTACACCGACACGACGCTGGATGAGCTGCGCGCCCAAGGCGATCCGCTCGCCGACGCCACTGTCGCGGCCATGTTCGAACGCGGAGAGGTGCGGGACTTCAACACCCTCATGCGCTTCTTCAGCACCGCAGGCAACAAACTGCCGCCGGGGCTTCCGCCCTCGGCCGCCTCCTACCTGGAGGCGACCGGTATGCCGCCCACGTGGGTGGACTGGGACATCATG
Source organism: Streptomyces sp. NPDC033221 (assembly GCF_055577005.1). NCBI lineage: Bacteria > Bacillati > Actinomycetota > Actinomycetes > Kitasatosporales > Streptomycetaceae > Streptomyces > Streptomyces sp. NPDC033221. The sequence continues at coordinate 50,193 of NZ_JBVIQN010000028.1, read as the reverse complement.
GAGCGCGCGCGGCTGTTCTTCATGGACAACGCCGCACACATCAACACGGGTCTGTCCTTCGCGGCCATGCCGGCCACCTACGCCGTGCCCCGCGTGGCCAAACTGCTCGCCTCGACGCACTCCATGGACTACCCCTCGCGCCGGATGGCGAACACCGGGCAGTTCGTCACCTACCTGATGCAGACCAACGCCTTCGAAGAGGGCAGCAAGTTCATCCCGGCCGCCCAGAAAGTCCGCCTGCTGCACGCCGCGGTACGCCGCCACCTGACCACGTCGGGCCGCTGGGATACGGAGCGTGACGGCACACCGCTGTGCCAGGAAGACATGATCGGCGGACAGATCTGCTTCTCGATCCTGGTATTGGACGCGATGCACCGCCTCGGCATTCACATGAGCGAGGAAGGCGCGGAGGCGTACTACTACGCCTGGCGCGTCGTCGGGTCCATGCTGGGCTGCGACATGGAGGCGGCCCCGCAGAACCTCACCGAGGCCCGCGCGTACGCCGACCTCTACCTCACCCGCAACCTGGGGCCGTCCGAGGACGGGGTACGTCTGAACAACCAGTTGATGCGGATGTACGAGGATGTCGTCCCCGGCACCATCTTCGACCCGATCGTTGCAGCGACGGTCCGGTTCCTGGTGGGCCCGACCATCGCCGACTGGCTGCAGGTCCCGCGCAGCCCCTGGGATACGGCAGCCAAGGCCGTACCCGTCGTCCTCGGCGCGCTGGAGGCCATCGAGGACAGCAGCCCGCTGGGGGAATGGGCACTGGACAAGGCAGGCGACCTGCTCACCGCCTTCGAACTCACCTCCCTCACCCGCGGCCGGGTCATGCAGTACGCCATTCCGGAAGAACTCAAGACCGACTACGGGGTGCGCTCGCAGCAACGCCGTAACCAGCGCTGGGTACCGCCCGCCCCGACGGCAGCGGGCACGGACTGACAACGCGTGCGCGGGGAGCGCGTTCCGTTGCCACGCGCTCGCCCGGAAGATCTGCCACGGCAAGGCGGGACAGCTCTGCCGGCGTTACCAGGACGGCATGGAGGACCAGATCGGCGCGCTGGGCTTGGTCCTGAATGCGCTCGTGCTGTTCAGCACGAGGTACATGGACGTCGCCGTCACGCAGCTGCGCGAGGACGGGGACGAGGTCCGCGACGAGGACGTGGCCCGCCTCTCCCCGTTCGTCCGCCATCACATCTGCTGGGCCGCTATTCCTTCCAGCTCCCCGACCTGCCCGGCGGCCTGCGGCCCCTGCGCGCCCCGGACGCCACCGACGGCTAATGACCGGGCGCCGAGGCGGCCCGCGAATGGCGGGCATCGTGGCACGGCCGTTCTTACTGCACTGCCGGGAGGCCGGTGTTCGTCAGGGTGTCTTCGAGTGCGGGGCGTCTGCTGGCCTGCTGTGTGCTGTGTGCTGTGTCGGTGGGTTCGGTCTGTGAGAGTGCGGCGAGAAGTTGCAGCTTCTCGTCGCTGTCGCTGTCCTTGTCGAGGTAGTAGACAACGAGGATGACGTCGTCGATGGGGAGTTTGTCGCGGTGGAGCCGCAGTTCACCGACGATGGGGGGGACTGTGGTGGTGCCTCCGTCGAGGTTGCGGATGTCGTGTCGGGCCCACAGGGTGCGGAACCGCTGACTGGACAGTGCGAGTTCTCCGACGAGTTCGACAAACCGGGGGTTGTCGGTGTCGTCCCCGGTGGTGGTGCGAAGAGTGGCGAGGAAGCTGGCGGCGGCTTTGGCCCAGTCCTGGTGAAAGGCTTGTTCCTCGGGATCGAGGAAGAGGGAACGAAGCCGGTTCTGGCCGGGCCGCAGGCGCGGGGAGAGCGCGACGGCCATGGGGTTGGAGGCCAGAACGTCGAACGCACGCCCTTCGACGAACGCGGGAATCTGAAGGTGGGCGAGGAGCTGGTGCACCCGTGCCGGTACGTGCTCGGGTCGCTTGCGGCGCGGAGCCCCGGGGCGCGCTGCCGTGAGGCCGAGCAGATACGTCCGCTCGACGTCGTCGAGGCGTAGGACATGCGCGAGTGATTCGAGGACCTGAGGTGAGGGGTTCTTGTCGCGGCCGCGTTCCAGCCTCAGGTAGTAGTCGGGGCTGATTCCGCCGAGCAGGGCGACTTCCTCTCACGGCGCAGGCCGGGCACGCGGCGGTTGCCGCCGGGCGGGATTCCTGCCTGCGCCGGGGAGATCAGCTCGCGCCGGGCGCGCAGGTAGCTGCCGAGCCGGTTACCGGATTCCTCATCCTTCATACCGACACCGTAATGCGGTGTGCGTGACTCAGAGGGGGCCCTGGTACGACCAGGGAAAACCAGGGCCCTGCCGCACTCAGCGGATTCCGTCAAGACTGCAATGGCAGTGTTCTGCGAGGGACACGGAACATCACTGAATGCGCCGCGGGCCTGAACGCCGTCGGTGTCCTGGACTGAAGGGAAGATCTCGTGGATCTCTCCAACCGCACCGTTCTCATCGTCGGCGGGACCTCGGGTATCGGGCGGGAGCTGGCCCGCCGGTTCGCCGCAGCGGGCAGCACCGTGGCCGTTGGCGGCCGCAGTCCGGAGGCGCTCTCGGAACTCGCCGGAGAAGGCTTCGGCACCGTGCGGATCGATGTCACCGACAGTGCCTCCGTCGCATCTGCCCGTGACGCGGTGCTCGCCCGGTACCCCGAGCTGGACACCGTGGTGACGATGCCTGGCGTCATGCTCCTGAAGGACCTGCGCGACCCCGCGCACTTCGAGGCGGCAGAGACGACGATCGACACCAACCTGGTGGGCACCATCCGGGTGATCGACGCCTTCACCCCGCACCTGGTCCAACTCGACCAGCGCCGCGCCCAAGGGAAGGTGCTGCTGGACGTCCGGTGAGGCAGCCCGGCCGGATCGCAGCCGAGTGCGGGTTAGAGAAGACGATCCTGTGGCTGTCGTCACCGAGCGCACCGCCCAGACCGTCGTGGCCGACCTGGAACAGGCCGGCTACCTGCGCCGCAGGCGCACCGGGCGGCGCAACCGGTACATCTGAACCTGAACGGCACCTACCGGCATCCGGCCGATCTGCCTGTCCTCGCCTTCCTGGTCTTCACGGGCCCGGGCCAGGCCGCTGCCGGGGCACCTGACCCTGCCTCCCCGCCGCCCGGTGAAGCCCGCGGCAGTCCCCTCATGCGTAGGCCCGCGTAGGTCAGGAAGGGACCCCGAAGCCACCACCGGGAGGTGACTGCTTGAGGCGGTTGGTGCATCACTCAACGGTGTAGCGCTGTTCGTAGGCGTCGCTGTCGAAGCCCGGAGGCTGGCCCCCGGCCGGCCTCGTCCGAGACGGTGGCCGACCCCGGCGGGGCGGTCAGCGTGACTGCCTGGGCTCTGCTGCTACGGCGGAGAATCGACGACGACGTCATACAGCCCCGGGCTAGCCGTGACCGGTGTCCGGGGGTCCTCCCGCGCGGCTCGCGTGCGCTGCTGGAACTCGGGATCGGCGCCAGCCGCCTGGTATGCGTCCAGGCTTTCCCAGTGGGACACGTTGACGAGCTGGAACCGGGCCTCCGACGAACGGGACCGGTGCAGCGTCGAGTCGAGAAAGCCGGACTTGGCGCTCATCAGCGCGGCGCGTTGCTCCCACTGTGCGACGAACGCATCGACATGCTCGGCGGCTATTTCGAAGATGTTGATGAACGTGACGGACGAACCGGGAGCGTTCGCCGGAGGGCTGTCTGTGGTCATAGGAACTCCTGAATGGATTGGTGCCACCCGGCCAGCTTTCGACGGGAGGGGTAGCGGGTGGGTCAGATCCTGTCGCGCAGGGCGGTGAGTTGCAGGATGGCGAACGCCGAGACGGGGACGGCCTGCAGGACCGTCCACACCGTGCCGACGGCGTTGGGGCCCCACCAGTCGAGGGCGAGGGAGGCGGCACTCGCCACCACCCACAGGGCCCCGACCGTGATGACGAGCCACACCGAAGGGGTGGGCGGATGAGCACGGCCGGCCAGTAGAGCAACGCCCCCTCCGATTGTCAGCATCAGGCCACCGGAGGTCAGCAGCAGCTTGTCGCCGACCCCCAGTAGCCGGGCGAGAGGACCGGAGGCGAAGAGGTAGAGCAGCCCGAACGCGATCATTCCGGCCGCGTCCAGGGCGAGGATGCGACGCAGCAGAGTATGCGTCGGCGGGTGGGCATCCGGCGGGGCGACGTCTGCGGATGGCGGTGTCATCGAGGACTCCGAGCAGTCGACGTCACGGGGTGGTGCGGGGCGGAATGTTGTAGTTGAGGCGGAAGGCATTCCCGGGGTCGTGGTCAGCCTTCAGTGAGGTCAGCCGCCTGTAATCGTCCGCGGTGTAGGCGGTGCGGGTGCGTTGATGACCGGCGGCGTCACCATGGCCCATGAAGTTGAGGAACCGGCCGGTGGTCCAGGGCTCCAGATCCTTGAACACGCGCCCCAGGAACGCGTGCGCATCCGCGGCGGAGTCTCCCGTCAGGGGGGTGATGACCGCCAGCATGAAGTGCGCGTCGCGATGGCCGACGGCGTTCGGGTGCGCGGGCCGGCGGGCCAGCGCACCGCCCAGGTGGCGCAGCTCCACGATGGCCGGCAGTGCCGCGCCGGGGCCGGTGTGCTTGAGGATCGTACGTATGGTGTCGCCGTCCAAGTCCGTCAGGAAGGCGTCGTCGGCGGCCCACGGCATCGGGACCGGGGGATCGTCGTGGATGTCGGCGCTCTGCTCGTAGGGCATGTCGCGCAGGCTCTCCAGCAGCCGGGGACCGGCCTGGCGGAGCGGTTCAACCATCCGCTCGCCGGCCTCGGGTGAACCGGTGAAGGCGATCCGCACGTGACAGACGTGGCGTCCGCGCATCGGCTCCGGCACCTGTGGGTCGTCCGGGAAGGGAATCAGCGCCGCCGATGAGTTCATCTCATCGGGCACCGTGGCGGTCCACTGCCGGTACGCCTCCAGGACCCCGGGGGCCTGCTCGATATCGAAGAAGAGCCCGCCGCCGTACAGCCGGGCCACCGGGACCAGGCCGAACTCCATCGCGGTGACGATCCCGAAATTGTCACGCCCGCCCAGCAGCGCCCAGTACAACTCCGGCTCGGAGTCCGGAGTGACGTGGCGCAACTGCCCGTCGGCGGCCACCACGTCCATGGCCGATACCCGGTCGGCCGCCCAGCCGTGGCTGCGCCCGAGCAGCGAGAGTCCTCCACCCAGGGTGTAGGCGACCACGCCCGCATGCGGGGCGGATCCGTTGAGCGGCGCCAGGCCGTGCCGCGCCGCCTCGGGGATGACCTGCTCGAAGCGAGCGCCGGCTGCGACGTAGGCGCTGCGGGTCTCCGGGGTGACGCGAACAGCGGTCATCCGACGGGTGGTGATCAGCAATCCGCCCTCGGCGGCCACCGAGAACCCGTGCCCGGTGTTCTGTACCCCAACCGGCAGGCCGTGTGCCGCGGCGAATGCGACGGCTGCCGTCACGTCCTCGGCCCGCGCGGCACCGACGATCACCTCCGGGCAGTGCCGCACGGCAAGGTTGAACCCCGTCCGATCCTCGTCGAAACCCTCCTCACCAGGCAACAGCACCGGTCCTTCGATGCGGGCGGCCAGGGAAGCGATGTCACTACGCTCCATCGTCCTGCTCCTTCGTCGGCGTCATTGGGAGCGATCTTGGTAGGCCTATATGACATCCGCCGTCATATTCTGCTCGGGTGAAATTCGACCGCCTGTTCTCGATCGTGTTGCTGCTCCAGCACCGTGGCCTGGTCCCGGCCAAGGAACTCGCCGAGCGTCTGGAGGTGTCGCAGCGCACCATCTACCGCGACGTCGAAGCGCTGTCGGCGGCCGGCGTCCCGGTGTACACCGAACGTGGCAAGGACGGCGGCATCGGCCTCCTGGACGGGTTCCGCACCGACGTCACGGGCCTGACCATCGACGAGGCGCGTGCGCTGTTCGTGCTGGCGTCGCAGAGCGCGCACTCGGCGCTCGGCCTCGACCAGGCCCTCGGCTCAGCGCTGCGCAAGGTGATGGCCGCGTTGCCCGCACCGCACCGCCCGGCGGCCGAGTTGACCAGCCGCCGCATCCTGGTCGAACCGGACCGCTGGCGTGCCGTACCCCGCCCCGAACATGACCTGGAGGCTCTGTACGCCGCGGTCCTCAGCGACCGTCGGCTGCGCGTTCGCTACCGCCACAGTGACCAGTCCGCGCAGCACACTTACACCGTCGATCCGTACGGGCTGGTGGCCAAGGCCGGCATCTGGTACCTGGTCGCCGACCGTAGCGGCAAGCCTCGGCTCTTCCGGACCGACCGGCTCTCGCACGTCCATGTCGTCGAGACCGCAACGCGCCGCCGGCCCGGCGTGGAGTTGACCCAGGTCTGGCACGGCCTGCGCCGCGAGGTGGAAGACCGCAGCGGCGGCCTGGGGATCGTCATCCGGCTGCGCCGTAAGCGGCTGGACATGGTGACCCGCATCGCTGGCGGCTACTTCACTGGGCCACCTGTCCCCGAGGCCGGCACCGACAAGTGGTTGCGGGTGGAAGTCGTCTACCCCGTCGTGGAGGCGGTCTGCCACCTGCTGCAGTTCGGCACCGACGTCCAGGTCGTCGGTCCCCCCGAGGCCCGGGCGGAGATGACCCGCGCCATCGCCGAGTTGGCGCAATCGTACGGCGCCAGTTGAACCACGGCTTCGGGGTGTGTGCCCTGCAAGCCGCCACGGCGAGCCCGGCTCTTCCGGCGCCCCGGTGACCACTAGGAGGCGGACGGCGTGCTGAGCCACATCTCAGCCCGACCTGAGCAGGCGGAGCCGGATCAGGCCCAGGACATCACCGGCAACTTTCCCTTGCTTGCCCCTCGGTGAGTCGAGTTCAAGCCGCCGGTGATTCGTCGCAGGGCGCGGTGGTCCCGCCCCTCCCGTCCCGGCATCCGGGCCTCCGACATCCGCACATCGGATACGCGCGCTGCTCGACGCCAGACCGAGAACTCCAGTCCCAGCTGGACGTCCTCGCCGAGCACGGCATCCCGCGCGACAAGGTGTGTCCGAGAAGACCGGCACTCGCGTGCGCGTCCGTCCGCAGTTCGAGGCCGCACTCGCGCCGACCCGCCAGACCGACACCCTCACTTCGCGCCGCCAGGCCATCTTCACCGTGTACGAGATGAAGCGACTCGGCCGCGACGCCACCGCGTTTACCGCGCTCACGGCCGCCTCACCACCCACGGAAGATGTCCGCTGACCCCTGCCCGGAATGTACGCTCCCACCGTGTCCGGCCGTCCCCTATTCGTGTTCTTCGCGGCGGTGGCGGAGACGAGCGGGCGAAAATCCGAGAGTCGCCCCTCAAAGGGCTCGACGCGGCCGGCCCGCAAGGGCAAGCACAGCGACCGGCCCCCGCCATCACCAAAGGCATGCTCCACACCGTGCTTCAGTGCCACGCGAACGGCGAGTCGGTGGTGGCCGATGTCAGCAAGCGGCCGGGACACTCGGGGCAATCGCTTCCACCTGGACGAGTTCGGCACGTTCACCGCCGGACAGATGCGGCCTCTACGCCGCCCCGCAGGGCTCGCTCCTCTGCGTCGGCCAACCAGAAGAAGGCCAGCGGCAGGCTGAGTTCGATCACCGCCAGCGCGATCTGGAACCACTGCGGCCAACCGTGCACGGCGAGCGAGAGCAGCCGGCCCACGCCGCCCAGCAGGAAAACGCTGGCCAGCCACCGCACCACCCGAGCCGGGATCGGACGCTGCCGTGCGGCCCAGAGCCAGGCCAGTCCGTAGCCGGCAAAGCTGGCCCCCATGAACCGGCCCCAGCTGTCGATCGTCGTGCCGGCGGAACCGGCCTCGGGAATCGCCGCGTTGCCGAGTGCCACGTGGAACAGGCCAATCGCCACGCAGGCCCAGCCCATGAGCTGTGTGAGTACGCGCAGAGCCCTGGCCATAACCCCTCCGAGCTGCTTGGCGAAGCCTAGTTGACATACGTCTACTACAATGTTGCGCACCAGTAGACACATGTCAACTAGACTTCACCCGTGCCTCCCCGCCAGCGACTCACCCCCGCCGACCGCCGCGCGCAGCTCCTCGCCGTCGGCGCACGGCTCTTCGGCGCCCACCCTTATGGCGACGTGCTGATGGAGAAAGTCGCCGAAGAGGCCGGTGTCTCCCGGGCCTTGCTCTACCGGCACTTCCCCAGCAAGCACGCCCTGTTCGCAGCCGTCTACCAGCAGGCGGCTGACCGACTGCTCGCACAGACGCGGCTCGACCCCGCCGACTCCCTGGTGGAACAGCTCATCCAGGGTATGGATGTCCATCTCGACTACTTCGTGGCGAACCGCAACGCCGTGCTCGCCGCGAACCGGGTCCTCGCGGGCGATCCAGCGATCCAGACGATCATGACGAACGAGCTGGACGCGCTTCGTGCGCGGCTGCTGGGTGTACTCCCACTCGCGGACGAGAGCGCCCGCGAGGCCGTGTCCGGCGTCCTGAAGAGCTGGCTGGTCTTCGTCCAGGTCCTCTGCGTCGACTGGCTCAATCACGAGATGTGCACCCGCACCCAGTTGCGCGACGTCTGCATCGGCGCAATTCTCGGCGCCCTCCGGCCGCTGCTCGCCGAGGACCCGGGCCCCGACTGTCGGCGACACGGGCCCGGCCCGGGCTCCTAGGGCTGGATTCCTCAAATAAAGCACACACATTGGCGGCGTAGGGCCCGTGCGTTGAGCTGGGCTGTTGCCAGGCGGGTGGCCTGGTCGATCTCGGGTGGTCCGGCGAAGGACTGGCCGGCAAGGGCAGCCTTACGGAAGATGCGCCACCATCCTTCCTGAAGGTTGAGCCAGCAGGCGCCGACGGGGATGAAGACGTGCCGGATTCGGGGGTGGTCCTCAAGCCAGGTGCGGGTGGACAGGCTGTTGTGTGAGGGCAGGTTGCCGGTGACGACGTAGCTGCCCCCGGCTGGATTGACTGACTCGGCCTTCTGAAGAAACTGCTGGTAGAAGGCGCTGTTGCGGGAGGAGGCGGTCATGGTGATCGCATGTTCGTCCCCGCCCCTCAGGGCGCCGTAGACCCAGGTCTTCTCCGGCCTGCGACCGTAGTCGACCTCGGATTTGATGCGGTGCCCGTCCGGCGACCAGCCCGGCGCCGACGGGAACGTGCGTGGGTTCACCGGTCCGGGCTCGTCGGCGTAGACGACCGTCGCGCCCTCGGGCGGGCAGGTGTAGAGCTCGACCTCGTCCTTTTCCCTCGAAGCCTGGGTCCTTCGAGCGGGTTCAGGACCGGGTGCGGCGCCAGCGCACCCCCTCGGCCAGCAGGCCGGCGGACCTGGCTGCGACTGATCTGAATGCCCAGCCGCATCACTCCAGCGGCCAGCGCGTCGAGGGTCCACTTCGGTGGTCCGACCTCGTCCGCGATGGCAGGCACTCGCTGTCCGGACCAGCTCAGCTCTACCATCCGTGCCCGTACCACCAGATCACGAGGCGCCTTGCGCGCTCGCGCCAGTCGATGCACGAACTGTTCCTCGTTCTCGCCACGGCTCGGCCGTGCCCGTAACACCACCGTCCAGCACCCCGCCCCCGAGCAGCCAATCCACCCCGCCACCAGGTCATATACCCGGTGAAAGAGGAATCCAGTATGAGTAGTCGCTGCGTGCTCCTCCCTCAGGGCGGGAACGACTTCAGCCGGGGAGAAACTGGGGAGAGCGGAGTCCCGGTGGGGAGAATGGGCTCGATCGGCCTCTGACCGAGATGGCCATGGACCGCCACTCGCTTCAGCGCCTCCGGTCCGGCGACGAGCGCCCTGCGTCACCAACTGATCGTTTCAGAACGAGTCGGGCTGCGGGTCTTGTGCGTGACGACCCCGATCAGCAGGGTGTCCGAAGTGCGTGCGGACCTTGTTCCTGGCGACCTGTGGGAGCGGGTGGATCCGTTACTGCCGCCTTCTCCCCCACGGCGCCGCCGCTGTCCTGGGCGGCTGGGTGTTCCAGACCGAACGGGATTCGCCGACGTTCTGTTTGTGTTGCGGACCGGTGTCGCCTGGCGAGACGTCCCGTCCGGGCCCTCAAAGGCGGGATCCATCGGTCCCTCGCCCGTCGACCGCGCCGCTCCGGCGCCAAGCACGCCTGATCGCCGACCGCCGCGGCCCCCGCTCGCCGTCACGCTCCATGTGCGCCTCGACGGGATTCCGCACGTCTGCCTCGCCCCCAGAAGGCGCGGCACGACCTCGGTCATGCCGCTTCTCGTCGTGTGGAACACGCTTCAGGCCCGACACCCCCACTTCGGTTCGGATATCACCGACGCCGAGAAGGCGTCTCTTCTTCCCCAAGGCCGCGTGTGTGCGGAGGCCGGCCGGGCGAAGAAGGAACGCAGGGGACCGCGGCGTCGTCTGCGCAGCTTGAGCTTGCATTTCTCCAGTGGAGTCACTGCTGAAGCCGACCGGACGGCCGGTGATTAGAATCAGCTCTCATGTCGAAACCTGACGAACTGCTTATTGAGGTTGCCACCCTGGTGGAGTCTGGGCACAGCAATCAGATGTCTCTGACCGTGATCGCCGGTGGCGCTGTCATCACGGGCCGACTGGCTCCCGAAGCCGTCTGGAGGCAGCGGGTGTCGGAGGTTCTGGCGGGCTCGGCCCGTCTGAGCGACTTCTCCGCCGTGTTCACCGCTGAGCCGCGCAAGGAGGGGCCGCCCACGCATCTGCATTTCCATGTGGCGCGGATTCTTCAGGGCACGGTGGGGATCCCGGAGACGGGCGGGATGTACCGCGTGGCGATCGAGGACGTCAACGCCTGGAGCATGGGCGACTTCAGCTACTCCGACCACTGACCCACTGTCGAGCAGGATTGCCGGCACGCGGTGAGGGGCCGGCCGGCGCATTCCGGCCGACTCCTCACCGCTGCTGTGCCGGCGGCTCGTGCCTGCCCGTCGCTCAGGCGGCCGCGGGGGTGCCGAGCAGCGCGGAAGCCCGCTGCAACGGGGGGAGATCGCGCGCGGGTGCGGCGGTCGGGGGAAGGCTGCGGCAAGTGAAGCCGAGCTGGGCCATGGCCCGGACGACCTCGCTTGCGCTGAAATCGCGGCGGTCCTGGCGGGTGACGACCTGGCCGACCTGCTTGACGGGGTAGGTGCGGCGGCCGATGATCACGCATTCACCGGAAGCCTGCTCCGGCTGGATGCCCTTCATCGACTCCAGGACGCCGATCTTGGTGAGGTCGAACGGGAAGCGGGCGATGACACAGCGCATGATGCCTCACAGGGAGAAGAACGACGGAGGACGGTGCTGCCGCGGTTGAGGCGGTTCAGCGGGCAAGGGCCAGGACACCCAGGGCGCTGCCGTGTTCGTCGACCACAGCCAGGGCATCGAGCCTGCCGTGGCGCATCGCATGCTCGGCTTCGGCCACGGTGGTCACAGGAGAGGTGAACGGGCCGCAGCGGCCGAGGACGTCGCGCACCTGGACTCGATCCGTGTACGCGGAGCTGTCGCGGACCGCGGTGAGCTCGGCCCGGGTGAGTAGTCCGGTGCACCGGCCATCGTTGTCGCAGACGACGAGATGCCCGGTGCGGGCGCTTGCCATGACGGACAGGGCGACCTCGATGGTCATGTCGTCGCAGACCTGCGGTCCGCCGGCGTCCATGGCGTCGGCCGCCGTCCTGTGCGTGTGCGTGGCCTTCGCCGGGCGGGGCGGCATCTGGATCAGCGTCAAAAGGTGTCTCCTGCAGTGGTGGGTCAGTTTCCTGATCACGGAGGTGTCAGGCCGCCGCGTCGACGGAGGTCTGCCGCGCGGTCGCCCGCCGGGCAGCCGAAGCAGGGCTGCGTCGGCCGCGTGAAGACGCGCTGCGCTTACGCCGCTCGGCCACGGGCGCGGTGATCGTCTCGGGGATGCCGGAGGGGGTCTGGGCGCCGGTGATCCGGCTGAGGGCCTCTTCGCCGGAGCGGACCTGGGTGGTCTGGGGCATGATGCCGGCAGCCGTCATGAGACGGGTCATGTCACGGCGCTGGTTGGGGGTGACCAGGGTGACGACGCTTCCGGACTCCCCGGCCCGCGCGGTACGGCCGCCACGGTGCAGGTAGTCCTTGTGGTCGGTCGGCGGGTCGACGTTGACGACGAGGTCGAGGTCGTCGACGTGGATGCCGCGGGCTGCGACGTTCGTCGCCACGAGCACGGTGACGTGTCCGGTCTTGAACTGGGTCAGCGTGCGGGTGCGCTGCGGCTGCGACTTCCCGCCGTGCAGGGCGGCGGCCCGCACCCCGCTGTTCAGCAGGTCTTGTGTCAGCCGGTCGACGGCGTGCTTGGTGTCCAGGAACATGATCACCCTGCCCTCGCGCGCCGCGATCTCGGTGGTCGTCCGGTGCTTGTCGGCGCCGTGGACGTACAGCACGTGATGTTCCATCGTGGTGACCGCGCCTGCCGACGGGTCGACGGAGTGGACGACCGGGTCGGTGAGATAGCGGCGCACCAGGCGGTCGACGTTGCGGTCGAGGGTGGCGGAGAACAGCATCCGCTGGCCCTCGGGGCGGACCTGGTCCAGGAGCGCGGTGACCTGGGGCATGAAGCCCATGTCGGCCATCTGGTCGGCCTCGTCCAGGACGGTGATCGCGACCTGGTTCAGCCGGCAGTCACCGCGGTCGATGAGGTCCTTGAGCCGGCCCGGCGTCGCGACGACGACCTCCGCGCCACCGCGCAGCGCACTGGCCTGCCTGCCGATCGACATCCCGCCGACGACGGTGGCCAGGCGCAGCTTCACCGAGCGCGCGTAGGGGGTGAGCGCGTCGGTCACCTGCTGGGCCAGCTCACGCGTCGGCACGAGGATCAGGGCCAGCGGCTGGCGCGGCTCGGCACGCTGCCCGGCGGTGCGGGCCAGCAGGGCCAGGCCGAAGGCGAGGGTTTTGCCGGAGCCGGTGCGCCCGCGTCCCAGGACGTCGCGGCCCGCGAGGGTGTTGGGCAGGGTCGCGCCCTGGATCGGGAACGGGACGCTCAGGCCTTGCGCGGTCAGCGCGGCCAGCAGTTGGGCGGGCATGTCGAGATCGGCGAACGCCTCGACCGCGGGCAGGGCGGGAGTGATCGTCCGCGGCAGGGCGAACTCGCCTTGGACCGCCCCGGGCCGCCGGCCCTGGCCGCCCGAGCGGCGCGGCCCCCCTGAACGGCTCGATGCGGATGCGGCGAATCCGCCGCCCCGCCTCGCACCGGTGCCGGAGCCCATAGCGGGGCCGTCGGTACGGCGGGGACGGGAGGCGCGGCCATTCGTACGTGCGGGGTTCATGGAGAACCTTTCTTGATACGGCACGTACCAAGAAATTCCCGCAACGGAAAGGCAGCGCAGGGAATCACGAGAACGGGCCGAAAGGAATAAGGAAAAGAAATACGGATCCCAGTGGATCCGGCGCGGAACGCAGGCCACGAACTGGGCGACGTCACGCGAAGGCAAAATTCCGGACGTCGCCGGTGCAACCCGGGCAAGGCGCGCCCCCCTGGGAAAGAGTGCAGGGATGGGGGCCCCACAGGTGACACCACTGTGGGAAATGCCCGCAGCCGGGACCCGTACCCCGAGGATGCGGGCCCCAGCTGGAAACTACGCGTCAGCGTCAGGCGAGAACGATGTTTTCAGCCGTCGGGCCCTTCTGGCCCTGCGCGAGGTCGAAGGTGACCTCCTGACCTTCGAGCAGCTCACGGAAGCCCTGGGCGGCGATGTTCGAGAAGTGGGCGAACACGTCGGCGCCGCCACCGTCCTGCTCGATGAAGCCGAAGCCCTTGGCTGCGTTGAACCACTTCACGGTGCCTGATGCCATGTCATATCTCCTTAGGGGCGGTACGGCCGGGACCCGCAATGCGCAGGTACCGGGTCGCCGCGATGATGCCCTCCGGAAACTGACCGGCAAATACAAAAGCTTCCGATGACCAGGAAACCCTGGCGAAGGAGCTTGAAATTTAGGGAACCACAACTGCAACTAGGGACGACGGTAGCATGAGGTGGCGGCCCACGCACGGTAAATAACCCCACTCTGTTGGTTGCCGTAAATACACTCCCCGCGCGGCGGCTTGAACTCTCATCTCGCGGTCACAGATATTGCCCCACCTGGAGCGTGGCGCTGCAGGGAAAATGGACGCTGTTCACGGCTCGGGGGGACACGGTTATTCCGGTGGCCCCGCCCCGCCCGACGCCGGCCCCATCGGCCCGTAGCCGGTCGCGGCACAGGTCAGAGTCTCGGCGGGGAGCAGGAGAAGCACGGCCAGGTGCTGCAGGTGCTGCAGGTGCCCGCGATGATCAGGAAGATGTCGGCGTGATCCAGACGTCGCAGAAGAGCCTCGCCGAGCGGCCCCCGGTACCGCGGTGGTACATGGCGTTTGTCGCGAACAGCAGCCAGGCGGCTGAGCGAGTACGCGGCGCAGGCCGAGGTCGCCTGCGGGACTTTCTCACCCAGGGAGTCCTCCGCCCCCTCACCACAGGCAACGGTCCACGCGTCAGGCCGACAGAAATATGCGGGTACCTGCCGGCACCCGGCGGGCGCCTGACTCAGGCCACGGGCGGACCGGACAATGCGGCGTTGAGGCGCTGGGCTTCTTCGAGCTGGTCTTCAAGAATGACGATGCGGCAGGCGGACTCGATGAGGGTGCCCTGGTCGACGAGTTCCCGGGCGCGGGTGGCGATGCGCCGCTGGTGGTGGGAGGTAACGCCGGTGTCCGCCCTGTGAACGCAGGGGGGTGATGAGGCGGGCTTCGCCGATGGACCGGAGGAATCCCACGGAGGTGTTGAGAACTCAGCGGCCCGGCCCATGGGTGTAGGCGGGATGATCGTCGTCATCGAGACGCTCGAACGAGCCGTCTGCTCTCGTTGCGCCTCTCTGAGGAACGCGTGGAGGGGCCCTGGCGCCGTACCGGCACCAGGGCCCCGAAGGAACTACTACACCATCGACCGACCCTCAATACCGCGTCGGCCTTCTGTTTCCGCAGGCCCGGCCTGAGCGCTGCCGGGGTGCGGGGATCGCGGATGCGTGACCGGAGACCACCTCACTATCGATGTCCTGCGGTACCCGGACTCACGTTCTTTTGTCCGGGCGATCCTGATGGCGCCGCTCCTCCGTTCTTTCCCTCTGAACTGAACTGCTTACCAAGCGGGTACCGCCTACTGCCGGTACTGCGAACTGCACTTGCGTCACTGCTCACGGCGGCCCCTGATCACTGCGGGCCACCCGGTCCGGTCGCCAGTCCCGTCGCCGTCATGCAATCGCCCTGGCTTCAAAACTCCGCCACCGTACCGTCCTGCGCGAACTGCCTGTACTGCGGTACTGCTGCCCGGCAGTTCATCTCTGCCGGGCCCTGCTCGATCTCGCCTACGAGAGAAACCATAGCCACACCAGCACCCAATGTCTACTCTGGCCGACACAGATTTTTGCCTACGAGGAAGAGAGATGGTTGACCTCGGCTGCAGAAGGTGCACGCGGCGGCCCCCACTCCGACCGGAAGGCAGCCGCTCCGACAGGACCCGGCAGTGACGGCCCAGAGACCAGGGTGACCCGACAGACATGACGAGCGCCAACGTCCCCCTCGTCCGATCCGCGGCATCCATCGCCGACACACGCGAGAGCGCCCGGGACTTCCCCGCAGGTCTCGCGCAGCCGGCGATCGCAGCCGAGGCCGCCGAGACCGTGGCCCTGATCGTCTCCGAACCGGTCACCAACACCCTGCGCCACGGCAGCGGCACGGCAAACCCGTAAGCGCCCTTCCAGCCGGTAGAGCCGCGGCACCTGCGCCGCCCGGTGCGACGGGCGTTGCCCCCTGCCCGTACGGGCAGGGGCGTCATGCGAATCGTTGGACGGTGGCTTCTTCTGGTGCTGGGACGGTCTCACCGTCCGCGGTGCCGGAATAACGTCGATGACGCGGGTCATCGACGGGCTCGTCGAAAGCGGCGAATTCAGGACCGGCCTGCGTCATGTGGAGTCGGCCGAGGACGGCGGGGAAGACCAGCAAGACGAGAGAGGCGAGGAAGACCGGCACAGCAAGAAAGGCGGAACGAGCGGCTGACGTTGCTGTCGCGGAGTCGGTGGGCGGATCGAGGGTCCTGCCGGGGGTCAGGTCCTGTTCGGCGGTACGAGTCGGCCGTAATCCTCGCGGTCGCCGCCGCGGTCCAGGTAGAGGTCCTCCGCCATTTTCTCCCGTACGGCAGGGACGTGCCGGGCGACCCAGAAGTAACCCCGCATGAACGCCAGGACGGCCCGGCCGAGGACCGGCTTGTGGACGGGCTGGTCTCCGCCGGTCTGCTTCAGTGACTCCTTGACCGCTTCGAAGCCGTAGCGGACCATCTTGGCCTCGTACGTGTCGATGGCCTTCAAGAGCGTGGTATCACCGCGGACGTATTCGACCAGACCACTGCACAACCGGGCCGCATCGCGCAAAGAGGTGTTGGCACCGACGCCCTGACCGGGTGTCATGGTGTGGATGGCGTCGCCGATGAGGGTGACGTTACTGGCGTTCCATCGCGGGATCGGTACCGACGTCCGGATGTTGATGGGGAAGGCGGTCTGCCGGTCGCCCATGCTGAAGAGTTCGCGGAGGTTCGGGCTCCAGTCGGGCGTCATGCCGAGGACGAGTTCGATGAGTTCGTCCGGCGTCTTCTTCAGGACGTCCGCCGGGAATTTGTCGGTGGAGGCCCAGAAACCCCAGTTGATGTAGTCGCGAGTGTTGTCGAAGAGCAGCCCGGGCCACTGCTTGATGAGTTCGGCGTCGTTGCCGCCGATGCCGCTTTTGATCCGGCCCTCCCGGTCCCAGCCGAACTCCATGGTGTGCAGGATGCAGCTGTATCCCCTGGGTGCGACGACCAGACCGATGCCCTGGAAGACCTTGGACGGGATCAGCGCTTTGGTCTCCGGGGTGATCGGGACCTTGGCGGTGACGGAGATGATGCCGGCGTCCTTGACCCGTGAGTGCGGCAGGTACTGCCGGCGCACACGGGAGTTGGAGCCGTCGGCGGCGACGAGCAGGTCACCTGTGGCGTGGGTGCCGTCCTCGAAGTACGCGGTGACCCGGCCGTCGTCCTCCTTTTCGTAGTGCGTGAAGGCCTTGCCGAAGTGGACCTCGCCCTCGATGCCGGTCAGCAGCACCTGCCGGAGGGTCATCCGGCTCACGGACTTCTCGTTGTTGACGGGGTCGTCGCTCGCGACGATGTCCAGGGTGAGGCTGGGCTCCAGATCCTCCTTGAGGAAGCTGAAGTACTTCGGCGCCCGGGCACAGGTGGCGAGAAAGGTGTCGAACAGCTCGGGTGGCAGCAGGTACTTCAGCGCCCGGCTGCCGTCGGGGTTGATGCCCACGCGGTATCCGTGCAGGCCGGTGCTGCGGGTCTGCTCGCGCTCGTAGACCGCGAAGCTGATTCCGGCGCGCTTGAGGCCGTGCGCCAGGGCCATGCCGCCGGTGCCACCGCCGATGATGATGACGTGGAACGGTAAGTCGGTCATGTCGGTTTGCTTCCTTGTGGTTTGGAATCTCTTACGGGCCGAGGCGGGCCGAGGCGTTGTGCGGCGCACCTGACGGCATAGCGCGGGCGGGCGCATCCGCGCCTCGCGAGAGTCTGAACTTCTAGTCACTAGATTTTCTAGCGACCAGCTGAACCGACTGTACGGAGCAGGTAGCTAGAATTTCAAGTGAAACCGGGGAGAGGATCGGACGTGACAGCGAAACGAGCGCCGGAGCAGACACCGGAACACCAGCCTGGACAGGCACCTGAGAACGGACACCCGGCCGCGGAGCGGGAGCGGCTCATCGAGGAATTCGGCCTGGTCATGCAGGAGTTCCAGCGCTCGGCCGACACCCTCGACCAGCGGGTCGCGGACCGGCTCGGGCTCAACCGCACCGACCTGCGCTGCCTCGACCTGCTCTTCGGCCCCTCCCCCATGAGCCCCAGCGACCTCGCCACCGCCGCCGGCCTGACCACCGGCGGTGTCACCACCGCCATCGACCGGCTCGAACGTTCCGGTTACGCGACCCGCGCCCGCGACACGGCCGACCGGCGCCGGGTCATCGTGGAGCCGACCGAGAAGGGCTGGGCGATGGTCACCGAGATCTTCGCGCCCATCGCGAGCGAGGGGGCGGAGTATCTGCGCGGCCTCGACGCGGGAACCTTGGGAGAGATGGTCGCCTTCCTCCGCTTCGCCACGCGTCAGCAACGGGACCACGCGGCACGCCTGGCCAACGGGGACTGAGCCCCCGCACCCCACAGAGCTCTCGACTCGCCCGTACCTGCCACAGCACGGCATCGGCGGCAACTCCCCGGCGGCCCCCAGGAGGAGGCGGATCACCGCCCCGGGTGCGCCCCCTCACACGGCATCGCGGACCCGCGCCCCTGCGGCTGCCGGTGCGGGCCGAGCCGGTGGTCGAGTGCGGCACCGACGTCGGGACAGTTCTGGCGGATGGTGTCGAGGAAGGCGCTCAGCACCGGGGACCGGTCCCGGGCGGTGAAGGACAGGACGAGAGAAGGCAGGGGCGTACGCGGCGTCACCTCGCACAGCCACGTCCCCGGACGCGGGGCCGCCGCCATACGGGACGGCCCCAGACCGACGCCCACACCGGAGGCGGCGAGGCCGATGATCGTGTGAATGTCCCGTGCGACGGTCGCGCCGCACAGCGCCCTGGAATCCTCACCCAGCAGCGCACGCAGCCCGGCGGAGATGGTGGGCTCGTCCTCTCCGGGCGCCACGATCAGCGGCTGCTGCCGTAGCTGGTCCACGCTCACCGCCGGACGCCCCGCATAGGGGTGAGCGGTACTCACGACGGCGACCAAGTGGTCATGTCCGATCGGTACGGACACGAAATGCTCAGCCCCTGCTCCCCGTGGAGAGCCGAGGGTGATCGCCACATCCAGTTCCCCGGAGGTGAGGGCGGCGGTGCTGCGGCTGGTCGCCATCTCGTGCAGTTCCAGCCGTACGTCGGGCCGCTCGCGACCGAACCGTCCCAGGACGGCCGGCAGGGGTTCGAGGAGCGCCGAGGCGATGAAGCCCAGGCGCAGTCGGCCCGTCTCGCCACGCGCGGCCCGGCCCGCGTCCGCCGCGGCCGCCGTCATCTCGTCGAGCGCCCGGCGTGCCCGCGCGAGAAACGCCTCGCCGGCGGCGGTCGGGAACACGCCCCGGCGCGTGCGGTCGAACAACCGGGCCTGGACGTCCCGCTCAAGGTCGGCGATCTGCTTGGACAGCGGCGGCTGCGCGATCCCCAGGGCGGCGGCGGCCCGGCCGAAGTGCGCGTGCTCGGCGAGAGCCAGCGCGTACCGCAGATGCCGCGCTTCCATGACGTACAGCCTCCGGCGATATCTCAGAAGTATCGGCACTCAGCTTCTCAGATCTTCCGCTGGATGACGCCGTGGCTGCCATCTGGGATGGAGACATGACCAACCACTCCCTGACCGGCACCGTCTTCGTCTTCGTGCACGGCGCCTGGCACAGCTCCGCACACTGGGCCCCGACTCAGCGCGCCCTCGCCGGACTCGGCGCGGCGAGCGTGGCCGTCGACCTGCCCGGGCACGGTCCCGACGCGCCGCTGCCCACCGGCTACCTGCTGCCCGGCCAGCCCGGTCTCCTGACGGAGACGTCCAGGCTCGCCACCGTGACGATGGACGCCTGCGCCGAAGCCGTGCTGGTCACACTGCGGCAGGTCCGCCGCCACTACCGGGACGTCGTGCTCGTCGCCCACAGCGCGGGCGGCGGCCCCGCGTCGCTGGCCGCCGAGCGGGCGCCCGAACTCGTCGACAGGATCGTCTATCTGACCGCCTTCGTACCCGGTGGGCGGCCGCGGTTCTCCGACTACATCGGCTCACCCGAGAACGCCACCGCGCTGGGGCAGAATCTCCCACTGGGCGACCCGGATGCTTTGGGCGCGGTACGGATCAACCCGCTCTCACCCGATCCTGCCTACGTCGAGGCCCTGCGGCAGACCCACTACCAGGACACGCCCCGGGACCGCTTCGACCGCTGGCGCTCCCTGCTGACCACCGACCTGCCGCTGGCCGTCGTCGGCTCCCCGGTCGTCGTCACCGCGACGCGATGGGGGCGGATCCCGCGGACGTTCCTGCGCTGCGCGGACGACCGGGCGCTGACTCCGGCCGTGCAGGACCTCATGATCGCGGAGGCCGACCGGGCCGCGCCCGCCGACCCGTTCACCGTACGCACGCTTCCGGGCAGCCACAGCCCGTTCGCCGCACGGCCACGGGAGCTGGCCGCGGCTCTTGTTCCGTGAGGCCGTACCGGCGCGGGTGCGCCCCTGCTCCCTGCCACCTCACCTCCCCCCAGCCCCCGCCCCGGCCTTACCCCGCAAGGATTTCGGGGCTCACGCCCAGGGTGTTGTCATACCTCGGCCGTAGCATTCAAGTGTGAACATCGAACTGCTTCGGCTGCCCGCCGACATCACCCTCCCGCCCGGCCGGGTGATCGTCTCCGACGAGGGTGCCGGTGACGCGGAAGCCTTGTGGCTGAGCGATGACGCCGTCTCCGGCGACCTGTGGGCGCAGCTGCGGACCGCGCACACCACGTCCGGTTTGTGGCCCCTGCTGCTCGACTCCCTCGACTCGGGTGGCAGCGACGAGTTCCGGCCCTGGTCCTCGGGCGAGCTGTATCCCAAAGCCATGTCTTCACCGCAGGCTCACTCCCCCGCTGATCTCCTCGCCGCATGGTGGGGGAAGCACGCCCATGAGGACGATGGCGAGGGCCCGCTGTCGGAGGGCGGCGCCCCGGCCGCCAACGCCCCCTTCGGGCAGGCGTGGCCGGGGATCGCGCCCGGTCGGGAGCCGTCGGTGGACCCGGACAAGGTGGCCGCCGGCTTCGCCCAGCTCTTCGCCGTGCGCAGGCCGCACGTACGCCTTGGGCTCGTCGCCGCGGACAGCGGAGCCGACGCCCTGACGGCCGTCGGCTGGAGCGGTCCCGCGAACTACGAGAACGACACCGCCAAGTACTCAGCAGTGCTCCGAGACTGGGAACGGCGCTTCGGCGCCCGCGTGGTGGCGGCCGGTTTCGCCACCCTGCACCTCAGCATCGCCGCACCACCGACGACCAAGGAGGACGCCCTGCTCGTCGCCGCGGAACACTTCGCCTTCTGCCCGGACACCATCTGGCAGGGAGCCCACTCCTCCCTCGCCTCGTACGCCGAACGTCTCATAGGCGTCGGCAACTGGGAGTTCTGGTGGGACTGACCGGCTGACCGTCCAGCCGCCCGGCCCGGCCGCGATCTCTGATGTACGGAGCCGATGTCCCGGCCTCTGACGTCGGCTCCTCGTTCTCCTCGAACCCAGAACAGTGCAGCGGACGGCTTTCTCCACGGCTCGGCAAGGCGGCAGAATCCCCGCATGGTGATCACTGCGCGTTCCCTCAACCGCTCCACGCTGGCCAGGCAGTTGCTGCTCGGTCGCGAGCCGGCCGGCGTCACCGACGCGTTGCGGCAAGTGGTCGCCCTGCAAGCACAGCAGCCTGCCTCGCCGTACATCGCACTCTGGAACCGGATCGCCGGCTTCACCCCGGCCGACCTCGACGCTGCCGTGGCCGGCTTGCAGGCGGTCAAGGCCACACTCATGCGCATCACGTTGCACATGGTGCACGCCGCGGACTATCAGCCGTTCCGCGAGGCCATGGAGCCGACGCTGCGCGCGTCGAGACTCGGCGACACCCGTTTCAGGGCGTCCGGGCTGACGGCGGCCGACATCGACGCACTCGTCCCGGAACTGCTCAAGTACGCCGATCAGCCGCGCACCACCGCCGATCTGCAGGGCCGCCTCGAAGAGCGGCTCGGCGCGCCGCTGGAGCAGTCCGCCTGGCGCATGCTGCGTCAGTACGTGCCCATGTGGCACGCGCCCGCGGACGTACCGTGGTCGTTCGGCACCCGGCAGGCATATATCGCGGCAAGCACACGGCCGGCGCTGGCGGATCCCGGCGCTGCCACGGCAGGTTTGCAGTCCCTGGTGCGCCGCTACCTGGCGGGATTCGGGCCGGCATCGGTGGCGGACATGGCCCAGTTCTCGCTGGTACCGCGGGCCCGGGCCAAAGCGGCGTTGCAGGCGCTCGCCGACGATCTCGTACAACTGGAAGGCCTCGAAGGCACGGTGCTGTACGACCTCCCCGGCGCGCCCCGGCCCGCCGAGGACACCCCGGCTCCGCCCAGGCTGATGGCGATGTGGGACAGCACCCTGCTCGCCTACGCCGACCGCAGCCGCGTCATTCCCCCCGCGTACCGCAAGCTCGTGATCCGTATGAACGGTGACGTGCTGCCCACCTTGCTGGTCGACGGCTACGTCGCGGGGGTTTGGCGCCCCGCCGACGGAGGCATTGAGGCCACCGCGTTCCATCCCCTGCCGAGCGAGGTCTGGGAAGGGCTGGCCGCAGAGGCCAGGTCGCTCGTGGCCTTCCTGGCCGATCACGCCCCCACCGTTTACCGCCGCTACGACCATTGGTGGGCCAAGGGCCTCCCGGCCGCCGAAACACGGCTGCTGCCCGGCGCCTGAGCAGCAGAGCGACCGGCTGGTGTTGTCGTCGCGGAAGCTGAGGACGAACACCGCGCCGCGGCCCGGCGCAGACGTTCACGCCGTGTCACGCCTCTCTCGCGGCCTGCGGGAATGTGGCGTCGATGGCCTCACGGATGACGCGGTAGCAGCCACAGGCGTTCTCTTCGAGGCGGTCGCGGTCCAGGATGGTGATGGTGCCGCGGCTGTAGGTGATGCAACCGTCCTCGGCCAGGGCGCCCGCGACTTCGCTGACCGAGGACCTGCGGACCGTGAGCATCTGGGCGAGAAATTTCTGCGTCAGGGAGAACTGGTTGCTGTGCATTCGGTCGGCGGTCATGAGCAACCAGCGGGCGCACCGCTGCCGAGTGCGGTGGCTGCAGTTGCAACCTGCGTTGCGTGCCAGCTGGGTGAACATGGACTGGGTGAACCGTTGCAACGTCTGTTGCAATTGCCCGTCCAATACGGCGATCTCGTGACGGAACTGGTCGGCGTCCATCCGTAGCCCGAACCCGGCGACCTGGCACACGGCCCGCTCCGTCGGGCTGCCGGCCCCCAGGAACACCGGGAGACCGACCATGCCCTCGTCGCCGACGGTGGCGACCTCGATGGCCGGCCCGTCCAGCTCGGCGAGGATCGAGCAGACGCCCAGGAGGGGGAACCAGACGGCTTCGATCCGCTCCCCCGGCCGGTACAGCAGGTCTCCGGTGCTCAGCTCAACCGGCTCCAGGTTGGCCTGTAGTCGCCGTTGCGCCGTTGCTCGGCCTCCGGCAGTGCGGCAAGGATGCGATTGCCTTTGATGTCGTACGAACCGCTTGCGCCGCTTGCCATGGTATGCCCGCCTTTCAACCCGTGGTCAAGTGGCGACCGCCGGTGGTAGCACTGCCGCCCAGGGCGGCAGTGCTACCCGCATCAGGCCCGCGGCACCCGGCACCATCACCAGGCTGACCAGCGCGTGAGCCAGCACCGGCAGGGGCAGCACGAAGTCTATGCAGCCGGTGGCCATCGCGGCGCTCGGCATACCGAAGGCTCCCGCCGTGGTGATGTCCTGGGCGAGCACCCGGCCCCCCGCGCCACGGACGTGGCGCACCCCCAGAGCCCCGTCTTCCAGGCGTCCGGTCAGTACCGCCGCCAGCAGCCGGGGGCCGAATGCGGCCGCGGCGGAAGCGAACATCGGATCCGCCGAACGGTGGCCGTCCGCGGCGTGCAGCGACACCTTGCCCTCGGACGTGAAGGCGGCCCACTGCCCCGCCGGCATGACGTGGGCGATGCCCGCGGCCAGCTGGTCGCCGTCCTCCAGCAGCCGCACCGGTAGCGTCGAACGGTATCGGAGCACCCCCACCAGCCCGTCCTGCTCCCGCACCGGCCGGTGCTGCACCAGCACCACCGCGGCAGGGAAGGTCTCGGGCAGCGCCGCGAGGATCTCGCGGTATGCACTCACACCGCCGAGCGACGCGGTCATACAGACCACGTCGAAGGCAGCGGAAGTTTTCTGAACGGTACCGAACACCGCACCAGCGCAATGCCCGGCACCGCACACAGAGTCGGGTGCGGTCGAGGATGTCGCGAATTACTGCGGCGGCGGTTGGCGGCCACGGAGCAGCTCCGGCGGCTCGGTAGGGTGGCGTCGCGTGGGTGACAGCACTGTGTGGACTCTGGCCATTGCGGCGGTGACGGGCGGTACCGCCGTACTCGCGAGCTGGGTGGCCGACCGGGGCAGTACGCGGGCCGCGCGGATTCAGGCGGAGATCGCCGCCCGTGCGCAGCGTACCGAGCGGCTGCGGGAGAGCCGGCGGACCGCGTACCTCGATCTGATCGAGCAGACGCACCGTCTCGGCGAGCTCTACTGGGAGATCCTGGCCGTCCTGCGCAACGGTGCGGGTGGCAGTAGCACCGGGAACGGGAACGGGAGCAACGGTAGTGGCGGTGGTGCCGCCGGTGGTGCGGTGGATGTGCTCAAGGAATTGCACGACCGGGAGATCGCCGAGTACGCGAAGATCCGCCGCTGCGCCCGGGTCGTCGAGCTGGAGGGCCCGCCCGAGGCGGCGGCCGCCGCGCTGGCGCTCCAGCGGACGACGCGCACGTTCTACCGGTGCGTCAAGGCCGCCATGGAGGGCGACACCGATGCCCAGGAGGAGTTCGGCACCGCCTTCTCCCCCTTTTGGCAGGCGCTGGAGGATTTCATCGACGCCGCCCGGGCCGCCCATCAGGACGGCTGAGGGAGTAGGTGGGGGGGGCGGGAGCCAGACCGGAGTTGAGGGTCAGGCCGTAGCGTGGGGGCTGTGGTGTTCGCAGTAGGGTCCTGCCTCATGACTGACATGACCGAACCGGACTTTTTGCAGGACACCCGGGCGTCCTATGACGCCATGGCCGACGATTACGTCGCGTTTGCGCACGGCGAACTGGACGCGAAGCCGCTGGAGCGGGCGATGCTCGCCGGATTCGCCGACATGGTGCGGGCTGCCGGTGACGGGCCTGTGGCCGACGTGGGGTGCGGCACCGGCCGGGTGACCGCGCATCTGGCCGGCTTGGGTCTGTCCGTCTCCGGTATCGACCTGTCGCCGGGGATGCTCGCGGTGGCCCGCCGCCAGCATCCGGAGCTGCGCTTCGATGAAGGTTCCATGTTGGCCCTCGACCTGCCTGACAACAGTCTCGGCGGCATCGTGGCCTGGTACTCGACCATTCACGTGCCTCTGGAGCTGCTGCCGAAAGCGTTCGACGAGTTCCACCGGGTGCTCGCGCCCGGCGGCCATTTGCTGACCGCCTTCCAGGTGGGCGACGAGCCGCTGCGCCTGGAGGAGGCCTTCGGCCGGCGTATCTCGCTCGACTTCCACCGGCGGCAGCCGGACCGGATGGCCGCCCTGCTGGACCAGGCGGGCCTGCCCGTACGTGCCCGCCTGGTGCGCGAGCCCGACGAGGGCAAGTTCGCCGAACGGACGGCGCAGGCATGCCTCATGGCCCGCAAGCCGGTCGCGGACAGCGCCGCGTAGCACGGGTCCCGGCCGACCTCCACCCACACCCCGTTGGCCCTACGTCCCGGCCTATGTCCGGGAGGCCGCCCGCGCTCCCCGGTCGGCCCGGCGCCGAATCCCCGACGCTTCGACGAGAGACGCCGTGAAGGGATGGCTGGGCGCGGTGAGGACGCGGGTGGCGGGGCCCTGTTCGACGACATCGCCCGCGTCCAGCACCAAGATCTGGTCGGCCCGGGCCGCCGTGTTCAGGTCGTGGGTGATCCACACCAGTGCCAGATCCGGCTGTTCACGAAGCAGCCGGTCCAGAACGGCGAGGATGCCTCGTCGGGTGACCGTGTCCAGGCCCGACGTGATCTCGTCGCAGACCAGGACGCGGGGGCGAGCGAGCAGGGCGCGGGCGAGTGCCGCGCGCTGGAGTTCGCCGCCGGAGAGCCGCCCGGGGCGACTGTGGATGTGCTGCTCGCCGAGCCCGACCTCGGCGAGCAGCGCCTCCGCCTCCCGCGCGGCGTCCGCTGGTTCGGCTCCGCGCAGGCGGACCGCCGTGCGGGCGACCTGGGCCAGCAGCGTGCGGTGTTCGTCGAAGGACGCCTGCGCGTCCTGGAACACGTACTGCACTGCTGCCAGTTGCGCGGGGCTTCGGTCACGCAGGCTGCGTGGCAGCGGCACGCCGTCGAGGTGGACCTCGCCCTCGTACGTACGGTGCAGCCCGGCCAGACACCGGCCGAGCGTGGTCTTGCCACTGCCGGAGCGGCCGACGACAGCAATGCGTTGACCAGGCCGTACGGGGAGGGAGACGTCGCGCAGGACGTCCACACCGCCGGAGGAACGGGAATCGAATCGGGAACCGAAACGGGAGCGGGTGCGGGAGCGGGCGCCGAGGTGGCGGGCCGTCAGGCCCCGGACCTCCAGAACGGGGGCGGGAACAGGGGCGGGGATGGAGCCCGGAGAGACAGCGGCGGGATGGGGTTCCTCCTCCTGCTCCTGCGCCGTACCCTCCTCCCCCTCCCCGAACAGCTCCCGCGTCCACGCCTGCTGCGCCCCCGTGACCATCTGCTCCACGGGCCCCGCTTCGACCACCCGGCCCTCCCGCAGCACGACGACTTCGTCGGCCAGTTCGCGCACCACGTCCAGGTCGTGGCTCAGCAGCAGGACGCCGATGCCCTGCCGCACGACGGACGTCAGTTCCGCAACGATACGGCGCTTGGTGAGGGCGTCCTGGCCGGTGGTCGGTTCGTCGGCGACGACGATGCGGGCACCCAGCAGCAGGGCCTGGGCGAGTACGACGCGCTGCTGCTGGCCGCCGGACAGCTGGTGCGGGTAGCGGCGCAGCATCTCTGCCGGGTCGGCGAGTTGGGCCTGGGTCAGCGCTTCGGTGATACGCGATTCGGCGGCCCGGGCGCGTTCGCGGCGCGGCAGGTGGCGTACTTGCGTGCGGGCGATGTCGGCCAGCAGGGCACCGGCCCGGCGTGCGGGGTTGAGGACCGCCGCCGGGTGCTGTGGCACGTGACCGACCAGGCCGTCCGTGACGGTGACCGTGCCGGAGACGCGGGCGCCCGCCGGGTAGGCGCCGAGCAGGGCGAGGCCGGTCGTGGTCTTGCCGCTGCCGGAGGCGCCGACCAGTGCGGTGACCGTGCCCGCGCGGACCCGCAGGCTCACTCCGTCGACGACGGCCCGGCCGCCGACCTCCACGCGTAGGTCCTCGACCTCGGCTACGACGTTCGCTGCCGTGTTCACCGGCGGCCCTCCTCGGTGTCATGGGGGTGGTGTCCGGGCGCTGCCGCTCGGGCGGCCGGTGGTGCGGTCGCGGGCGTCGGAGACGCGCGGTGCCCCCGTACCGCCCACCGCCTCCCTCGCCTCCACCATCGCTTCACCTTTCGCTTCTCCCCCTGCTCCCCCTTTGCTCCCTCCAGTACCGAGTCGACCACCAGGTTCCCGCCCATCGACAGCGCCACGATCAGCAGCGCCGGTACCACCACAGCCCACGGCTGTACGAACAGGCCGGTTCGGTTGCGGTCGACCATGACCGCCCAGTCCGCCGCGTCCGGTTCGACGCCCACGCCCAGGAACGCGGCGGTGGCGACGAGGTAGAGCACGCCGGTCAGCCGGACACCCGCGTCGGCGGCGAAGGTGCGCAGCGCCGACCTGCCGACGTAGCCGATCGCCGTACGCCACCAGGTCTCGCCCTGCATACGCAGCGCCTCGACGGCGGGTCGGGCGGCCGCCTCCGACGCGGCGGCGCGTACGATCCGGGCCGCGTCCGGAATGTTGACGAGCGCCACCAGCAGCGCGAGCCCGGCGGCGTCCGGTGAGAAGACCGCGGCGACCAGCAGGATCAGCAGCAGTGACGGCACCGCGAGCAGCACGTCCAGCGGGCGCATCAGCAGTTCTTCGAGCCAGGTGCGGTGGGTGAGGGCGGCGGCGAGACCCAGCGGGACGGCGATCGCGTAGGCGAGGGCGGTGGCGGCCAGGGCGACGAGCACGACCGACTGTCCGCCGAGCAGGATCTGCCGCCAGACGTCGCGGCCGACGAAGTCGGTGCCGAGCCAGTGGCCGCCTCCGAGGGTGAAGGACGCGGCGCGTGGTCCGGGTTCTCCCGCGAGCAGCGGCCCGAGGAGCGCGAGGAGGAGGGGAACGCCGGCGATCAGGAGCCCGGCCGGTCCGGGCCACCGCACCACCCTGCCGCGAGCCCCAGGAGGCCCAGAAGGCCCAGAAGACATGGGAGTCCCGCTAGCCATCGCGCCCCGCACCGTCTTCCCGTGAAGCTTCGTCATCAGGCCGCCACCCCCGCCCGTGGCGCGAGCCGGCGGGCGACCAGGTCCGCGCCGAGGTTGAGGAGTACGGCGATGACGCCGAAGACCACGGCCAGGCCCTGGACCACGGGGACGTCGCGTTCGGCGACCGCGTTCAGCAGGACGGTGCCCAGGCCGGGGATGACGAACAGCGCCTCGACGACGATCACTCCGCACAGCAGCCAGTCGACGGTACGGGCGAGCTGCTGGGCGGCGGGCGCGAGGGCGTTCGGCAGGGCGTGCGCGTACCGGACGCGCGCGGGCGACAGTCCGTAGCGGGCCGCCTGCCGGGCGTACGGGGAGCGCAGCGCATCGATCATTCCGGCCCGTACCAGGCGGCTGATCGAGCACACCGGGCGGGAGAGCAGCACGAGGACGGGCAGGACGAGGACGGCCGGCTGGGCGAGCAGGTCGCCGCCGGAGCCGACGGCGGTCGGCGGCAGCCAGCCCAGCCGGAGCGCGAAGAGGGTGACCAGCAGCACGCCGAGGGCGAACTCCGGTACGGCGTACACCGCGAGGGTCGTGGAGCTGACCAGCCGGTCCGCCAGGGAGCCTTCGCGGCGCGCGGCCAGGACGCCGAGCCCGACCCCGGCCGGCACCAGCAGCACCACGGTGATGGCGGCGAGCAGCAGGGTGGGCCCGAAGCCGTCGGCGAGGTAGGTCGCGACGGGGCGGCCGGAGGTCAGCGAAGTGCCGAGGTCGCCGTGCAGCAGCCCGAGTACCCAGTCGGCGAGCCGTTCGGCGGCCGGCCGGTCCAGGCCCAGCTCTGTACGGATGGCCGCGATGCGGGCCGGGTCGGGCTGGTCGCCCGCCAGGGCGACGGCGGCGTCCCCGGGCAGTGCCTCGGTGAGCGCGAAAACCAGCAGTACAACGGCGGCGGACTGGGCGACACCGAGCAGCAGCCGGCGTGCGAGCCAGGAGCGGAGCGCCGCCGGCACGGCGCCCGCCCGCGCCCGGGACGGCACGAGAACCGCCGTCACGCCAGCCACACCTTGTCGAAGCGGGCCCAGTCGAGGGTGTTGGCGGGCGCGTCGTGCGCCACACCGTGCACCCGGCGCGACGTGCCGACGATCCAGTCCGCGAAGCCCCACACCAGGAAGCCGCCCTCGGTGTACAGACGGCGCTGCATCCGCCCGTACACCGCCGCCCGCTCCTTCTTGTCCTTGGTGGACTGGGCCTGCTGGTACAGGGCGTCGAAGTCCTTGTGGTGCCACTTGGTGGCGTTGGTCGTCGAGCCGGTCAGCAGCCGCTGCGAGAAGTGCGACTCGATGGGCATGGCGCCGGAGCGGTAGCAGCACAGGGTTCCGGAGTCGAGGATGTCGCTCCAGTAGCTGTCCTTGCTGCCGGACTTCACCTGAACGGTCACGCCCGCCTTGGCGGCCTGGTCGCGGAAGATGCCGGCCGCCTCGGTGAATCCGGCGGCGACGGGCGAGGTGTCGAGGGTGACGCGCAGGTCGTCGGCGCCGGCCTGCTTGAGGAGGTGGCGGGCCCGGTCGAGGTCCTGGTGGCGCTGCGGCAGGTCGGCGGCGTAGTACTCGTACCCCTTCCCGAACAGGTCGTTGCCGATCTCGCCGGCGCCGGAGAGCGCGCCGTCGAGGAGTTCCTTGCGGTCGGCGATGAGGAAGAACGCCTCGCGGACCCGCTTGTCGTCGAAGGGGGCGCGGTCGGTCTTCATCGCAAAGGACTGCATGGCGCTGTTGCGCAGCCGTACGATCTCGATCTGGCCCTTGCCCTCGTGGGCGCGCGCGGTGGTGGGGTTGAGTTCGTGGGCGTACTCGACCTGGCCGCCGAGCAGCGCGTTGATGCGCGCGGACTCCTCGTTGGCGACGACGAACTCCAGCTCGTCCAGGTGCGGGGCGCCGTCCCAGTAGGCGTCGTTGCGCTTGACGACGCAGGAGCGGCCCGGCGCGAAGGAGACGAAGCGGAACGGGCCGGAGCCGACGGGCTTGGCGAAGTCCGCGGTGGTCGTGCCGTTGGGGATGATGTACGCGCCGAACGCGGCCAGTGCGTTGGGGAATTCGGCGGTCGGACGCTTGAGCCGGAACTCGACCGTGTCCGGGGACACCGCCCGGCTGGCGGCCAGGTCGATGGGTTCCAGGGACGCCTTGGCGCGGTAGGCCTTCTTGGGGTCGGCTATGCGGCGGAAGCTGTAGAGGACGTCTTCGGCGGTGACCGGCTTGCCGTTGTGGAAGGACGCCTTGCGCAGGGTGATCCGCCAGCGGTCGAGGGTGTCGTTGGGCTCCCACTTGGCGGCCAGGCGCGGGCGGGCGGCCATGTCGGTACCGCAGTCGGCCAGCTTGTCGTAGAGGGCCTTGGCGCGGGCGGCGTCGGCGAAGAGGTTGCCCAGGTGCGGGTCGAGGGTCTCGGAAGCGCCGCCACCGGCGAAGGCGGCGCGCAGCCGTCCGCCGCGCCGGGGCGTGCCGCCGCCGGTGCCCGACGGGCCGGTCCCGGTGCCGCAGCCGGCCAGGACCAGGCCCGCGGCGGCCGTGACGCCCGCGGTCGCCGCCAGGAAGGCGCGCCGGCGCGGTCCGGGGAACCCGTCGTCGGCCGGTTCGGGGGAAGGGAAGTCGGTCATGGTGGGTCTCGCCTCGTGTGAGTGGGTGAGGGTGAGCGAAGAGCGGGGACGGGACGCAGGAGAACGGAAGTCGAAGCCGTTCAGGTGTCGCCCAGCCGGGCCACGACGTGCAGCCGGTCCCCGTCGGCGGATTCACCGGAACACGGCCCAGACGGTCCGGACGCCCCAGATACCCCGGCCGTCCCAGACGCACCAGAAGCCCCCATCGCCCCCGCCCCCCAGGCCGGTTCCGTCCGCGGCCCCGGCCCGTCGTGCATTTCCAGCACCGTGAAGCCGTGCGCGGCGAGCACGTACCGCAGTTCCTGGGGGAACAGCAGTCGCCAGGCGGAGTGCTGTTCGACCGGTGGTGTGCCGTCTTCGGTACTCCACACCCGTCGTCGGCGCAGCAGCTGGGCCGGCCGGTCCACGGTGAGCGTGGTGACGGACCGGTAGACGGTGCCTTGCCACGCGAAACCGCGGATGGCCGGTGCGTCCAGCAGTTCGGTACGGCCGAGGAAGAACGCGCCGTTGCGCATCTCGGCGACCAGCAGTCCGCCGGGCGTCAGGACGCGGCGGCAGGAGCCCAGGAAGCCGTCGAGTTCGTCGTTGGTGTGGCAGTACAGCAGCGCGCTGTCCAGGCAGACGACGGCGTCGAACGGCTGCTGTCCGAGGTCCGTGAGGTGGAAGCGGCGCAGGTCGGCGCATTCGTAGCGGGGTCCGGGGTGGTGGGTGCGGGCATACGCCAGCATCGTGTCCGACAGGTCGGCGCCGACGACCCTGCGGCCCGCGGCGTGCAGGTGGGCGGCGTCCCGGCCGGTGCCGCAGCCGATGTCCAGGACGCGCGGCCCGGCGCCGTGCGCGCGCAGTACGTCCTCGGTCCAGCGGGCGGCGAGCCGCTCGGGGTCGGGGAACCGCGCTTCGTACAGCGCGGGGTTGTCGGTCAGCAGGTTGCGCGCTATGCCGTTCTCGCTCACGCCGCCACCGCCACGGCCTGTACGGGCAGGGCCCGCAGCCGGTGCAGCCAGCCGACGCCGGCTGCCGACAGGAGGCCGAAGGCGAGGCAGCATGCCCAGGGCAGCCATGCGGCGCCGCCGTGCCCGCCGGCGTCCATGGCCCAGCCGACGACGGTGTTGCCGACGGCGGCGGCGATGCCGGAGACGACGTAGAAGATCCCGAAGTAGGTGCCGGTCAGTTCGGCGCGGCCGAATTCCGGTATCAGCTCCATGACGAACGGCTGGGCGATCATGACGCCGACGTACAGGAGCAGCGCCCCGGCGAGCACGGGTACGAGCGCGAGCGCCGCGCCGCCCGCACCGCCGCCCGCACCGGACATCCCGGCGACGGCCATCGGCGGGGCGAACGCCACGCCCATCAGCGCCAGCCCGATGGCGACCCAACGCGCCCGGGTACCGCGTTCCTTGAGGGAGCGGGTGATGCGCATCTGGAGGGTGAGGTTGGCCAGCGTACCGACGAGGAAGACGATGCCCGCGGCGCCGTCCCAGCCGGTGGCCCTGCGGGCGCCGTCCGGGAGCAGCAGGTAGAGCTGGTTCTCCATGGTGAACATGCCGACCATGGCGAGGGAGAAGGCCAGGAAGGCCCGGTTGGCGAGGACCTCGCGCCAGTCGCCGAGCACGCTGCCCTTGGCGGCGGGCACCTCGCGGGCGGGCAGTACCGCGGCCTGGGCGACGGTGAGCAGGGCGAAGATCGCGGCGGCGGTGAGGGCGGAGGCCCGGAAGTCGACGAGCAGCAGGGCGCTGCCGATCAGCGGCCCGACCAGGGCGCCGGTCATCGCGAAGATGTTGAACAGGGCGAACGCCTCGGCCTTGCGGTCGCCGGCCTCCGCCGCCAGGTAGGCGCGCACGGCCGGGTTGAACAGG
Organism: Streptomyces sp. NPDC033221; assembly: GCF_055577005.1. NCBI lineage: Bacteria > Bacillati > Actinomycetota > Actinomycetes > Kitasatosporales > Streptomycetaceae > Streptomyces > Streptomyces sp. NPDC033221. Next base: position 17,616 of record NZ_JBVIQN010000028.1, on the reverse strand, counting down.
GCCCCGGCGAGCCCGCTCAGTATGGAGGCGGCGAGCAGCACGGGCAGTCCGTCGCCCAGCGCGAACAGCGCGAAGCCGACGGTACGCAGCGCGCAGCCCGCGATGATCACTCCGCGTGCCCCGAGCCGGTCGGCGGCCGAGCCGCCGAGGATGAACAGGCCCTGCTGGCTGAGGTTGCGTACGCCCAGCACGATGCCGACGACGGCGGCCGACATCCCCAGGTCCTCGCCGAGGTGGGTGGCGAGGTACGGGATGAGCAGGTAAAAGCCGATGTTCACGCCGAGCTGGTTGACCAGCAGGAGCCGGATGGCGAGCGGGAAGGCCCGCATCTCACTCCACGTCTTCACGGTGGTGCCTTTCCTTCTGAGCTGCGAGCTGTACTGCGGGCTGTGCGGTCGGGGATGCGGTGGCCGCGGTCCGGCCGGTGCGCGGCGCAGGGGCGGAGTTCTGCCCGGGCGCGGCCGGTTCCGCGCGCGGCTGCACCGGCCGTACGCCCAGCCCGGCGCCCGTTCCGGCCCGTACGGTCCCGTCGGTGCCGCCGATGCCGGTCCACGGGTCGTGTGCGAGGAGCAGGTGCCCGTCGAGGTCGGTCCAGCGGGCGCGGTCGGCGAGGTGGACGGCGGGGGCGATGCCGAGGGTGCCGGCGGTGAGGCAGCCGAGCATCAGCCGGGTGCCGCTGCCCGCGAGCAGTTCCTCAATGCGCAGCGCCGCGTACACACCGCCGCATTTGGCGAGCTTGACGTTGATGCCCTGCACCCGTCCGGCCAGCCGTTCGGCGTCGGCGAGATCGACGGCGTCCTCGTCGGCGATGACCGGCAGCGGGGAGCGTTCGGCGAGCCGGGCGAGCGCTTCGGGGTCGCCCGGGACGGTGGGCTGTTCGACGGCCTCGACGCCGAGTGCGGCGAAACGCGGCAGCAGTTGTGCGGCGAGCTCCGGTGTCCAGGCGCCGTTGGGGTCGAGCAGCAGTGACGCCGAGGGGGCGGCGTCCCGTACGGCCCGTACGCGGGCGAGGTCGTCCGCGGGGTCCGCCGTACCGGCCTTGATCTTGATGACGCTGAAGCCGCTCTCGGCCAGGCAGCGGGCCTGTGTCCGGGCCCGCTCGGCGGAGACGATGCCGATGGTGCGGGCGGTGGCGGCGACCGGCCGTTCCGTGGTGCCGAGCAGGTGGTGGACCGGCTGTCCGGCCCGCTTGCCCACCAGGTCGAGCAGTGCCGATTCGACGGCGGCGGTGACGGCGGGCGGGGTGCCGGGTGTGGGCAGCTCGCCGTCCCGCAGGGCGGCGAGGGCGCTCTCCGGGGCGGCGAAGCGGCCGAGTTCCGCTCCGGCACCGGCCAGCAGCCGGCGCAGGGTGTCGGTGTCGAGGCCGTAATACACGCTGGTGACGGCCTCGCCGTGGCCGCGCAGCCCGCGGTGTTCCACGGTGATCCAGACGGCGTTCCGCTCGGTCATCACCGACCGGGAGATCCGCAGCGGCTCGGCGAGCCGGAGGCGTACGACGCGCAGAGTGACGTTCATGCAGCACCCTCCCGGTCGGCCGGTGCCATCGGCACGGCGGCCGCGGCCTTCGGGTCCACGACGGTGGTGCAGCGTGCCCAGCCGGTGGCTTCGGCGGCCGTGGGGTGCGGGATCTCCACCGGGCGGGTGGCTACGGGCTGCCCGGCCAGGCCGTGGGCGGCGGCGAAGTCCTCGTCGTAGACGGTGCCGAGGTAGCGGTGCAAGCCGTCGGGGAAGACGGTGGCGACGACGGCGCCGGGGTGCACCCGGGCCGCCCAGGCGGAGACCAGGGCGACGGCGCCGGTGCTCCAGCCGCCGCTGACGAAGCTGCCCCGGGCCAGCCGCCGGCAGGCGTCGGCGGCTTCGGCGGGCCCCACCCAGTGCACCTCGTCGAAGGCCCCGTAGGCGACGTTGCGCGGGTGGATGCTGCTGCCGAGGCCGCGCATCAGGCGGGGCCGGGCGGGCTGTCCGAAGATGGTGGAGCCGGTGGCGTCCACGCCGATCAGGCGCAGCGCGGGCCAGTGGCGGCGCAGCGGTCCGATGATCCCGGCGCTGTGGCCGCCGGTGCCGACGCTGCACACCAGGACGTCGAGGTGGTCCAGGTCGGCGGCGATTTCGGCGGCGAGGGAGGCGTAACCAGCCGCGTTGTCGGGGTTGTTGTACTGGTCGGGCCAGTACGCGTGCGGGAGCAGGGCGCGCAGTTCGCGCAGCCGGGCGAGCCGGGCGGCCTGCCAGCCGCCTTCCGGCGCGGGCCGGTCGACGATCTCCAGCCGGGCGCCGTACGCCCGCAGCAGCTGCCGCATGGACGGTTCCAGTTCGCTGTCGCAGACCAGGATCACGTCGTGGCCGAGCGCCTGCCCGGCGAAGGCCAGGCCGACGCCGAGGGTGCCGGAGGTGGACTCCACGACCGGCGCGCCGGGCCGCAGTTCGCCCCGTTCGCGGGCGCCGAGCAGCATGGAGACGGCGGCGCGCGCCTTCATGCCGCCCGCGCCGAGCCCTTCCAGTTTGGCCCAGAAGCCGGGGTGCGGGCAGGGCAGGTCGCCGGTGATCCGGGCCAGCGGCGTACGGCCCACGAGGGCGAGGAGTTCCCGGTTGGCGGCGGGCGCGCCCAGGACGGCGGCGGTCATCGGGCGCCTCCTTGTTCCAGCAGCGCGTAATCGTCGTCGCCGGTGTAGCGGTGGACGACGCCGCGCCCGCCGTCGAGCCAGAAGAACGGATACGGTTCGGCGCACACGGCGCTCACTCCGGCGCCCAGCAGACGGGGCAGCACGGCGCTGCCGGTCTGGGCGAACATCACCAGCGGCTTGCCGTGCTGCTCGCAGTGGGCGCGCAGCGGCTCGAAGGTCCCGTTGCCCAGCGTCATGCCGGATGCCAGCACCGCGTCGCAGCCGTCCAGTTCGGCGAGCGCGTCGGTACGGATCTCCTCGTCCCACTCGGTCCGGCCGCCCTTGAGGTCGCACGGTACGCAGACCAGGCCGCGGGCGCGCAGCGCCTCCAGCAGCGAGTTGACGACGCCGACGACCAGGACGGTACGGCCGGGCGCGACGGCGAGCAGCCCGGCGACGCCCCGGGCGCGGGCCCGGGACTTGGCGAGCGAGTCACCGGCGGGCAGCTCCCACGGCTGCGCGCCGTTCGCGGGCGTGTGCGGGAGGGCGTGCATCAGGTACGCGTCCAGGGCGGCGATCCGTACCGGCGCCAGCGGGTGGCCGAGCAGCGTCGCGACGTCGGCGCCCACGCACTCGTCGATCGCGGCGGCGGGCAGTGCGCCGGGTTCGACGGCGCAGGAGCCCACCGCACTGCCCAGGCGCAGGCTGAGCACTTCGTTGCGGTAGCCGCCGCTGCGCCCTTCGTGGCGCACGGCCTGGCTGGTGGTGAAGGCCACCGCGATCTTCTGCGTACGGGGGTCGGGCCCCAGCTCACCTGCGCGTACGCGGCGTACGAGGTCGGGGAGTCCGGCCGCCGCGGGCCGCACGGCGCGACTGGCCACGGTCCCCTGTCCCAGCGGGCTCATCGCTCGTCCACCACCCGCGGACACAGTCCGGCCAGCAGTTCCTCGACGCGCGCCCGCGCGCCCGGCCCTTCGCCGTCACCGGCCATGACATGCCCCAGATACCCGTTGTTGCTGCCCGTCTCCCTGACGGCCTTGCCGGGCGCGGCGAGCTGCACCTCCAGCACACCGGGCCGCGCGTCGAGCCCGTCGGTGCCGGAAATCTCCTCCAGCACGCCGGTGCGCTCGGGTACGAGGAAGCCGATGGCGGCGCTGCGCAGCCCGGTCTCGTGCGGCGCGAGGTCCGGTTCGCGGCCGAGCGCCACCTCGACGAAGGCGGCGGCCAGGTCGATGCCGGCGACGTGCCGGACCAGTTCGGTGATGCGGTTGCCCGCCGGACGCGGGTTGACCTCGACGACGCGCGGCCCGTCCGCGGTGAGCTTGATCTCGGTGTGCGCGACGACCTGGTCCAGGCCGAGCGCCTTGAGCGCGGCGCGCGCGGTGTCCACCGCCGCTCCGGCGTCGGCGGCGGACAGCGCGGCGGGGAACATGTGCCCCGTCTCGACGAACGCCGGGGCGCCGCCCACGCTCTTGTCGGTCACCCCGACCACGTGCACCGTCCCGCCGTACGACACGGTCTCGACGCTGACCTCGGGCCCGTCCAGCAACTCTTCGAGCAGGACCACCGGGGCCCGCAGCTGCCCGCGCGCGTTGACCGGGAATCCGGCGAGCGCGCGGTGCGCACGGGCCAGCTCCGCCTCGTCGTCGACGCGCTGCACATACATCCCGGCGCACAGGTCCACCGGCTTGAGGACGAGCGGGAAGCCGATCTCGCGCGCCGCCTCGGCGGTCCGCGCCCAGTCGGCGCAGACGGCGAACCGGGGGCCCGGCACCCCGGCCGCCTCCAGGTCGCGCCGGGTGGCGTCCTTGCGGCAGGCGGCTTCCACGGCCTCCGGCGCGGGACCCGGCAGGCCGAGGTGCGCGGCGATGCGTGCCACGGCGGGCAGGTAGTAGTCGCACGAGCTGAGGACGCCGTCGAAGCCGGTCGCCGCGTGCAGGCGTTCGACGTACGGCAGCAGGGCGTCGGTGTCGTTGGTGTCGGCGGTGATCACGTTGCGGGCCGCCAGCAGCGGGTGGGCGGTGCCCTCGGGGGCGGCCCGCAGGTAGTGGTGCAGGTCGCGGGTGAGGAAGGTGAAGTCGTGTCCGGCCTCGCGGAGGGCCCGGGGCAGCAGTCTGCCCATCGACCCGACCCAGCTCTCGACCATCAGCAGATGCGCCACAACTCTCCTTCTGCGCAGGCGGTTTCGCTTCCGGGCACGCCGCGGGGAGGCCCCCGGGTGTCGCGGTGCGGTGTTGACCGAACGCGATGCTAACCGTAATGATTTTCATTGTCACCTCGTGGGCCGGTCTTTTCGCCGCCCGCGACGCCCGCCCGCGCCCGCCGCCCACCCCTGAATCGAGCCCCCCATGCCTCCCGCCCTACGGCGCACCGCCCTGCTCTGCGCGCTCCTGACCAGCGCCGTACCGCTCGCCACCGCCACGGCCGCCGAACCTCGCGCCGGCACCTCCACCCCGCCCCTGAGCTTCGGCGCCTGCCCGGCCTCGGTCCCCGCGCCGCCCGCACCGGACCGCGTCGAGTGCGGCACGGTGAGCGTGCCGCTCGACCACACCCGCCCGGACGGCGAGCACCTTCGGATAGCCGTCTCTCGCGTCCGCGCTTCGGGACCCCCCGCGGAACGGCGCGGCGTCCTGCTGGTCAACCCCGGCGGCCCGGGCGGCTCCGGCCTCCCGTACGCCGTCACCAAGCGCGCCAAACTCCCGGAAGCCGTACGCCGTGCCTACGACGTCATCGGCTTCGACCCGCGCGGAACCGCCCACAGCGCGCCCGCCGACTGCGGCCGGATGGGCGGACTCTTCGACAGCCCGGGGACGGGCTCCGCGGCACTCGACCCCGTACCGCACGACCGCCCCGGCGAGCGCGCCTACCTCGACTCCCAGCGACGGCTCGCCGCCGACTGCGCAGCGGGGACGGGCGCCGCCCTCCCCCACCTGTCCACCGGCGAGACCGCCCGCGACATGGACGCCGTACGCGTCGCGCTCGGCGAGCGGCGCATCAGCTACCTCGGCGTCTCGTACGGCACCTGCCTAGGCGCCGCGTACGCCGCGCAATTCCCGCACCGGGTCGACAAGTTGGTGCTGGACAGCGTGGTCGGACCGGAGGACTGGCACACCTTCGACGTACGGCAGGCCCGCGCCCTGCTGCGCCAGCGGGACGTGCTCTTCGGCTGGCTGGCGCGGCACGACTCCCGTTTCCGGCTCGGCGCCACCGCGCGCGAGGTCCGCGCCGCCTACCAGCGCATACGTGACGGTCTGGCGGCGCACCCGGTCGCCGGTTTCGGCGCGGCCGCCTTCGACCGCGCCGTCTACCGCGCCCTCGGCCGCACCGAACGCTGGACCGCCCTGGGCGACGGGCTCCGCGCCTACCTGGACAAGGGCACGGTCGACCGGCTCCACCCCGCCGAGCCCTTCGACGGCCCCGCCTCCCGCACCTACGAGGCCGCCAACCGCGTCGTGAAGTGCGCCGACGGCCCGGGGCCCACGCCGGGCCGGGTCCTCGCCGACATCCGGGGGCTGCGGCGCCAGGACCCACAGCCCGTCCTGACCGGACTGGAGGCGGCGGGCTGCGCGTACTGGCACACCCGTCCCACCGAACGCACCCGCCTCGGCAGTCCCGTGGCACCCCCGGCGCTGCTGGTGGCCTCCGAGCACGACCCCGTGACGCCGATCGCCGGGGCGCGGGCCCTCGGCCGTACGCTCCCCGGCTCCCGGCTGGTCACCCTGCACCACGATTACTCACACGGCGTCTTCGCCAGCCGCGGCAACCACTGTGTGGACTCCGCGGTGTCCGCGTACCTCGTCGGCGGCACCGTCCCGGCCGGGAACGTGCACTGCGACGGCCCGGGCCTGCCCGAGCCGTCGCCGCGACCGTGAGCCCCCGGCCGAAGGGCACAGATCAAGTCCGAAAGACCACAGGTCAAGTCCGAAAAGCCAAGAATCAAGCGCGAACAGCGAGGCCGCATTGGCCCATGCGTACCGTTCACGTTCCGCGTCCGCGGAGAAGTGGTCCAGGAAGGAGTCGATCTCCTCCTTCACCGGCCGCTGGAAGGGGTGATCGGTCGAGAAGATCAGCCGGTCGGCGGAGGTGACGGACCGGGCATGCCGCAGAAGGACCGGGTTGAACATCCCGGATGCGGTGATGTGGACATTCGACCGGACGTAGTCCGCGTCCGACGGCAGCCGGGGGTGGATGAACACCGGCTGGCCGAGTTCCGACGCGGCCGAGAAGAAGTCGTCGTAGACGAGATCGTCCAGGAACAGGTCTCCCGCCCGGCCATGGACCATGGCGCCCACATGCCCCAGGCCCGCGGCCCGTTCGAGCTCGCCCGCGACGTCCTTCGGCGAAGACATGGGCAGGGTGGAAAACGACCGCAAGCGGGCCGGATTGCGGGAGACGGCCGCGGCGGCCGCGTCGTTCGCGGCGCGGCTCAGCCCCAGGGCCTTCTCGGGCGACAGCGGCTGGGTTCCCGGCGGGGTGAGGGCGAGGACGGACAGGTCGATGCCTTGCGCGTCCATGGCCGCGATCCGGCCGGCCGCCAGGTCTTCCAAACGCTGCCGGTTGTCGCCCATCGCGTGGAAGGCGAGGCCTTCGTCGCTGTGCGGCACAGCGCGCAGCGCGGATGTCACCTCCGGCATGCTCCAGTGTTCTTCGATCGCGATGAGCGGCATGGTCGCCTTCCTTGTCGGTGGCGTGCGTGGGCGGCCATCGCACGTGACATCCGGTGACGCGTGGCCGGGCCCGGCCGGGGCGATTCCGTCAGTCGGACCGCCTCGCGTGGCGATCGGCCGGTTCACCAGGGCACGGTCTGACCCGTACGGTCCAGATACGCCAGACCGGGTGTGCCCAGTCGGGACAGCAGGACGTCCACCAGCAGCGGGACGCTTCCCTCGACGGTGAACGGGGCGTCCGGCCCGCCCAGGGCGGTGCGGATCCAGCCCGGGGCCAGGAGGACGAAGGCGCGCCGCGTTCCGGCCTGCCGGGCCGCGTAGCTGCGCATGAACATGTTCAGGGCCGCTTTGCTTCCGCGGTAGACCTCGCGGCCGGCGGTCGTGTTGTTCGTGATGCTGCCTTGCCCGGACGACATCGCGCCGATCAGTCCGGTGGGGGAAACGAGGTCTTCGAGCGCTTCGATGACGCGCAGGGGACCGAGGGCATTGGTGATCATCACCTGGACGAAGTCCGGCTCCGGTACCGCGCCGATCGGGGTCTGCTCGTTGTTGGTGGTGCCGGCGTTGACGAAGAGCAGGTCGAGCCGGCGGTGCGCGAGGCGTTCGTGCAGGGGCGGCAGGTGGCCCGGCTCGTTGATGTCGAGGGGTTCGACGCCCACGCGCCCGCCGGAACGGTCCGCGAGATCGTGCAGGGGCGTTCGGGAAGCGGTGTCGCGGACCGTACCGATGACGTTCCACCCCCGGTCGAAGAGTTCGGTCGCCATCGCGTGGCCGAGGCCCCGCGAGGCCCCGATGACGAGTGCGGTCGGTGTGTGCTGGTCTGTGCCGGTCGACGGCATACGGCGTCCTCTCCGTTCTTTCGCGGCGCGCTTCGTGCACCGCGAGGACGTGCACCGCGAGACCGCGGTCAGCGTGCTGCCGTGGCTCTTCAGCGGTGCTTTGCGAGTCTGTTCGCCGCGCTGTTTCCGGAGCGAATCGAAGCGGCCGTTCTGTAGGATTGCCCTCATGGAGGGAGTGCCCGTGCGCGAATCCGGCGTCTTGCCGCCCGATGATGTGCGGATCATTCGCGCACTGCAGATCGCTCCGCGAGCGTCGTTCGCCTCGATGGCTGCCGCGCTCGGCCTCACCGAAGGCGCCGTCAACCGCCGCTACCGACGCCTGCGCGCCGACGGCGTCGTCCGCGTCGCGGGCATGGTGAATCCCGGCGCGCTGGGCCAGAGCAGGTGGCTGGTACGGCTGCGCTGCCGCCCTGGCAGCGTCTCGGCGATCGCCGACGCGCTCGCCAAACGCGACGATGTCAACTGGGTCGCCGTGAGCGCGGCCGGCTGCGAAATCACCTGCGCGACCCAGTCACGCACGCGTGAGCAGCGCGAAGACCTGCTCGGACAACGGCTTCCGCGCACCGCGGCCGTGCTCGACATCAACGCCTTCGCCATGCTCCGGCAGTTCATGGGAGGCCGCGGCCACTACTGGGCCGCCCTGCAAGGCGTCCTGTCCGCGGAGCAGGAAGCCATGCTGGGCAGCGCGGGTTCGCCTTTCACCGAAACCCCGGTCGTCGCCCGGGAGCCGGTGCTCCTCACTGCGGAGGACGAGAAGATCCTGGGCTCTCTCGCCGCGGACGGTCGCGCCAGCCTCGTCGACCTCGCCGCAGCGGCGGACTCCACCCCAGGACGGGTGTCCCGCCGCCTGCACGCCCTGCTCGACCGGCGCGTCGTCCACATCGACGTCGAGATCGCGGCAGCCGCGCTGGGCTATCACGCTCGCGCGAACCTCTGGCTGCGCGTGCATCCGTCAGCAGTGAAGAGCGCCGGACGCACACTCGCACAGGAACCCGAGATCGCCTTCGCCGCGGCCGTGTCCGGGCCCTACAACCTCCACGCCGTCGCGCACTGCCGCGACTTCGACGAACTGTTCCAGTTCACGACGGACCGCATCGGGTCCCTGGACGGCCTGCAGAGCATGGAGGTCTCACCTGTGCTGCAGCACGTCAAGCAGGCCGGCACACTGCTGTCCGGCGATCGTCTCGTCGAGACACGGCGTACGTGAGCGTGCCGCACGGCAGGCCCCCTGCATGTCCGTACCGGGCAGCCGACCCGATCGGCGCTGCCACTCCCCTCACCCCACCACCGTGACCTCGGGCGGCAGCGCCTCCATGAAGCCCTGAGCGCCCAGCAGTTGCTCCTCGAAGAAGCCGCCCACACACATCCGGGTGATCTCGGTCCCCCGGCCGCCGGGCAGGGTGCCGAGCGCGAAGGCGTAGTCCTCCGCGTCGGTGAACTCCCGGTAGCCGAGCGGACCGGCCAGCGCGTCCAGGTCGGTGGCCGACCCGTGCCCGCCGCCGTCGACCAGCAGATGATGCCGCGGCCCGCGCAGCACGTTCCACAGGCGGCCGAGCGCCTGTGTCTCCTCCCGGAACTCCGGGTCGTCCGGGGTGAACTGGCACAGCAGGAACGGTCGCTCCAGGCCGGTGCGGAGGACATCGCCGTACGGGATGCCGTCGAGATTCACCCCGGCCGTGAACCCGGGGTCGAGCCGCATGGCCTCGGCCGCCGCCGCGCCGCCCAGCGAGTGGCCCGCGACACCGGTCCGCGACGGGTCGAGCAGGGCGTGCCACCAGAATCCGGGGGCCGTCAGCCGGGCGCGGGCGAAGCTCAGATCGGATGCCCGTACGTTCAGATAGCGGCCGGAGAGATCGCCGGTGTCGCCGTCCGCGAGGCCGTCCGGTTCCCGGTACGGCACGATCCGGCCGTCCGGGAACTCCACGCCCAGTGCGTCCGCGGGGTGATCCAGAGCGGCCACCAGGAATCCGCGGCTCGCCAGATCCTCCCCGAGTGCGGTCAGGTCCGCGCGGTGCCGGGTGTGGCCGGGCGAGAGCAGGACCAGCGGGCAGCCGCGCGCGTCCGGAGCGGGCGGCGCGTCCGCCGTGCCGTGTACGAGGATTCCGGCCGCCGTGTCGGGCGGCAGTCCGGAGCAGCCGGGCTCCTCCTCCCACGCGTCGACCACCAGGGGCGACATCGCGTCGGAGACGTACCGCCCCGGTGCCCGACCGGCCTCTACACGAGCCGGGTACCACAGCTGCGCCATCAGCTCGCGGGCCCGGCCGGGCCGGAACGGGTCCGCGCGTCCGTCATCGACGAGGTGGGCGGTGCGCACGCCCACCGCGTGACGGCCGGTGGGCGGGGGCAGCTCCAGAGGAGGTACGGTGCGCCGTGCCGACGCCGTACCGTCGGCTTCCCGGGCGATGTCACTGAGCCGCGCCATACCTCTGCCGCCTCCCCGTCGATTCCGCAGGCGGACCATCCCAGCACGCCCGTCCGCCGGAACGCACCGCGTTTTCCACCGCACCGGCCGCTCCCCGTCGCCGCTCCCGCCCCCTGGGCAGCGGATTTTCCGGGAGGGCCGGAATGCGCGGCGATCCTTCTTCGGCGGGCGGCCGGGGACGCCCACCATGGGGGACGACACGGGCGGCAGCCCGCCCGGCCGCGCAGCCGCAGCCGGTCCGTACCAGCGCAGGAGCCAGCATGATCTTCATCGTCGTCAAGTTCACCGTCCGGCCCGAGTACCAGGACTCGTGGCTGTCGCTGGTGGACGACTTCACGCAGGCCACCCGGCAGGAGCCCGGCAACCTGTTCTTCGAGTGGTCGGTCAGCGTCGACGACCCGCGCCAGTTCGTACTGGTCGAGGGCTTCGCCGACCGGGAGGCGGGCGACAAGCACGTGAACTCCGCGCACTTCAAGGCGGGCCTGGAGTCGATGGCCGGCGCCATCGCCACCACCCCGCAGATCATCAGCAGCGAGATCGACGCCGACGGCTGGGGCCCCATGGGCGAGCTGACGCCGCGCGAGGCCTGATCCTCCGGGGCACAGCACGCCGGCGCCCGGCGCCCTACCCCGCCCGTCGGCCGCGCGATCTTCCCGGGTCGCGCGGCCGACGGGCGGGGTTCTGCGGGTTCCGGCACACCATGCCGACCAACTGGGTGCTCGCGGGGCAGTACGAAGGTTTACCCGTACTGTTACCCGTCCCGCGCGCTGAGCCGAGCCTGCCGGGAGACCGGCGAGTGGGATCAGAACGGTGTCGCCGGAAGGTACTTGCCGTCCAGGGTGATCACCGCCCGGGAACCGCCCTCGGGGTCGTCGACCTTCTGTATGTCCAGGCGGAAGTTGACGGCGCTGATGATGCCGTCGCCGAACTTCTCGTGGATCAGGGCCTTGAGGGTCGTGCCGTAGACCTGGAGCATCTCGTGGAAGCGGTAGAGGGTCGGGTCGGTGGGGATGCCGTCCGGGATGCTGCCGCGCAGCGGGATCGTCTGCAGCAGCCGTTCCGCCGCCTCGTCGAGGTCCAGGCGTTCGGCCACGGCCCGGGCGGCGTCGGCGGGCAGGGCGTGCTGGCCGAGGAGGGCGGCGGTCACGAAGGCGACGGACAGGCCGGTGGCGTCGGCCAGTTCCTGCCAGGTGAGATCCTTGCGGATCGTGGCCTCGACGATGGCGAGGGCCAGATCCCGGCGGGCCTGCGGGTCGAGCTGGGCGTGGGGCATCCAAGGGTCCTTTCGGTGGCGGGGCGGCGGGCTGCGCCCGAGGGGCTCTCATGGGCGGCGTCCGGGAGGACGGGACTCAGGAGAGCGGGGTGAACGTTCCGCTGCGCGGGTCGAGGACGTCGACGGCTCCGGTGCGGATGTCATGGGTCCAGCCGTGCAGCGTCACCGTGTCCTGCGCGAGGGCGCGGGCCACGGACGGGTGGGTGGCGAGATGGACGAGCTGAACGGCGACGTTGTCGTGGACGAGTGCCGTGACGGCGGCCTCGGTCCCGCCACCGCCCGCCGGAACCGGGTCCGGAGCGCGGGGGCCGGCGGGCCCGGCCGTGTGCAGCCAGCCGTCGAGGGCCGGCAGCTCGGTCAGGTCCTCACCGGTGGCCAGCGCCGTCATCGCGCCACATCCGGAGTGGCCGCACACGATCACGTCGCCGACGCCGAGCACGGCGAGCGCGTACTCGATGCTGGACGACACCGCGTCGGGCTCCGGCCCGTACACCGGGACGAGGTTCCCGGCCGTACGGATGACGAACAGTTCGCCGGGCTCGGACTGGGTGAGCAGTTCCGGTACGACCCTGGCGTCGGAGCAGCCGATGAACAGCGCGCCCGGCCGGTGGGTGGTGGCGAGCCGCTCGAAGAGAGCCGCCCTGGCGGGGTGGACGTCGTGCCGGAAGCGCCGGACGCCGTCGGTGAGGTGGGGGTGCACAGCCACTCCTTGCTGAGGGACACCGGCCTTGCTGGGAACACCGGCCTTGCTGGGGTCAGCCGTGAGGCCGATGACTCCACCATGCGTGACCTGCCGCTATAGCGTCCAAGACGTACAACTCATGGCAGCTATCGATGGCACCTATAACCGCTTACAGTGGCCGGTATGGCCCTGGAACTGCGCCACCTCCGCTATCTGCTCGCGGTGGCCGAGCACGCCAATTTCACCCGAGCGGCCGAGGCCCTGCACGTCTCCCAGCCCACCCTCTCCCAGCAGGTCAGACAGCTGGAGCGGACGCTGAAGGTGCAGCTGCTGGACCGTACGGGCCGGACCGTGCGGCTGACCGACGCCGGCGCGGCATACGCCCACTACGCCCGCAGTGCGCTACGGGACCTGGAGGCGGCCGAGCGCGCCGTACTGGACGTACGGGACCTGTCGCGCGGAACGCTGCGCCTGGCCACGACGCCGACCTTCACCGCATACCTCGTCGGCCCGCTGGCCGGGGAGTTCCACTCCCGGCACCCCGGCATCTCACTGACCCTGCGCGAGATGCCGCAGGAGCTGATGGAGTCGGCGCTGCTGGCCGACGAGCTGGACCTCGGCATCGCGTTCAGCGGTCCGCACCTGCCGGGCATCACCGGCACCGCGCTGTTCACCGAAACCCTCAGCCTGGTCGTCGGCCCCACCCACCCGTACGCCGGACGGACCGCGGCGCTGCCGATCCGCTCCCTGCGCGACCACCAACTGGCGCTGCTCAGCGCAGACTTCGCCACCCGCCTGCACATCGACACGCACTTCGGCGCGCACGGCGTGCGGCCGCACATCGCGGTGGAGGCCAACTCCATCACCACCATCACCGAACTGATCCGGCGCACTCCGCTGGCCACCGTCCTGCCCGACGCCATCACCCGCGAGCAGCCCGACCTCCACCCCATCGCCCTCTCCCCCGCGCTCCCCGCCCGCACGGTGACCCTCCTGCACCGCGAAACGGCCTACCGCAGCGCTGCGTCCGCCGCCTTCGCGGGGCTGGCACGGGAGTGGGGGCGAGGGGAGGGGCGGGGCTGACTCCGCCGGCGACGGACAGCCGTTCGGCGACGGGGTCGGCCTCGCATCAGGGCTCACGGCGACCGCAGCCCCCGCGGCCGCCTGCGGGTGCCGCGCGACGTCCGAGGGGCCCGGAGTCCGGGCCCTCGGACGCGTTCACGCCGTAACGGGATGTCAGCCGGCCCAGCGGAGCCGGGAGGCGGCGGCGCAGAAGCCGGGGCCGAAGCCGAGCATCATGCCGCGGGCGCCGGGGGCGGGCGGGTCGTCGTGGAGGCGGTCCAGGATGCGCAGGACGGTCGGGCCGCCGGTATTACCGCCGTTGGCCAGGGCTTCGTGCGAGTGGCGGGCCGCCTCGGGTGAGACGCCGCCTTCCTCCTCGACGAGTTCGAGGATCCTCCGGGAGCCGGGATGCACCACGGCGAACTCGGCTTCCTCGCCGGGCCACGGCAGGTGCGGCAGGACGGCCGCGACCGCGTCGAGGGCTTCCTTGGTGCTGTCGAAGTGCAGGCCGTCGGGTTCGTGCCGGGTGGCATAGGCGGTGAGTGAGCCGGGCTCCAGGTGCTGCCAGGTCTCCTCGATGACCATGCCGGGGTCGGCCAGCTTCTCGTCGCTCACGACGGCGGCGGCCCCGGCGTCGCCGAAGAGCAGCTTGTAGGCCGTGTGCTCGATGTTGGTGTTGTCGCTGCGCTGGTACGAGGTGCTGAGTTTCTCCGCGCCGACGACGAGGAACCTGTCGCCCGGCCGGAGGAAGTGCGCGGCGAGGCCGAGGGCGTGGGCGCCGCCGGCACAGGCGAGCTGTGTCATCGGGATGCGGACGATGTTCGGGTCGAGTCCCAGGGCGGAGATGACCGCGGCGTCCGGGCCGGGGGTACGGTCCCCGGTGGCGTTGAACGAGATGATGCCCGTGACGTCGGCGGGCGTGATCCCCGCGGTCCCGAGTGCCCGGTCCGCGGCGGTGACGGCGAGGTCCCTGACGGCGGCCACGGCGATGTCGTTGCGTTCACGCATCGAGACCGTACGGGCCACGTCGGCCAGGGGCTCCGTGAAACGCCGGTAGGTGACGCCGGTCCTTCCGGCGATGCGGGCGGCGACCGCCTTCGCCGCCTTGTACTTCTTCTCCCGGACCTGCGGGCCGTCGGCTTCGTCCCACTTGGCCCAGGTGGCGATGTCCTCCACGATCGGTTCGTTGCGAATGACGTGGGGGGCCTCGGCTATGCCCGGTCGGTTGACGTACGCCACTGGGTGTCTCCTGGAAACGCGCGTAGGGGGTGGCACCGGTCCGCGCATGACCACGGACCGGGCCCATGATCATCAGATGACAGCGGCACCGTGCCGGGCCCGCGGCGTATAAGTCGCTCAGCATGGTGTCGCCCACCTGGGAACGCCCTTGCCATCGGGTGGGTATGCCGGCACGTCGTGCCGTTCCGCGACGCCGGCTGCGGCACTCGGCTCGAAGGAGGCGTTGCGGACGGTCATGCGCCCATTCTCGTCGGATTTCCCGCGCCTTGCGCCGTGTGTATCGCCACAGTCGGGTCCGGATGAAAAATGATCGTCATTTCCCGGAAGAGCGGGGAGCCTTCGGGGCGGGCGGACAGCATCACGGCCCAGCCCAGGCCGCGCGTCCCGTGATTCATCGGCCGCCGGTCACCGTCCGGATGAATGTAGGCGTTGTCGCCCTGGTTGTAGATGGCGGACAGCCGCTCGTCGCGCAGCAGACGGTCGCGCAGCCGCAGCAGATGTCGGTCCTGGGGCGAGGCCGATACGGACGCCCGGAACTGCGGTACCAGTTTGGGGGCCCAGAATTCGAAGTAGCCGACCAGGACTTCGCGGGCCTCCGCACTGAAAAGGAACCATTCGGCCATGTTCGCCGGAACCTCACCTGACGGGAGCATCTTCCGGAAGGCCTCGTTGTAGTACCGCAGATTCCACCGGTGGTCGTTCAGGTAGGAGATGGCGTTCTGCCCCTCGACCTTTATCCTGTAGTCCGCCGGTACGTCGAGTCCGGCCTCGGGGTCCAGCGGCGCGGGTGTCGTTCCGTACAGGTCCATGTGTGCCTGGCGGTATTCGCTCTCCTTGAACCGCAGCGCCACGGCCAGTTCGAGAAGGTACGCCGGAGAAGGAATCCGCCGGCCCTGCTCATATCGGGCGTACGTGTTGAAGCCGCGGTTCATCAGGGTGTCCACCTCCGGCTGGGTCAGACCGGGTACGGTGGGGCCGCGTTGGGCGGCACGCTTCGGCAGGCCGACGTCCTCGGGCTTCAGCACACTCCTTTTGGCGCGGCAGAGCAGCCTGAACGCCTCCAGTTGCGCTTGGGTCGGCCGGTAGGTGGGAAGCATGTGCGTTCAAGTCTTCCTGTGGAGCGGCACGCGACCGGACGGAAACTCCCAGCCAGACGTGGCCCTTGATTACTCAACGACCTGATCTCAGGATGAGAGATGGGCAGGAAACAGGCCGTCCGGTCTGTGTGCGGAAGGAGGGCCTCGTGAAGTCGGCACACCACGACGCCGGGAACGCGCGGGGTCCGTCTGCCATTGCTCTCCCCTCCTCGGGACGGCTCGCGGCAGGTGATCCCGCCCGGGACGGTGCCCGCCGCGGCCGATCAGCGTACTGGCCCGCACCGGTGCCGTCGCGGGCCCGCGGACATGTCCGGTGGGCGCCGGCTCTTCGGTAACCGGGCCCGCCCGGAAGGAAGTACGGCGGAACTGCCCGCGGCGACGGCTTTGCGAGAGCCAGGTGTTCAGGGGGATCGCATGGAGAATTCACCAACAAAACACGGCAAAATCGCCTGCCCCCAGGGATCGTCATGACTGCCGTACCACCGAACGCCATCAAGATCGTTTATGGCTGCGGCGCGCATCCCGCGGCGCGGCCGGCCCCGTCCAAGTCGCCCCGACTCGGCCAAGTTCCCGGCCGCCGCAACGCACCTTTCAGCGCGCGGTTCCAGGCGCCCGTCGAGCGCCCCACGGGCCATTCCCGTCGTGTACCGAAATCTCTCAGGACCGCCGGGCACCCCTACTTTTTCGTCTCCGGCAAACACGGCAATGCGCCGCTCACCGCCCCCGGCGACGACGGCAGCCACACCCTGCCGTCCACACACCGGATGCGGGCCGCCGTGCGCCTCATTCGCTGAAGTACACCGGCAGAACACCGGCTCGGCCAAGAACCACAGGCTGCTCCTTCACCAGGGGCCTGAGAAGCAGAAGGCACAGATGCAGGAACGCGCACTGAAAACGCGAGCACGGTTGTTGGCGACCGCCAGCGAGGTTTTCAACGAACGGGGATACAACCGGGCTTCCATCACCGAGATCGCGGCACGCGCGCATTCGACACCCGGCGCGTTGTACCACCACTTCTCCTCCAAAGCGGGGCTGGCCGAGGGCATCCTCGCAGTCGACCTGACCGAGGGCGTCGAGCACGACCCCGGTGCGCCGGCCCTGCAGGAATGGATCGACCTGGGCCTGCTGCTCACCCACCGCGTGCAAGCGGACCCGCAGGTGAAGGCGGCGCTCCAGCTGGCCGCCCTGGACCGGCCCACGCGGACCTGGGCGTCGCCCTGGGACTCCTGGAAGGCCGTGGTCTCCTGTCCGCTCATGCGGGCCGAGCAGGGCGGCGAGTTGCTGCCCCGGGTGGAGCTGGCGGCGGTCGTCTCGCTGTTCATGACGAACTGGGTCGGTGGCGAGAGCCTCACGTCGGCCGACGACCGTGCCGTGAAGACGCAGATGAACAACTTCTTCACCTACACCCTGCCCGGTGTGGCGACACCCGCCGTCCTGGCGCGGCTGGACTACTCCCCCGAGCGCGGCCTGCTTCTCCGCGAACGTATTTCCCTCGGCACTGCATCGGACCGGGTTCTCGTCCCGGCCTGAAGACGCGAAAAGGCCCTGCCGGCGTGCGCCCGGCAGGGCCTTTGTCGTGTACATCTGCCGTGTACGGCGCGGGATGTCCTGCCGTCCGGACGCAACGCAAAAAAGCTCCAGTCCCTGAACCAGAGGTTCAGGGACCGGAGCGGAAAAATTGTTCGGCGGCGTCCTACTCTCCCACAGGGTCCCCCCTGCAGTACCATCGGCGCTG